>NZ_JBICRM010000014.1:0-222946 GCF_043197025.1 Nonomuraea marmarensis
GGCGTGAGAACCGCCGTTCTACGGGGCCTTGTTGCGCGTCAGGGCACCGCCACGCCGTACGCGATCAAGCTGTGACCCGCGGATCTCCAACTCGCCGTCTCACCATCCGAGAACTCCGCCCGCCCTGGGACCACAAGGGCGACCGGCACTGCAAGTGGGTCGTGAAGAAGGTCAAGAAGCACGTGTGGGAGTGGCGGTACGACTACTTCTACACCGTGCACAGCACCCTCACGAACTACAAGTGGTGGGGCAAGAAGAAGTGCGCGTGGGAGACGTTCAAGGTCGTGAACACGGACGGCTCCTCGTTCTTCAAGAGCTTCTACAACTGCTCGAAGCACCCGAAGGACTTCTCCTTCTACGGTAAGAACGCCGCCCACATCTACGTGGACGTGAGCACCGGCAACCGCCACCGCCCGACCGGCTACCACTCCGGCTGGAAGGACGTCTACCACACGGCCGCCTGACGGCCCTCAGCAAGCCGCGGCCTCAACGGCGAGGTCGCGGCTTCGCCGTGCCGCAGCCGCTCCTGGCGTATCGGGCGATCAGCCGAATAGTGTTCTGTTCATGTATCCGGGAGCCATCGCAGCAGTCACCCCAGACAAGCCCGCTGTGATCATGGCGGGCTCCGGGCGGGTCGTCACCTACCGCGAGCTGGACGAGGAGTCCAACCGGCTGGCCCACCTGTTCCGCGCGGCCGGGTTGCGGCCGGGCGACCACATCGCCTTCATGCTCGCCAACCACCCGCTCCTCCTGGCCGTCGTCTGGGCCGCGCACCGCTCGGGCCTGTACTACACGCCCATCAGCTCCCGGCTGCAGACCGACGAGCTGGCCTACATCGTGAACAACTGCGGCGCCCGCGTCTTCATCTCCAGCGCGGACCTGGCCGGCGTCGCCACATCGATCACCGCCGCCACGCCGGGCGTCGGGCTGCGGCTCATGCTGGACGGCGTGGCCGACGGCTTCGAGCCGTACGAGGAGGCCGTCGCGAAGCAGCCGGTCACCCCGATCGAGGACGAGTGCACGGGCACGGACATGCTCTACTCCTCGGGCACCACCGGCCGGCCGAAGGGCGTCAAGCTGCCCGCGGCGCACGGCCCGCTCTCCGAGCCGGGCACGCTGTTCAAGCTGCTCGGGGCGCTGTTCGCGCCGTCGGCGGACAGCGTCTACCTCTCGCCCGCGCCGCTCTACCACGCCGCGCCGCTGCGCTACAGCCTGACGTTCCAGCGGCTCGGCGCCACGGTGGTGGTGATGGAGCGCTTCGACCCCGAACGGTACCTGGAGCTGGTCGAGCGGTACGGGGTGACGCACTCGCAGCTCGTGCCGACGATGTTCATCAAGCTGCTCAAGCTACCCTCAGAAACCCGGACAAAATACGATATTTCCACGCTTAGGTATGCGATTCACGCGGCCGCGCCCTGCCCCGTACCCGTCAAGGAGCAGATGATCGACTGGTGGGGCCCGATCATCCACGAGTACTACGCGGGCACCGAGGGCAACGGCTTCCTCTACGTCGACTCCCGGGACTGGCTCCAGCACCGGGGCACGGTCGGCCGCTCGCTGCTCGGCGTCGTGCACATCTGCGATGAGGACGGCGACGACCTGCCCCCGGGCGAGCACGGCACGATCTACTTCGAGAACGGCGGCCGCTTCGAATACCACGGCGACCCCGGCAAGACCCGCTCGGCGCAGGACCCCTTGGGCAGGGGCTGGACCACGCTGGGCGACATCGGTTACCTGGACGCCGAGGGGTTCCTGTACCTCACCGACCGCCGCTCGTACATGATCATCTCTGGCGGGGTGAACATCTACCCGCAGGAGGCCGAGAACGTGCTCTCGGTGCATCCGAAGGTGGCCGACGTGGCGGTGTTCGGGGTGCCGGACGAGGAGATGGGCGAGCAGGTCAAGGCCGTGGTCGAGCCGATGTCCATGGCCGAGGCGGGGCCCGGTCTGGAGTCGGAGCTGATCGCGTACTGCCGGGAGCGGCTGGCCCACTACAAGTGCCCGAAGTCGGTGGACTTCCGCGCGGAGCTGCCCCGCCATCCGACGGGCAAGCTTTACAAGCGCCTGCTCAGGGACGAGTACTGGCCCGCCCGCGGGTAAATTTTTCGGATATTTCCAGCGCCCGCACCCCCTGTCCCACCTCGATCGATAAGGCGGTTATCAGGGGCGGCCACCGCTATGGATTACCGGCTTAAGCAGTGCTTACGCGGCTCTTGACACCCTTGAGACATCGGGACTCGAGGGAGATGACAGATGAACGCGAACGAGCCTCACGAGCAGGGCACCGGAGGGTGGAGCCAGTTCGGCAACACCCCGCCGGCCGCCGGGGGCTTCCCCCGGCGCGACACGATCGCCATGGAGCAGCCGCCGCCACCCCCGCCGTCGGCGCCGCCCAAGAAGGCGCGCCTCTCCACTGGTCAGAAGGCCATCGCCGGGCTCGCCCTGGCGGCCATGGCCGTCGGCGGCGGCGCTGTGGGGGCCGTCGTCGCCACCTCGTTCCAGCCCGAGCCGGTGGCCAGCAGCAGCGGGCCGAGCCCCGTCTTCAAGTCGGCCTCCAACCAGCTCACCGTCGCCGAGGTCGCGGCGAAGGTGCAGCCGACCGTCGTGATGATCCAGGGCCAGACCGGCGAGGGCTCCGGCGTGGTGCTGTCGGAGGACGGGCTCATCCTCACCAACAACCACGTGGTCGAGGGCGCGAACCAGGGCGGCAGCGGGATGACCGTCAAGTTCAGCGACGGCAAGACGGCCAAGGCCAGCGTCGTCGGCACCGACCCGGCCACCGACCTCGCCGTCATCAGGGCGGAAGGCGTATCCGGGCTGACCAGGGCCACGCTCGGCGACAGCGACGGGCTCAAGGTCGGCGACGCCGTACTGGCCATCGGAAGCCCGCTCGGCCTGGACGGATCCGTCACGGCGGGCATCGTCAGCGCGCTCGACCGTACCCTGAGCACCGGACCCGAGCAGCGGCAGCAGATCCCGCCGGGCTGGGGCCAGCAGGAGGAGAGCCAGGGGAGCGCGGGGACCACGATCGGCGGCGCCATCCAGACCGACGCCTCGATCAACCCGGGCAACTCCGGCGGCGCCCTGGTGAACGCCGCGGGCGAGCTGATCGGCATCAACACCGCGATCGCCTCCGACGCGGCCGGCGGCGGCGTCGGCTTCGCCATCCCGGTCAACACCGCCAAGCAGGTGTCCGATCAGCTCATCGGCAGCGGCAAGGTCAGCCACGCGTTCCTCGGCGTGAGCGTCACGGACGCGACCGGCGACGTGCCCGGCGCCCTGGTCAGGGAGATCACCGCGGGAAGCCCGGCGGAGAAGGCGGGGCTGAAGCAGGGCGACCTGATCACCAAGATCGGCGGCACGGCGGTTGACGGGGGCGATACGGTTGTTGGGCAGGTCAGAGGTTTCAAACCGGGCCAACAGGTCAAGATCACATATATGAGGGACGGCAAGACCAGTGAGGTCACCGTCACCCTCGAAGAGAAGAAATAACTGGACCCCCTCATGGACGGGTGTGCCGTCGAGATCGCTGCGGACTCGGCGGCACACCCCCCTTCCATCAGGAGAAACGCCGGCCCTCGTCGCGGCGGTAGGCCCATCCCGCGGCCACCGCCATGACCACCGTCCACCCGGCCAGCGCGACCAGCGCCACCGTGTTGGGGCTGTGGTCCGCGATCGCCCACCAGATCAGCTCCGCCGCGCCCCTGGTGGGCGTGTACGGCGAGACGACCTCCACGAAATCTGGCAACATCGTGGGCGGCAGCAGCAGCCCGCCGAGGATCGCCAGCGGGAAGAACAGGATCTGCGACACCGCGATCGCGGCCTTGGACGTCAGCATGAAGCCGATGAACACGCCGATCAGCATGAACGGGATCCCGCCCGCGACCAGCATGCCCAGCCCGAGCAGCAGCCGTACCGGCGTGATCGTCGCCTCCGTGAAGACCGCCGCGACCAGCAGCACGGGGATCACCGAGAGCAGCATGACGGCGATCGTGGCCAGGATCCGCCCGGCGAAGCGGGGGAACGGGCCCGCGGGCAGCGTGCGCAAATAGGGGTTCCACGGCTGCTCGCGATCCTGGGCGACGGCGATGCTGAGCCCGATCAACGCACCCGACATCGCGCCGAAGAACATCAGCGAGCCCGTCGCCATGGTGGCCGCCTTGGGCTCGCCGCCCGCGAACGGCACCACGAACGCCAGCATCGAGATGGCCGGGAACAACGCGCTGGCCAGGATGCCGATGGGCACCCTGAGCTGCTCGATCAGGAAATAGCGGGTGTGCGCGACGACCAGGTTAGACATGCGCGGTCTCCTTCGAGGTGATGGCCAGGAAGGCCTCCTCCAGCGTGGTCGGCCTGATCTCGAGCCCCGAGAACGGCGTGCCGCTCTTCACCAGCTCGACGACCAGCCGATCGGGGTCGGTGGTGACCAGGTTGATCCGGCCGTCCGCGCGTTCGGTGCCGAGCACGCCGGGCAACTCGGGCAGGTCCTCGGCGACGAGCGAGACGCGCCGCACGCCCACGATGTCGCGTACGGCGCGTACGGTGTCGTCGGCCAGCACGCGGCCGTGGCCCACCACCACGACCCGCTGGGCCAGCGCCTCGATCTCCTCCAGGTAGTGGCTGGTGAGCAGCACCGTGCCGCCGTCGTCGTGGAAGGACCTGACGCCGTCCCACAACGAGCGCCTGGCCTCGACGTCCAGCCCGGTCGTGGGCTCGTCCAGGAACACCATCTCCGGCCGCCCCGCGAACGCCAGCGCCACGGCCAGCCGCCGCTTCTGCCCACCGGACAGGCCGCCGACCTGCCGCCTGACGAGGTCGCTCAGCCCGAAGCGCTCCAGCAGCTCCCCTTTATCCGCCTTTTTCGGGAAATGCGCCCCCACGAAGTCGACGATCTCGCCGACCCGTAAGGACTCGGGCAGCCCCGTCTCCTGCGGGGTCACGCCGATGCCGAGCCGCCTGGCCGGATCCTGCGGCGAGCCGCCGAGCAACTCGACCGTGCCGGACGTGGGCCGGCGCAGCCCCACGAACAGGTTGATCAGGGTGGACTTGCCCGCGCCGTTCGGGCCGAGCAGCCCGACCAGCTCACCCGCCCGGATGTCGAGCGAGACGCGGTCGAGCGCGAGAACGTCGCCGTAGCGGCGGGTGGCCTCGATCGCTCTGGCGAGCACCGTCATTGCGTTCCTCCAGCGTTGTCCAGCAGGGCGCGAATCGCCTTGGTGTAGTCCTCGAAGGCCAGCCGTCCACGCTTGGTGATCGCCACGTACGTGACCGGGGTGCGGCCCTTGTGCGTCTTGGTGATCCGGACGTATCCGGCGTCCTCGAGCTTGGTCAGGTGCACGGACAGGTTGCCCGCCGTCATCCCGAGCAGCTCCTTCATCGACGCGAACGCCATCTCGTCCCCGTCGCCCAGGACGTTGAGCGCGGCGACCACCCGCAGCCTGGCCTGCGCGTGGATCACCGGGTCGAGATCGGGCAGCGCCATGTCGCCGGCCGTCATCCGCGACGCCTCAGCCACAGGCCCGCGACGATGAACCCGCCCCCCAGCAGCACCGCCGTCAGCAGCGCGTGCCACCCGGCGCCGAGCAGCACGCCCAGCGCGTCGACGCCCGCGATCCAGGCCCCGATGAAGAACATCGGCCAGTTCAGCCAGATCGCGCCGCCCGCCATGTACAGCACCGCCACCACCATCAGCGACGAGCCCGCCCACAGGAGGCCGCTCTCGTCGGGGGGCAGCAGCATGGTGAGCCTGGTGCAGATGATGACCATCAGCAGCATCCCGGCGAACCACGCGTAGCCATACATCGCGCCCCTGGCTTGGCTGTCGCCGCGGACGAGGCTGTTCATCCGCACGATCCCGTACGCCGCCACCGCCCCCGCCACGAGCTGCGCGCCCATCAGCACGGCCAGGGCCTGCATCTGGGAGATGGGCGCGTACGAGTGTCCGTCGAGCCCGTAGTGCAGGAAGAACGCGGTGAAGCCGAGCAGCCAGGCGGTGCCCCATGGCACGTAGAGCAGGAGCGGATCGCCGTGAAGCCACTTCACGGTGGCGACGCTCTGCTCCTCGATGACGCGCAACATCTCCTCGGGACTCGGCACCCGCTCGTCATCCGGCATCGCAAACCCCTCGTCGTCTTAAACTAGTTTGCAGTTCAAACTTGCTGGCGACGCCAACTCTACCTCCGATATCTCCGAGTGGGCTTACCGGCGGGTGAGGACCTCGGACTCCCACAGGTCGCGGTAGTAGCCGGGCACGGCGACGAGTTCGTCGTGATGCCCTCGCTGCACGACCCGGCCCTCTTCGAGCACGACGATCTCATCGACCAGCTCCAGCCCCTTGAGCCGGTGCGTCACGAGCAGCGTGGTGCGGTCCCTGGTCACGTCGAGCAGGTCGCCCATCAGCCGGTCGGCCGTCTCCTCGTCGAGCGCCTCGGCGGGCTCGTCGAGCAGCAGCACGGGCGGGTCGTACAACAACGCCCTGGCCAGGGCCAGCCGCTGCAACTGCCCGCCGGACACGGTCGTTCCGTCCTCACCCAGCTCCGCGTCCCACCCGGTCCGCTCGACCCAACCCTCCAGCCTGGCATCCCGTACGGCGCCCCGCAACGCCTCGTCGTCGGCCTCGGGGCCCGCGAGGCGCAGGTTGTCACGCAGGCTGGCACGGAAGATGTACGGATCCTGGGTGAGCCCCGTCATCATCGCCCGCACGTCGTCACCGGCGAGGTCCCGGAGGTCGAGACCATTGATCCTGATATTTCCGGACGCCGGCTCGACCAGCCGCATCAACGCGGCCAGCAACGTGCTCTTCCCCGCCCCACTGGGCCCGACGATCGCCACCCGCTTCCCGGGCGCGAGCCGCAACGACACCCCGTCCAATGCGGGTCGCGCCTCCGGGGCGTGACGTACCACGAGGTCGTCGATCTCAACGGTCAGCGGTGCTTCGGGGCGCGGCGCGGGCTGGGCGGGCTCGATGATCGCCGGGGCGGCGGTGCGGACCTCCCGGAGCCGCCTGAGGGCGGCCGTGATGCCCGCCATGCGCTCGCCCGCCGCCGCCAACGGCAGCACGGGCTCGAAGGACACCAGGGCGGTCAACGCGAGCACGGCCGTGCCGACCGAGCCGGCGCCCGCTCCCTGGGCGAGCAGGACGACCGCCGCCACCGTCAGCCCCTGCACCAGCGTGCCCCCGGCCAGGGCTGCGGCGTGCACGCGGGCCTGGCGGCGTTCGAGCGCGGCCAGCGACTCGTCGGCCTCGAGTGCCTTGGCCAGGGCTTCGTCGTCGGCGCCGTACGCGGCCAGATCGGCGGAGCCGTGCACCAGATCGGCCACCCGGCCCGCCAGCGCCGCCCTGGCCGGGGCGATCCTGGCCGACCAGCGGCGGGCGGCGGCGGCCGTACCGGCTGGTAGCAGCACCCCGGCCAGCACGAGCCCGGCCACCAGCACCAGCGCCGCCACCGGCAGGATCGTCAGCGCGACGACGACGGCGGCCAGCCCGGCGATCGCCGCCGCGACGGCGGGGAGGAGGCAGCGGACGAGCAGGTCCTGTACCGCCTCGGTGTCGTCGACCATGCGGCTGAGCAGGTCGGCGCCGCCGTGGCTGGGCTGCTGGGGCGGGATCAGGGCCTGGTAGAGGCCTTCCCTGGTGCCCGCCTGCGCGCGGAGTGCCACGTCGTGGCCGGTGAGACGTTCGGTGTAGCGGAAGACGCCCTTGCTGGTGGCGAACGCCCTGGTCGCCACGATCGCCACGCTCAGGGCGGCCAGGGGCGGCTGCTGGGCGGCCCGGGTGATCAGCCAGGCCGCGGCCGCGATCAACCCCAGCCCGGCCAGGTCGGCCGCCGCCCCCGCCAGCACGGCCCAGACGAGCCGCATCCCCATCCGCCGGTTCACCCTTCGCCCCTCTCGCCCCGCGCCGCCACCTGGCCACGCCCGTCCGTGTTCGGTACGGTGACGCCACCGCCTCCCATCGTCGCCTCATCGGCTCGGACGGCGTCCCCTTCGGCGGGGCTGGACGTGGTGGTGCGGGTGGTGTCGCTGACGACGCGGCCCTCATGGAGGCGGATGACGCGGTCGGCGAGGTCGATCATGGCGGGCCGGTGCGCGACGATGACGGCCGTGCGGTCCCGGGCCAGCTCGGAGGTGCCCGCCACCACGGCCGCCTCACTGCGACCGTCGAGACGCGCCGTGGGCTCGTCGAGCAGCAGCACCGAGGCGTCGGGACGGCAGAAGGCCCGCGCCAGGGCGATCCGCTGCCGCTGCCCGGCCGACAGGTTGGTGCCGCGCTCGCCCACCAGCGTGTCGTACCCCTGGGGCAGCTCCTCCACGAAGTCGGCGTGCGCGGCGGCGGCCGCCCGGCGCACCTCGTCCAGGGAGGCGGAAGGGGCTCCGAGCCGGATGTTGCCGGCCACGGAGGTGGCGAACAGGTGCGGCCGCTGGGCCACGAACGCCAGCCGCGCCCGCCAGCTCGCCAGGTCGAGCTCCCGCAGATCGGTGCCGTCGATGAGCACCCGGCCCTCGGACGGGCGGATGAAGCCGAGGAGGAGGTGGAGCAACGTGCTCTTGCCGCCGCCGCTCTCGCCGACCAACGCCACCCTTTCACGCGGGCCGATGACGAGCGAGACGTTCTCCAGCGCGGCGCCGTCCCGGCCGGGGTAGCGGACGGTCACGTTCTCCAGCCGGATCTCCGGCGCCCCCGAGGGCGCCCCGTGCGCGGAGGGCGGGCGTACCGGATCGGGGTCGTCGTCCAGTACGGCGAAGGCCGCGTCGGCGGCGGCCACCCCCTCCATGGAGGCGTGGAACCGGGTCCCCATCGCCCGCAGCGGCAGATAGGCCTCGGGCGCCAGCAACAACACCAGCAACGCCGTCGTCAGATCCAGCGACCCCCCGAGCAGCCGCAGCCCGACGGGCACGGCCACCAGTGCCAGCGACAACGACGCGCACAGCTCCAGCACCAGCGACGACATGAACGCCACCCGCAACGTCCGCATGGTGGCGCTCCGGTGCGCGTCGGCGACCTGCTGGATGACGGACGCCTGGTAGCGGGCCCGGCCGAAGGCCCGCAGGGTGGGCAGCCCTCGTACCACGTCCAGGAAGTGCCCGCCGAGCCGCGACAACGCCAGGAACTGCCGCTCGGTGACAGCCTTGGTGGTCATGCCCACCAGCGCCCCGAAGACGGGGATCAACGGCAATGTGACCAGCACGATGACCGCGCTCCCGAGGTCGGCGGCGAACAGCCGGACGAGCACCGCCAGCGGCACCACCCCGGCCACCGCGATCGACGGCAGGTAGCCGGTCAGGTAGGCGTCGAGCCCGTCCAGGCCCCGCCCGGTGAGGGTGACCAGCTCGCCGGAGCGGTGCGCGGTCAGCCGCGCCGGGCCGAGCTCGCGCAGGCGTTCCAGCAGCCGATGGCGCAGCGCCGACTTCACGCCGGTCGCGGTACGCCCGGCGAAGACGCCCTGGCCCCACGCGAGCACCGCCCGCACTCCGACGACCGCCGCGAGGCCCGCCAGGGCGGCGGCGGTGAACCTGCCGGACAGCACCCCGGCCAGCAGTTCGGCCTGGACGAGCACGAGCAGTCCCGCCGCCACGGCCGCCACCATGGTCACGGTCAGGTGGCGGCGCACCGACCGCTCGGCCCGCATGAGCCGCAGGAGATCCTTGTGCACGAGTCCTCAGAAGAACGACGGGAGCCGGACGGCGTCCTTCCCTGGACGAAAAGTGCGCCATACCCATATTTGCGCGCCCAGCATGACGGGTGCGAACGGCAACACCATGACACTGAGCACATTCAACGTAGCCGGGGGCGCGCTGTGCTCCAGCAAGTACGACATCGCACCGGCGAGCACCCCCAGCGCCGGGACCGCCGCCACGAACCCCGACACCAGCAGGGAACGCCCCGACCTGGCGCCGCCGAACACGCCGGGCGTCCGCCACGCCAGGAACGTCCACCCGTGGAAGGCGAACAACACGGTCACCACCACGCCCAGCATCACCCCGACCGGGTGCACGGGCGGCGCCGTGAATCCGGTGGCGGCCGCGTAGAGCGTCATCCCCCAGCCGAACGACAACCCCAGCGACCCGAACGCGATCATCGCGTCCCAGAACCCCCGCCACCTGGAGCCGTCGAGCCTGCGCCGGAACCACAACCCGGCATCCCGCAGGATCCAGCTCAGCAGCATGGCCACCACCAGCGGGTACAGCCCGAACAGCACCTCCCCCTCCAGCAGGGGATAGACCCCGAACAGCGTCCCGGCGACGGCCACCAGCCACACCTCGTTGGCCAGCACGTACGGCGCCACGGCGGCCACCATCCGATCCCGGCTCTCCCGCGTCCTGCCCAGCACCGGCAGCAGCAGCCCCACTCCCAGATCGAACCCCTCAAGGGCGAAATATCCGGCGAGCAGCACCGCGAAGACGACGAACCAGATCACTTCCATGTCACGCACTCCTCAGTAGCTCAGCGCGGGGGTCCGCGTCTCGTCGTCGGTGGCTCCGAGCGCCAGGTCGCGCGGCCCGCGCCTGACCGCCCGCACGATGAGGACGTAGTCGACGACCGCCAGCAGCCCCAGCACCGCCACGAAGCCGGTGAGCGAGGCCGTGACCATGCCCGAGGTCAGCCCCGGCGACATGGCGTCGGCCACGCTGAGCCGCTCCCAGATCATCCACGGCTGCCGCCCGGCCTCCCTGGCCACCCAGCCCAGGATCGCCAGCACGAACGGCAGCGGCGTCATCACCATCAAGATCGGATGTGTCCACCGCCAGCGCGGCAGGACGCGGATCAGCGGCAGCATCACGAGCAGCACGATCAGCGCCAGGAGCTGCCCGAACTCGATCATGAAGCCGAGCGCGACCGCCGCCGTGGTGTTGTCGAACTTGCCCTCCTGCACCCCGGCGAACTGCGCGTACCCGAACCCCATCGTGATGAAGATCCCGATCGCGGCCACGACCACGCCGGTGCGCATCGACCGGGTGAAGAACTCCACGTGGTCGGTCCGGCGCCGCAACTGGTACGCGCTGGCCCCCACGAGCACCATCGCCCCCGTGAACAGCCCCGCCCCGATCACGTGCGGGAAGGAGAACACCAGGGCCTTGTTGGTGAGCAGGGCGCCGAAGTCGACCAGCTCCATCCGGCCGTCTCTGACGACCGACCCGACCGGGTTCTGCAGGTACGAGTTGGCCGCCATGACGTAGAACGCGCTCGCGTACGCCGTCAGCGTCACGAGCCAGATGCATGCCAGGTGCGCCCACTTGGGCAGCCGGCCCCAGCCGAAGATCCACAGGCCGAGGAACGTGGACTCCAGGAAGAAGGCCACCAGCGTCTCCATGGCCAGCGGCGCGCCGAACACGTCGCCCGCGTAATGGGACAACCCACTCCACGAGAGCCCGAACTGGAACTCCATCACCAGCCCGGTGACGATGCCCAGCGCGTAGTTGATGACGTAGAGCTGCCCCCAGAAGCGCGTCATCCCCTCATGCAGCGGCTTGCCCGACATCGCCCATCGGGTGTGCATGATCGCCACCAGCGGCGCCAGCCCCAGCGTGAGCACCACGAACAGGAAGTGCAGGCTCCCCGTCACTGCGAACTGCGTACGTGCCAGGTCGAGTACATCCATCACGACTCCGTTGTTGTGCCTACCTACATATAGACAGCCTACATGTAGACTGGCTACATGAAGCACTGGTGTCTAGGATCGACGTCATGAATCCAGACGCGCTGCGCGGGCACATGGACGCGCTGCTGCTCTCGGTGCTCGAAGCCGAGCCGCTGCACGGCTACGCCATCATCGAGGCGCTGCAGGAGCGCAGCGGGGGAGTGCTCACCGTGCCCACGGGCACCGTCTATCCGGCCCTGCGCAGGCTGGAGCGCATCGGCTACCTGGCCAGCGAGTGGGCGACGGTGGGCGGGCGCAAGCGCCGCACGTACCGGCTGACGGACTCGGGCAGGAGGCAGCTCGAAGGGGAGCGGTCGGCGTGGCGGGAGTTCGCCGGCGTGATCGGCAGTGTCCTGCGCGCGGAGACCCGCGCAACGACGTGAGGGTCAGTCGCGTGCGGCGCGCGGCCGGGACGCGCGGGTGAGGCGCATGCAGCGGATGGCGCCGTAGACCTGCAGGCCCCACAGGGCCGCGCTCACCAGGCTGGCCAGCACGGCGGGCAGGGGCGTGAGGGTGTTGGGCGCGTCCATGCCGTAGGTGAGCAGCAGGCCCAGCCCCGCGGCGATCGGCAGCGTGACCCAGACGAGCACGGCCAGGGACCTGGTCGCCAGCCGTGGCCGGCGCATCCACCGGGCGCCCCGGCTCAGCGCGAAGACCACCAGCCCGCCGTACAGGCCAGTGCCGAGCTGGATGAGGTCGAGCAGCCGCGAGACGGGCGAGTACCAGCCGGGCCGGTTCGTCCAGACGTCGTCGGCGGCGGGGTACAGGCGCCACATCACCGACCACATCGCCACGGTGATCGGCACGCCGATGAACAGCAGCACGCCCAGCCGCCTCCCCGAGGTGGCGGTCAGCTCGGCCTGGTAGCCGGGGGCGATCTCGGCGACCTGCCCGAACTCCGCCACCGCCTGCTTCTCCGCCTCCGCCCGGTCGAGCCCGTCGGCCTCCAGCGCGTCGGCGGTGTCGGCCAGGCTGTCGCGCGCCTCGACGACCAGGTCGCGCTTGGGCCCGTGCGGGCCGGCCAGGGCGCGGTCAAGGTCTGCCACGTAGTCGTCGATGCGCATGGGCCCAAGTCTACGGAGGCCGATCTCAGGGTCCTATCCGGGAATTCCCCGATATTTTCGGGAGCCGGGTTGATATGTAAGAAAAAACCTACGTATAGTGTCCGACATGCCTATATCGAACATCCTCACGGTCACCGTACCCGTCGCCGACCAGGAGCGGGCGCTGGCCTTCTACACCGGCGTACTCGACTTCGAGGTACGCACCGACAACCCGTTCCCGATGGGCCGCTGGCTCACCGTCGCGCCCAAGGGTGCCGAGACCGAGCTGCTGCTGGCCTCCTGGTTCCCTGACATGGCGCCGATCGGCGGGCTGGTGGTGACCGCGCCCGACCTCGACGCGCTGGCCGCCCGCCTCCGTGAGAACGAGATCGCCTTCGAGGGGCCGAGCGACGCGCCGTGGGGCCGCCAGCTGCTGTTCCAGGATCCGTTCGGCAATGGGTTCGTGGTCAGCCAGGTATGACGGCCGACCACGTGTTCACGGCGCTGGCCAGCCCGGCCCGGCGCGAGCTGCTGCGCCTGCTGCTCGACGAGGGCGCCCAGCCCGCGGGCCGGCTGGCCGAGCGGTTCGACATGAGCAGGCCCAGCGTGTCGGAGCATCTCAGGGTGCTCAGGGACGCGGGGCTGGTGGCCGAGACCCGCAAGGGGAGGGAGCGGCACTACCGGCTGGAGGCGGCGCCGCTCATGGAGATCCGCGACTGGCTCAACCCGTACGAACGGTTCTGGCGGGAGCGCCTGGCCGACCTCACGACCCTGCTCGACGACCTGGAGGACGAAGATGTCCGACGACACGACAACTGAGGACCTGCGCGCGATCAGGCTCGACCAGTTCATCGCGCACCCGCCCGCGAAGGTGTGGCGGGCGCTGACCGAGCCCGAGCTGGTCGCCCGCTGGCTCATGCCCAACGACTTCAAGCCCGAGGTGGGGCATCGGTTCACGTTCACCACGACGCCCAAGAAGCAGGTCGGGTTCGATGGGATCGTCTACTGCGAGGTGCTGGAGCTGGAGCCGGAGAAGCTGCTGAAGATCAGCTGGAGCGACCGGAAACGGGCCGACTGGACCGTCACCTGGCGCCTCGAGGCCGAGGGCAGGGGGACCAGGCTGTTCCTCGACCACGAGGGCTTCGACCCCGACGACGAGCTGCAGCAGCTCTCCCGGAGGATCATGGGCGGCGGCTGGCGCTCGTCCCACTTCGGCGCCATCGCCGCGATCGTGGCGGAGCTGTAGCCGCGCAGGCGGTCTAGCGGTGCACGGCGGGGCTCGGGGATTCGGCCTGCCGGTCGGCGTGGGAGGCCGAGCCCCAGAACACGGCGGCCGCGGTGAGCGCGGCCAGCAGCGCGAACCAGGCCGCCGCCCTGCCCATGCGCATGCCGTACCCGCACAAGAGCCACGACACTGACAACCACCACCGGTGGCCGGCCTGACGGCGCATCTCCATGGCGGCGAACGCGAAGTCGGCCGAGGTGGCGCGATCGCTGGGGCGCAGCCCCGCGTAGAGCGCGGCCAGCCGGTCGGGCGTGGTGGCCGGGTCGCCGGGGTCCATCCAGCCGCGCATGGTGTGCTCGTCGGCCAGCGCGCGGCGGCGGGAGAACCAGCGCAACATCGGCCAGCGCAGGCTCACCCGCACGCCGCGCGGGGTGAGCGCGAACGTGCACTCCTTGACCCGCACTCCGGCGGGATGGGCGAGCCCGGCGAACCTGCACGCCGACAGGTCCAGCCCGAACAGGCTCAGGCTGGCCGCCTCCACCTGCCGCAGCGAGGTCAGCATGGACCTGCCCCGGCCGGTCACGGTGGCGGGTCCGCGCAGCACCGCGCCCTCCAGGTCGGCCTGCGAGTCGGTCAGCCGCAGCGTCGTCGCGCCCGCCACCTCGACACCGCGCAGGTCCACGCCGCACCGCGCGACCGCCACGTCCAGCAGCCCGTCGGCGCGGGCCCTGGCGACGGAGAGCCGGCCGGTGGCCGACAGGTACGCGTCCGCGGCGAAGTGCGCGGCCTCGAACCCGGCGTGCCCGCTGACCTTGCGGAACGACAGGGTACGGCCGAAGCGAGCCCCCCTGAAGGCGGCCCCGTCGCCGACGCGGGCGCCGTCGAAGGCCGCGTAACCGTCGAACCTGGCCCGCTCGCACGACAACCCGTGACCGAAGCGCACCTGGCTGAACAGCGCGTCGCGGGACATCACGGCCCGGTCCAGCGAGACGTGCCCGCGCACGGTGACGCCGTGGAAGGACAACTCGCGGGTGAACCTGGCGCCGGCCAGCGACACGTTGCCCTCGAAGCGGGCGCCGAAGAACGAGGCCAGCCGCTCGAACCTGGCCTCGTCGAGCGAGACGTCGCCTTCGAACGTCACGCCCGACAACCGGACGTCGCCGGTGAACCTGACCCGGTCCAGCCGGGTCCTGCCGGGCCTGCCGCCGGTGGCGCCGAGCACCCTGGTCAGCAGGTCGCTGTTGACGGTGGTGCCGCGCAGGTCGAGCAGGCGGCCGGGGGACATCTCCTGGAGGACCTCCGTGAGTTGTTCGGGTGACAGGTGTGCGAGGCAGAAGGCGGACGGCTGGCTAGCGATTCCGGTGCAGGCAGCCGAATACGCGCAGGTGACCCAGTCCATGCACTCAGTCATACCCGAAGCTGCCCGTGTCAAGGTTCGACGATTTAATGTTCCATCCACTTTTATGTAGAAATATGCGGGCAAAATTGGCGCTAAGTGCCGGAGATGCACGTTTTATCCCGAGCTTCCCTGGCTGCCCTGCGGTGCTCGCCGGCCAGACCGTGCGGGTCGAAGGCGTCGTCACCGGCGGCCTCCACCGGCCGGACGCCTACCGCTCCTCCGACCACGACCCGCTGGTCATCGGCCTGACGCTCCCAGGGGGGCAAGGGCTGAGGTCAAGCCGCTGGAATGCGGCGGACGGGGTAGGGGTTCTTACCCATTGCAAACCTTCAGCGACGAACGAGGAGCCACTTGTGGCGACCATCGAAGTAACCGAGAAGAACTTCAACGACATTGCCGACAAGGGGATCGTGCTGCTCGACTTCTGGGCCGAGTGGTGCCCGCCGTGCAAGAAGTTCGGCCCGATCTTCGAGCAGGCTTCTGACAAGCACGACGACATCACGTTCGGGAAGATCGACACCGATGCCGAGCAGGCGCTGGCGCAGGGCTTCGACATCACCTCGATTCCCACACTCATGGCGATCCGGGACGGCATCGTGGTCTTCGCCCAGGCCGGCGCCATCCCGGGTGCGGCGCTCGACGACCTGATCCGGCAGGTGCGGGCGCTGGACATGGACGGCATCAGGGCTGAGCTCAGCGAGGAGCTGAAGAACGCCGACCAGAACTGACGCGCCGCCCGATAACCCCGCCGCCCCGGCGGGGTTCTCGCGTCTCCCGGGCCCGGCCGGTCAGGGCTTGCGGCCGACTCCCACGTACCCGAAGGTGATGCCGTTCCCCGGGTCGTCCGGGTTCTCGGGACGCCAGCCGTTCGGGTACGTCAACCCCGGCTCGGCCAGCTCGTAACCGTCGAAGAACCGCAGGATCTCCTCCCTGCTACGGAGGTTGAGCGCGGCGGTGGCCTTCCGGTAGATCTCCAGGGCCTGCGGGGTGGTGTCCGGCGTGGTGTCGAAGGCATGGCTGATCACCAGATGGCTGCCGGGCGCGCTCTTCTCCCGCAACTTCGCCACCACGTCGTAGGCGATGTCGTCCGGGATGAAGTGCAGGATCGCCAGCATCAGGAACGCCACCGGCCGGTCGAAGTCCACCAGGCCGCCCAGCTTGTCCAGCAGCGCGTCCGGCTCGCGTACGTCCGCCTGCAGGAAGTCGACGTTCTCCTTCCTGGCCAGCAGTGCTCTGCCGTGCACGCACACCACGGAGTCGTAGTCCACGTAGACCACGCGCGCGTCGGGGGCTGTCTCGTGCGTGTTCCCCTGGGTCGGGAGCCCGGCGCCCAGGTCCACGATCTGCCGCACACCCGAGTCCACCACGTGCCGTACGGCCCGTCGGAGGAAGGCCCTGTTCGCCCGAGCACCCTCTTTGGTGTTGGGGAACGTCTGGAGGATCTTCTCCGCCGCGACCCGATCGGCCGCGAAATTGTCCTTGCCGTCGAGGAAGTAGTCGTACATCCGCGCGACGTTGGGGACGTTAGGGTCCACCCCCTCGGGGGCACTGTCCACGTTTTCTCCCAAATTTCCGCCCACTTTCTGGGCGATCATATCCGCGCATTCTCCAAACCCACCGAACTTTCGTCCAGTCGGCGGCACCAATGAGACGCAGATCACCCACCCCGTAACCCGCCGTCGCGGACGGCCACGCCCCGTGGCGACCCGGGGGGTAGGTTCGGACGCTCACGTGTGGCGGGCCGGAGGGAGAAGCGGCGCGCGCAGTCGTACCCCCGGCCGCCGTGACACCGGCGGCCGGGCGGTGGTGGGTCAGCCGCGGTAGAGTTCGGCCACGCGGAACGCGAGGTCGAGAGACTGCCCCCGGTTCAGCCGCGGATCGCAGGCCGTCTCGTAACGCGTGGCCAGGTCGCCCTCGACGATCTCGTGCCCCCCGCCCACGCACTCCGTCACATCGTCGCCGGTGAACTCGATGTGGATCCCTCCGGGATGCGTCCCGAGCGACCGGTGCACCTCGAAGAAGCCCGCGACCTCGTCCAGCACGTCGTCCAGCCGCCGCGTCTTGTGCCCGCTGGGCGCCTCGAACGTGTTGCCGTGCATCGGGTCGCAGATCCACGCCACCTTCGCCCCCGAGGCCGTGACCTCCTTGACCAGCGCGGGCAGCAGCTCGCGGATCTTGGAAGAGCCCATCCGGGTGATGAACGTGAGCCGTCCCGCCTCGTTACGCGGGTTGAGCCGCTCCACGAGCGCCACGGCCTCCTCGGGCGTGGTCGTGGGGCCGAGCTTGACGCCGATCGGGTTGCGGATCTGGCCGAAGAACTCGACGTGCGCCCCGTCGAGCTGCCGGGTGCGCTCGCCGATCCAGACCATGTGCGCCGACACGTCGTAAGGCAGCCCGGTACGCGAGTCGATGCGCGTGAGCGCCCGGTCGTAGTCGAGGATGAGCGACTCGTGCGAGGAGTAGAACTCGACCGTGTGGAACTCCTCGGGGTCGGCCCCGCAGGCCCGCATGAACGCCAGCGCCTGATCGATCTCCCTGGCGAGCTGCTCGTAACGGCGCCCGGCCGGAGACTCGGCGACGAAGTCCTGGTTCCACGCGTGCACCTGGCGCAGGTCCGCGTAGCCGCCCTTGGTGAACGCGCGCGCGAGGTTGAGGGTCACGGCCGAGGAGTGGTACGCCTTGAGCAGCCGCCACGGATCGGGGTTGCGCGCCTCGGCGGTGAAGTCGAACCCGTTGACCATGTCGCCCCGGTAGGCGGGCAGCTCGATGCCGTCGCGGATCTCGGTGCCCTTGGACCGCGGCTTGGCGAACTGCCCCGCGACCCGGCCGATCTTGACGACCGGCACCTTGGCGGCATAGGTCAGGACGATCGCCATCTGCAGCAACGTCTTCAGCTTGTTGCGGACGTTGTCGGCGGTGGCGCCGGAGAAGGTCTCGGCGCAGTCGCCGCCCTGCAGGACGAACGCCTGGCCCCGGGCGACGGCGGCCAGCTGCTCCTTGAGCTGGTCGCACTCGCCCGCGAAGACCAGTGGGGGCAGGCCGCCGAGCTCGGCGACGACCTTGTCGAGCTCGCCGCGGTCGGGCCAGTCAGGCTGCTGCGCCGCGGGGAGGGCTCGCCAGGAATCGAGATCCACAAGATTGCTGCTCACGAGATACGAGGGTATTCCACTGGCCTCGTTCTGCCGACCAACCGACATCATTGTCCACGTTTTGACATGCACCGCGATCTGGAAGGCCGACGTCCCCAACCCGGACGAGTCAGGTCGATGGCGGCACCTCGACGTGCTCGGGACGGACGCCCAGGCCGATGAAGCGTCGGGGCAGCCGGTTGAGCAGCGGGATCTTCGTGATGTTGCGCGGCAGCTTGGACGGGTCGAACCCCCGGTTGAGCGCCGGGCTGATCACCCGGTTCTGGACCACCCGCTGGGCCGCCTGGGTGACCCTGGTCGGGAACATCCGCCTCTTCTGCAGCAGATGCAGGGTCGACTCCGGGATCGGCGCGCCCGATCTGAGCGAGCCCGCCAGCAGGTTCGCGGTGGCGACCGCGTCCTGCACCGCCAGGTTGATCCCCACCCCGAACACCGGCGACATGGCGTGCGCCGCGTCCCCGATGCACAGGAACCCGGGCCGGTGCCACCGGCGCAGCCGGTTGAGCGCGACTGTGAGCACGCTGACGTCGTCGTAGCTCCCGATGTGCCCGATCCGGTCGGCCAGCCACGGCAGCGATTTCGCCACCGGCTCGCGGAACGCGTCGATTCCGCCGCGTACCAGCTCGTCGAACCCGCCCTTGGGGATCAGGTACGCGAGCTGCCAGTAGCTCTCCCTGTTGATCGCGACCATCATGTGGCCGACCGTGATCCGCAGGAACGTGTCCTCGGGGTCCCCGTCGTGCCGCGGCAGCCGGAACCACACCACGTCCATCGGCGCGCCGAGGTCCTGAGGTACGAGCCCCGCTCGCTTGCGCAGCTGCGAGTCGCGTCCGTCGGCGGCCACCGTCAGGTCCGCCCTGATCTCGTGCTCGCCGGACTCGTCCCGGTAGTACAGCCCGCGTACTCTTCCGCTCTCGCGGATCAGGTCGTGGGCCTCGGCGTTCATGATCATCTGGAAACCCGGATATTTCCCGGCGGCCGACGTGACGAGCTGGAGGAAGTCCCATTGCGGTACGAACGCGATGTAGTCGTACTTGCCCGGCAACCCCCGCAGGTTCGCCAGCTGGATCTCGCCCGCGTCGGTCACCATGCTGAGCCCGTACGCCTTGCGGTGCGGGATCTTCAGGAACTCCGTCACCAACCCGAGCTCGTCGAGCACCTGGAGCGTGGACGGGTGGATCGTGTCGCCCCTGAAGTCACGCAGGAAGTCGCCGTGCTTCTCCAGCAGCGTCACTTCGACACCCGCCCTGGCCAGCAGCAGCGCGAGCACCGCGCCGGCCGGGCCGCCGCCCGCGATCACACAGCTCATAATTCATCACCCATTGAGATCGTCTCACGTCATGCGAAATGAACAAGCGTCATGGCCATCCGACATGCCCGAGCCGCCGAAGTACATGCGTGAGCCGCCTCTCACATAGGGAGTGGATGATGAACGACGAACTCCACACCCTCTCTGGCGCCTACGCCGTGCACGCACTGCCGTACGCCGAGTGGGTGCTGTTCGAGGAGCACCTCCTCGCGTGCCCGCGCTGCGGCGCGGAGGTACGGCGTCTGCGGGAGACGGCGGCCAGGCTGGCGGAGGCGGTGGCGGAGTCGCCGCCCGCCAGGCTCAGAAAGCGACTCCTCGACGCCGCCCACGAGACCCGCCGTCCCGGCACCCAGCCAGAGCAGGGATACGACGACAGCCCCACCATCTGGCGGCCTCCCGAGACCCGCGGGGCCCTGCCACCCGACGCGCCCACGATCGGCCTCCCGCCGGGAGCCGGGGACGAGAACACGCTCAGGCTGCCGCCGGACCCGGAGCGCCGGCCGGCGTTCAGGATGGCACCCGAGATTCCCATAACACCCGAGGGCAGCCCCGAGCCGGCAGCCGGGCCAATGGCCGGGCAGATCGTGCCGCTGCGGCGCAGGCGGACGAAGGTCATGGCGGGGCTGGCGGCGGTGTCCGCGGCGGCCGCGGTGGTGCTCGGCGTGATCGCCTTCGACGCCCGCCGCGACCTGGGCGACCTGAACACCAGGAACGGCGAGCTGATCGCCGTGCTGGCCGCGCCGGACGCGGAGACGGTACGCCAGCCCGTCACCTCCGGCGGCACCGGCACGGTCGTGATCTCGCGGTCGAAGGGGCGGATGGTGTTCACCTCGTCGGACCTTCCCGAGTTGCCCACGTCCAAGGAGTACGAGCTGTGGCTGATGGGCCCCGACGGCCCGCGGCCCGCCGGGATGCTCGACCGGGCGGACGGCGGGCAGACCACGCCCGTGTTCCTCGCGCCGGTGGCGGGCGACGACCACGTGGCGCTCACGGTCGAGCCCGCGGGCGGTAGCAACAAGCCCACGACCCAGCCCATCCTGCTGGCCGAGCTGCCCAGCGCCTGAGCCGCCCCCGTACCGGAAATGACCGGAAATATCCGGAAACGGGGGGAAAGATCGGCGAGAGCAGTGGACTGACGGACGAGTCGGCCCGATAGTTCTGGTCATGCGTAAATTCGCGGCCCTGGTGCTGGCCGCCGCCGTGTTATATGTGCCCCCCGCGTTATCGATGTCCCCCGCGCACGCCACCGCCGCCGAGCCAGGCGAGCCGGGCGCGGCCACGGTCGTGCCCGTGCAGGTCACGGGTGCCCCGGCCAAACGCTTCAACCTGATCATCATGGGCGACGGGTACACCGGAGCCGAGCAGGCCAAGTTCCAGGCCGACGCGGATCGGCACCTCAACGTGATGTGGTCGATCGAGCCGTTCAAGACGTACCGGAACTACATCAACGTCTACCGGATCGACATCGTCTCGGGGGAGTCGGGCATCAGCTGCGACCCGGGCCTCGACGCGCCGAGGAAGACCACGCCGCTCAGCATGGGCTTCTGGGGCCGGTGCAACCCGGGCAGTGTCCAGCGCCTGATCACCATGGACAACGCCGCCGCCACCCACTACGCCGACCTGGTCACCGGCACCTCCTCCGGCAACAGGCAGATCCTCGCCCTGGGCAACAGCGGCACGTACGGCGGCGCGGGCGGCTCGTACGCCACCGCGTCCGGCAGCAACAGCATGTCGGCGCTGATCAGCCCGCACGAGCTGGGCCACTCCCTGGGCGGCCTGCAGGACGAGTACGACTACTACCAGCGCGGCGTCCCCGGCGGCGCCTACCCGGGGGGCGAGCCGTCGAGCGCCCACCACACCCTGCTGACCGAGCAGCAGATGCGTGATCAGCAGAAGAAGTGGTGGCGCTGGCTGGGCGAGCCCAGCGAGTCGGGCGGCCCGATCGCCCGCTACGAGGGCGGCCTCTACTACACGACCGGCGTCTGGCGGCCCAGTCAGCACTCGATGATGAAGACCCTCGGCTACTACTTCGACCAGGTCAGTCGCGAGGTCATGGTTCAGCGCATCACCGCCAAGACCATGATCATCCAGGACGCCACGCCCGCGGACGCCCCCGTCGGCGCCGACCGGGTGCTCTGGGTCGAGCCGATGCGCCCGGTCGGCCACCCGCTCACGACCACCTGGAACGTGGACGGCAAGGACGTTCCGGGGGACCAGGACAGCCTCGACCTGCGCACGCTCGGGCTCACACCCGGCACGCACACGGTCAAGGCCACGGTCTCGGACCCGACCGAGTTCGTCAGGGACCCGGCGATCAGGACGGCCATCACCAGGACCCGCACCTGGACGGTGGACACCGCGCTGACCACCCCGCCGGACGGCGTCGAGCCCGCCTTCGTCTCCTCCACGCCCACCGACCGCCCGCTCGGCCGCGACGAGGTCGTGTACGCGGAGACCACCCACCCGGCCGCGGCCGCCCCCGAGGTCACGTGGACCCTGAACGGCAAGCAGACCCACGGCACCGACCTGGACCTGGGCGAGCAGGACCTGGCGCCAGGCACGCACACCCTCACCGCCACCCTCGGCGGTAAGACCCTCACCTGGACGATCGACGCCACCGAGCCCACCACCGGATACGAGCTGTCCGAGCCGCTCGCCAGATCGGGCGACACCTACGTCTACAACGGCCCGTTCTCCATGAAGCTCACCGGCGACGACGACCGCGACGGCTATGTGGTCTCGGAGTCCCGGGTGGACCGCGACGGCTGGTTCAACTACTTCGGCTGGCCTACCTCCTCCGAGCTGCCGTGGACGTTCACGGAGGAGGGCACGGTCATCGACTCCCTCGTGTACGGCAAGCTGCCGCGCGGCCGCCACGAGATCGAGTACCGCTCGATCGACGCCGCCGGCAACTACGGCCGGGCGAAGAGCTTCACCGTCACCACGATCGCCCCGCCGCCCGCCTGCACCCGCACGATCACCGGGGCGCACCGTGGCTCGATCGCCGTCGCCGAGGGCGTCACCTGCCTGGACGACGCCCAGGTCACGGGGTCCGTCACGGTGCAAGCCGGAGCCTCGCTGGTGGTCACGGGCGGCGGCATCACGGGCGCGCTGACCGCGTCCGGGCCCGCCGCCGTACACCTGCTGGACACCCGCGTCAGCGGCGCGCTCAGCGTCAACGGCGCGCGGTCGCTGACCGTCGTGGGCGCCGACCTGCGCGGCGCCGCGCTGCTGACCGGCAACACCGCGCCGATCCTGTCGGGCACCACGGTCAAGGGCGCGCTCGCCTGCAGCGGCAACACGCCCGCGCCGGTGGACCTCGGCGTCCCGAACAAGATCACGGGCGCGGGTCAGTGCGCCGAGCTAGCCCCGGGAGCCAAGGGACGAGCGTACGAGGCGGTCCAGCACGTCGCCGAGTGAGCTGATCGCGAGATCGCGGACCCTGGCGTACTCGTCCTCCGGGTACTGCCGGGGTCCGTTCTCCACCAGCAGGATCAGATAGAGGTAGGCGCGGTAGAGGTCGAGCCGGACCAGCGCCGAAGGGGTGAGCTCCAGGGGCGTCACCTCGCGGTAGCCCGCCAGCAGCGGGTCGTCATCCTTCAGCTCGCCGAAGATCGTCGGCGTGACGAACTCGGCGAGCGGATCGCCCCAGAAGGCCCGCTCGTGGTCGATGATGGCCTGGATCCGCGGCGGCCCCGTCAGGTCGAGGAAGACGTTGCCCTGCCACACGTCGAAATGCACCAGCCGCGGCGTGGTCACCTCGTCCAGCACCGGCGACGCCGCGTCGAAGACCGCCATGATCTCCCCGGCCGGGAGCGGCAGCGGCGCCGGGTAGCGCTCGGTGTCGCCGAGCAGCGCCCCTGCCATCGCCAGGAACGCCTCCCGCCAGGTGGCGCCCACGATCCCGGCGTGCGGGTAGCCGAACACCTCGCCGGTCACCGCGTTGAACCTGGCCAGATGGCGGCCCAGCTCCCTGCGCAGCGTGTCCGCGCCCTCGGGCTTGACGTCGTTCCAGGACACGCCGTCGAGAGCGCTCAGCATCAGATAGTCGCCGCCCAGCACCGGGTCGTCGAAGCAGGAGTGCAGCAGCGTGGCCACCGGCACGCCCGCATCGAGCGCCAGCTCGATGGCGGCGGCCTCCATGCGCAGCAGGTTGCGCTCGTAGCTGAGCTGGTCGAGGTCGGGCGGCGGCGACAACTTGAGCACCACCTCGCGCCCGTCGTCGAGCTGCAACCGCCAGACGGCGTTGGCGTAGCCGTCGGTCAGCTCGGTGGCGACCGTCACGCCCGTGCCCAGCGCCCGGCGGGCGAGCGCGTCGAGCTCTGCGTCGGTTAACCGGCGCTTCGTCCTGCTGTCCACGAGACCCCTTTCAGGCGGACTCCCTGCGTACCAGGTGCGTGTCGAGGATCACGACGGGCTGGCGCAACTGCTCGCCGTTGATGCGGGCCACCAGCAGCTGCGCCATCTGCCGGCCCATGGCCTCGGTCGGCTGGTGGACGGTGGTCAGCGGCGGGTCGGCGTGCAGCGCGGCCTTGGAGTCGTCGAACCCGATCACGGCCACGTCCTCGGGGATCGCCCGGCCCTCGGCCTTGAGCACGCGCATCGCGCCCAGCGCCATCGGGTCGGACGCGGCGAAGACCGCGTCGAGATCGGGATGCGCCGCCAGCAGCTCGGCCATCGCCGTCGTGCCGCTCTGCTCCGAGAAGTCACCGTAGGCCACCAGCTCCGGCAGGCCCGAGGGCAGCAGCGCGTCGCGGTAGCCGGCCAACCGGTCGACGCCCACGCCCATGTCCTGGGGGCCCGCGATCGCCGCGATCCGGGCACGGCCGAGGCCCAGCAGGTGCTTGACCGCCTGCCGGGCCCCTGCCCTGTTGTCCATGTCCACGTAGCTGTAGGGCTCGAGGCCGACGGGGCGGCCGCCGAGCACGGTCGGCACGCCCATCTCCTCCAGCCTGCCCGGCAGCGGGTCCGCGCCGTGCAACGACAGCAGCAGCACGCCGTCGACGTGCTGCCCCGTCAGGTAGTGCTGGAGCCGCTCGTGCTCCTCCGGCGATCGTGCCATCGCCAGGATGAGCTGCAGCCCGGTCTCCGCCAGCGCCGAGCCGATGCCGCGGATCGTACCCGCGAAATACGGCTCGTCGAAGACGCGGAGCTGCGACTCCGACACCACCAGCGCCACCGTGTCCGTGCGGCGCGTCACCAGCGCGCGCGCCGCACGGTTGGGCACGTAGCCCAGCTCGCGGATGGCCAGCTCCACGGCCTCGCGGGCCCTGGCGCTGACGTTCGGCGAGCCGTTGATGACTCTCGACACCGTGCCCCGGCCAACACCGGCCCGAGCCGCGACTGCCTCAAGAGTCGGTCGGTTCATGGCGCCTATTCTGCCGGATGATCTCCGAGTACCAGAGCGCGCTGTCCTTGAGTAGCCGTTCTTGTGTCTCGAAGTCCACATGAACCAGGCCGAACCGCTTGCCGTAGCCCCAGGCCCACTCGAAGTTGTCCATCAGTGACCAGGCGAAATAGCCCTCCAGGGGCACGCCCGCCTCGATGGCCTCCTTGCAGGCGCCGAGGTGCGCCTCCACGTACGCCTGCCGCTCCCGGTCGTGCACCCGGCCGTCGTCCAGGTGGTCGTCGAAGGCGGCGCCGTTCTCGGAGACCACCATCGGGATCGGCGGGTAGTCCCGCGCCACCCTGGTGAGGATCTCCACCAGGCCGCTCTCGTCGATCTCCCAGCCCATCGCGGTGACCGGACGGCCGCCGTTGACGAACGACACGTGCTCGCTGCCCACCCACGGCGAAGCCGTATCCGTGGGGGCCGCCGCCGCCGACGCCTTGCCGCCTGGTGCTCCCGAGACCGTGAAGCGGCTGTAGTAGTTGACGAGCAGCACGTCGATGGGGGCGCTGATGGTCTTCATGTCGCCCGGCTCGATGAAGTCGATCTCGACCGGCAGGTCGCTGAGCACGTCCTCCGGGTAACGCCCGGTCAGCAGGGCGTCCAGGAAGAACCTGTTCTGCAGCCCGTCGATGCGCCGCGCCGCGTCCAGGTCCTCGGCGCTGTCGGTGGCGGGGGTGACCGCGTACAGGTTCACGCACCCGCCGACCCGCCTGGCGTCCATCGCCTGTACGGCCAGCCCGTGCGCCAGGTTGAGGTGATGCGCGCCCCTGATAGCGTTCTGCGGCTCGCGCCGGCCAGGGGCGTGCTCGCCCGAGGCGTAGCCGAGGAACGCGGCGCACCACGGCTCGTTGACGGTGCTGAAGGTGTGCACGTGGTCCTTCAGCGCCTCGTGCACGGCCGCCGCGTATTCGGCGAAGCGGTAGGCCGTGTCGCGGTTGGGCCAGCCACCCTTGTCCTCCAGCTCCTGGGGGAGATCCCAGTGGTAGAGGGTCAGCCAGGGGTCGATGGCGTGGCTGCGCAGCTCGTCGGTGAGCCGCTTGTAGAAGTCCAGGCCCTTGGGGTTGATCTTGCCGGAGCCCGACGGCTGGACACGGGGCCAGGAGACCGAGAAGCGGTAGGCCGACAGGCCCAGCTCCGCCATGATCCCGACGTCTTCCCGGTACCGGTGGTAGTGGTCGATGGCCACGTCCGCGTGGTGCCCGTTGACGACCCGGCCCGGCGTCTTGGTGAACGTGTCCCAGATCGAGGTGCCGCGCGCGTCTTCGGTGACGGCCCCTTCGATCTGGTACGCCGAGGTCGCCGCGCCCCACGCGAAGCCCGCAGGGAAGCGCAGCCCGGCACGCGTCTGTTCCTCTTGTGTCGTCACGCCTTGACCGCACCTTCCATGAGACCGCCGACGATCTGGCGGCCGAATACGACGAATACTGCGATGAGCGGAATGATGGACAACGCCGTCCCTGCGAAGATCAACGTATAGTTCGTGGAGAACCTGGCGTTGAGCTGGGTGATCGCGATCTGCACGGTCGGGTTGTCCGGGGTGAGCACGATCAGCGGCCACATGAAGTCGTTCCACATGAGCATGAACGTGTTGATGCCGAGCACGGCCATGCCCGGCCGCACCGCGGGGAGGACGACGTTCCACCAGATCCGCAGCGTGGCGGCGCCGTCCACCCTGGCCGCCTCGACCAGCTCCATGGGCACGGCCTGGCGCGTGTACTGCGTCATCAAGAACACGCCGAACCCGTTGAGCAGGTACGGGAGGATGACCGCCTTGAGCGTGCCCGTCCACTCCAGGCTCACCATGAGCCGGTAGAGCGGCACCACGCCCATCTGCTGCAACGGCACCGCCATGGTCAGCAGCACGAGCACCAGCAGCAGGTTCCGGCCCTTGAAGTTCAGGTTCGCGAACGAGAACCCCGCCAGCGTCGAGATGAGCACCACCGAGACGGTCACGATGGCCGAGACGATGAACGAGTTCGTCAGGCCCAGCAGGAAGTGCGCGTCCTCGTTGCTGAGCACCGCGGCGATGTTGTCGCCCAGGTTCCCGCCCGGCAGGAACGGCGGCGGCACCGCCACCGCGTCCGCGTTGGTGCGCGAGGCGATCACCAGCATCCAGTACAGCGGGAACGCCGACACCACGATGGCCAGGCCCAGCATGACCCGGGTGATGGCGGTCGGAGACCAGTTGGTCATTTCGTGCCCCCGATCCTGCGTACGAACAGGAAGTTGATGGCCGCTCCGATGAGGATGAGCAGGAACAGCAGCCAGGCGGCCGCGGCGGCGTAGCCGTAGTCGAACTCGCGGAAGCCCTGCTTGACGATGAACATGGCCACCGTCTGGAACTGCCCCTGCGACCCGCCGTCGACGTTGCCGTTGTAGAACGTGGTCGGCTCCGAGAACAGCGTCAGGCCGCCGATCGTGGAGTTGAGCACCACGAAGATCATGGTCGGGCGCAACATCGGCAGCGTGATCTGCCAGAACTGCCTGCGCCGGGACGCGCCGTCGATCGCCGCGGCCTCGTACAGGTCGCGGGGGATCGTCTGCATGCCGGCCAGGAAGATGATCGCGTT
Organism: Nonomuraea marmarensis; assembly: GCF_043197025.1. Taxonomy (NCBI): domain Bacteria; kingdom Bacillati; phylum Actinomycetota; class Actinomycetes; order Streptosporangiales; family Streptosporangiaceae; genus Nonomuraea; species Nonomuraea marmarensis. Next base: position 27,727 of record NZ_JBICRM010000014.1, read on the forward strand.
GTAGCCGGTCCAGCGCCAGTCGACCATGGTGGCGATGGCGATCCACGACGGCACGCGCTCGGCCCGCCAGTTCGTCGCGTCCACGCCGAACCAGCTCAGGATCCAGTTGACCAGGCCCCAGTCGCGGGCGTACAGCTGCGTGAACACCACCGCGACCGCGACCACCGACGTGACCAGCGGCAGCAGCACGCTCATCCGGATCGCCAGGCGGAACTTGAAGCGCTTGTTCAGCGCGTTGGCCAGGAACAACGCGAGCAACATCTGCGGGACCGTGGCGAGGATGAACATGCCCACCGTGTTCGACACGGCGTTCCAGAAGTCCTCGTCCTGCAGCAGCGCGGTGTAGTTGCCCAGCCCGGTGAACTCGGTGGTCCCGGCCAGGTCGTAGTCGTAGAGCGAGTAGTACAGGGTGAAGGCCAACGGGAAGAGCCCGAAGGCGGCGAACAGCAGGAAATACGGGGACACCAGGGCGTACGGCATCGCCCTGACGTCCAGTTTGGAACGCCAGCGGCGGCCGGGCGGGCGGGCGCGGCGGCGGTGGTTGCTCCGCGCCGCCCGCGCAAGGGTGTCGATGCTCATAGCAGACCTTTCGGCGGCAGGAGCCCGGCCCGCCTCTGGCGGGCCGGGCGGGGAGATCAGCCCGCGGCCTTCACCGCGTCGTCGACCAGCTGCTGCCAGGCCTTGTCGTACGGAACGGAGCCGTCGTCCATGCCCTGGATGACCGACTCGATGGCGTTCTTGACCTGGGCGTGCTTCACGCCGAGGAAGACCGGCTGGAGGCTGGAGGCCGACTTGGCGAAGATGTCACCGATCGGGGCGTTGTTGAAGAACTCGTTCTTGGCGCCCTGCACGCCGGGGTCGGCCTGCGACTTCGTGTTGCTCGGCATGTTGCCGAAGTCGGTGAAGATGCTCGCCTCGGTCTCCGCGTTGGTCAGGTAGTCGGCGACCGCCGCGGCTTCCTTCGGGTGCTTGGACTGCTTGGGCACGGACAGCCAGGAGCCGCCCCAGTTGCCGCCGCCGCCGGGCACCGCGGCCACGTCCCACTTGCCCTTGCCGCCGTCGCCGGCGTTGCCGCTGACCACGCCGAGCATCCAGGATGGGCAGCCGACCGTGGCGAACGCGCCCTTCTGGGTGCCCGCCGCCCACTCGTCGGTGAAGTTGCGCAGCTTGGCGGTCAGGCCCTGCTGGCTCATCTTCGTGGCGAAGTCGAAACCCGCCTTCACCGCCGGGTTCTTGTCGACGATGAGGTTGTTGTCCTTGTCGAAGTACGTCACGTTGCCGTTCTTGGCCGCCTCCTGGTAGAGGACCACCTGGTAGAGCGTGTTCGTGCCGTCGGCGAACTTGGTGTCCTTCACCTTCGACTGGAACGTCTTGCCGACGTTCATGAACTCGTCCCAGGTCGGCCACAGGGCGCTGACCTCGTCACGGCTCGTGGGCAGCCCGGCCTTCTTGAACAGGTCCGTGCGGTAGCAGACGCTCATGCCGCCGATGTCGGTGCCCAGGCCGAACAGCTTGCCGTCGGCGGTGACGCCGTTCTCCCACTTCCACGCGGGGAAGTCCGCCTTGCGGGATTCCAGGCCGTACTCCTTCAGGTCGGCCCACCACTCCGGGTGCGCCTTGGCCAGGCCCATGCCGCCCTCGTCGATGCCGACCACGTCGCCCGCGCCGTTGCCGGCCTGCAGCCACTGGATCATCTGCGGCCAGTACTGCTGCTCGAACTGGTCGGTGAGGTGCTCCTCCTTGATCTGGATGTCCTTGTGCTCGGCGTTCCACTTGGTGATGGCGTTCTTGTAGCCGAAGTTGGTGCCGCCGCCGAAGGTCTGCACGCGGATCGTGACCGGTTCCGCCGCCGCCGAGGAGGCGGGAGCGCTGGACTGCGGGGTGCTGCCGGAACCACAGGAGGCGACGGTCAGCGCCGCCGCGGCCAGGGCCGAGGCCGCGGCAAGACCGCCGCGACGCTTGCTGATCATCATGGTGGACCCCTTCTAGGGTGGGTGTTGGGGAGGTGCACCGCGGCACACGCTCCGCCGCGGTGGGGGTGGCGGAAGTCTTTGGGAGCGCTCCCACAAAGGGTGCACTTGCGTGCTCTGCACGTCAATCCCGCGAAACGTAACCGTTACCAATGGTGCGGTTTGTCACAGTGAAACAGGATTTTTGATCATAAACACCCCAAAGGGCTGATTGGGAGCGCTCCCACCACAAGAGACATCTTTTGTGTCGGATCAAGGGCATGTCACCCGCACCCACCACGCTTTCTCGGCGTCACACCCCCAGTCACGCCGTCGCCCGCTCCGCTCGCCCGTGACTGGTTACACGGAGCGTCAACAACAGCCTGGCAACAACCTGTCCGTGCCTGCGCGCAAGACCCCGTCCGCCCCCGCGAGACGGAATAGGCTCGTGCGGGCAGTTGGGCCGGGCGCGAGGTAAGGGGAACGGGTGAGCAAGTCGTTCGTGCATCTGCACGTGCACACCGAGTACAGCATGCTGGACGGAGCGGCCAAGATGAAGCCGCTGTTCAAGGAAGCCGAGCGGCTCGAGATGCCCGCGATCGCGATGTCCGACCACGGCAACATGTTCGGTGCCTACGAGTTCCAGAAGGTCGCCGCGGGCAGCCCGGTCAAGCCGATCGTGGGGATCGAAGCGTACGTGGCCCCGGAGAACCGGTTCGTGAAGAAGCCGGTCTTCTGGGGGCAGCGGGCAGAGACCGGTGTGGCGGACGGCGAGGGCGGCAAGGACGTCTCCGGCGGCGGCCGGTTCACCCACATGACCATGTGGGCCAAGGACGCGGACGGGCTGCGCAACCTGTTCCGGTTGTCGTCCTTGGCATCGTTCGAGGGCTACTACTCCAAGCCCCGGATGGACCAGGACCTGATCTCCCAGCACGCGAGCGGGATCATCGCCACGACCGGCTGCCCGTCCGGCGCGGTGCAGACCCGGATCCGGCTCGGCCAGTACGACGAGGCGGTCAGGGTCGCCGGCGAATACCAGGAGATCTTCGGTAAGGAGAACTACTTCCTGGAGTTGATGGACCACGGCATCGACATCGAGCGGCAGGTCCGCGCCGACCTGCTGCGGCTGGCCAAGCAGCTCGACATCCCGCTGCTGGGCACCAACGACTCCCACTACGTGACCGAGGACCAGGCCGACGCCCACGACAGCCTCCTGTGCGTCGGCGTCGGCAAGAACAAGGACGACCCCAACCGGTTCCGGTTCAACGGCTCCGGCTACTACCTCAAGAGTGCTGACGAGATGCGCAGGCTGTTCGCCGAAATGCCTGAGGCGTGTGACAACACGCTGCTCGTCGCCGAGATGGTGGGCGACTACAGCGACGTGTTCGGCCAGGTGGACCGGATGCCGCCCTACCCCGACGTGCCCGAGGGTGAGACGCAGGAGTCGTGGCTGCGCAAGGAGGTGGAGCGCGGCCTGGAGCTGCGGTACGGGATGCCCATCCCCCAGGAGGTGTGGGACCGGTACGAGACCGAGATGAAGGTCATCGGCCCCATGGGATTCTCCAGCTACTTCCTGGTCGTCGCCGACATCTGCAAGTACGCCCGCGACAACGGCATCGCCGTGGGACCGGGCCGGGGCAGCGCCACCGGCTCGATCGTCGCCTACGCCACCCGCATCACCGAGCTCGACCCGCTGGAGCACGGCCTGCTGTTCGAGCGGTTCCTGAATCCGGAGCGGATCAACCCGCCGGACATCGACCTCGACTTCGACGACCGCCAGCGGGACCGGATGGTGGCCTACGTCACCGAGAAGTACGGCAGCGAGATGACCGCGCAGGTCAACACGTTCGGCACGATCAAGGCCAAGGCTGCCGTCAAGGACGCGTCCCGCATCCTCGGCTACCCGTTCGCGATGGGCGACAAGATCACGAAGGCGATGCCGCCGGACGTCATGGGCAAGGGCGTCCCGCTCGCGGACATGTTCAACGAGGACCATCCCCGCTACAACGAGGGCGGCGAAATCCGCGCCCTGTACGAGAACGACCCCGACGTGCGCAAGGTCATCGACACCGGCCGCGGCATCGAGGGCCTGATCCGCGGCACCGGGGTGCACGCCGCGGCTGTCATCCTGTCCTCGCATCCTCTGCTGGACCTGATCCCGATGCACAGGCGGGACAAGGACGGCGTGATCATCACTGGGTTCGACTACCCGTCCTGTGAAGACATGGGCCTGGTCAAGATGGACTTCCTGGGCCTGCGGAACCTGGGCATCATCGACCACGCCATCAAGATCATCGAGCAGAACCGGGGCGTCAAGCTCGACACCCTGACCCTGCCCCTCGACGACGAGCCCACGTACAAGCTGCTGGCCCGCGGCGACACCCTCGGCGTGTTCCAGCTCGACGGCGGCCCCATGCGGCAGCTCCTCAAGCTCATGGAGCCGAGCCGGTTCGAGGACATCGCCGCCGTGCTGGCCCTCTACCGGCCGGGCCCGATGGCGGCCAACGCGCACACCAACTACGCGCACCGCAAGAACGCCCGCCAGGACATCGAGCCCATCCACCCGGAGCTGAAGGAAGCCCTGGAACCGATCCTCGGCACCACCTTCCACCTGCTGGTCTACCAAGAGCAGATCATGGCGGTCGCCCGCGAACTGGCCGGCTACACGCTCGGCGGCGCCGACCTGCTGCGCCGCGCCATGGGTAAGAAAAAGAAGGAGATCCTCGACCAGGAGTTCGAGAACTTCCAAGCCGGCATGCGCGGCAACGGCTACAGCGACGACGCGATCAAGGCGCTGTGGGACGTCATGCTGCCGTTCTCCGGCTACGCCTTCAACAAGTCGCACACCGCCGGGTACGGCCTGGTCGCTTACTGGACCGCCTACCTGAAGGCCAACTACCCCGCCGAATACATGGCCGCCCTGCTGACCTCCGTGGGGGACGACAAGGACAAGGCCGCGGTCTACCTGGCCGAGTGCCGCAAGATGGGCATCGAGGTGCTCGCCCCGGACGTCAACGACTCCCAGTTCGACTTCGTCGCGGTCGGCGACGCCCAGGTCCGCTTCGGGCTCGGCGCCGTCCGCAACGTCGGCGCGAACGTCGTTGAGGGCATCGTCAAAGCCCGCAAGGAGAAGGAGCGCTACAACGACTTCAACGACTTCCTGGCCAAGGTGCCGCTGTCCGTCTGCAACAAGCGGGTCATCGAATCGCTGATCAAGGCGGGCGCGTTCGACTCGCTCGACCACCAGCGCAAGGCCCTGCTCATGGTCCACGAGCAGGCCGTCGAGTCGGTCATCGACATCAAGAAGAACGAGGCCCACGGTCAGGATTCGCTGTTCGGCGGGATGGACGACGACGGGGATGACACGGCGTTCACGGTCGCCGTCCCCGACATGGAATGGGACAAGAAGACCAAGCTCGACTTCGAGCGGGAGATGCTCGGCCTGTACGTGTCCGACCACCCCCTGGCCGGCAGCGAACGACTCCTGGCCCGCAACCGGGACACCACGATCGTCGACCTGCTCGACAGCGGCCGGGACGACCGCGGCGAAATCAGCGTATGCGGCATGATCACGAAGGTCGACAAGCGGATCAACAAGGCCGGCAACCTGTGGGCCATCGCCACGGTCGAGGACATGGACGGCGCCGTGGAGTGTCTGTTCTTCCCGAAGTCGTACGAGCTGTACGGGCCGGAGCTGCGTGAGGACGCCGTGGTGGCCGTCCGCGGGCGGGTCAACAATCGCGACGGCGCCATCTCGATCTTCGCGGAGGACCTGGCGCTGATCGACGTGTCCGGCATCACCAGCGACGCCGGGCACCCCGTCACCCTGCTACTGCGCGAGGAACGCATCAGCCAGAGCCTGGTGGACGAGCTGCGTAACGTGCTGAAGCTGCACGAAGGGCAGGTTCCGCTGCTGATCAACCTGCGGCGGTCGGCCGGGAAGACCATGGTGCTGTCACTGCCGGAGTTCCGGGTCAACCCCGAGCCGTCGTTCGCCGCCGACATCAAGCAGTTGTTCGGGCCGGAAGCGATCTCGCTGTGACCGAACAGCGGCAGATCGACATCATGATCACTGGGGAGCCGCCGACGTGCCCGCGCTGCGGCGAGGAGGGGCTGCTGCTCGTGGACGTGCCGTACGGCTGGACGAACGCCGGCGGCACCGCGGCGGACGGCCGGAACGGTGTCGTGCTGTGCGCCGGGTGCGATGCCCGGGTGCCGCACGCGGCTCCGCTGATCACGTGGTTCCATGTGCACGGTGTAGCGGATGACGGGGATGACGAGTTCGTGCGGCTGCTGGTGGCATGGGCGCAGCACGTGCACGGGTCGGCGCTCGATATGGACGCGTTGGACGCCGAGGCCGAGCTGTGGCGGCACGGCCTCCTGTGACCGCCGTACATTCGCCGGGCGTCTCCCGTCACTCCAGCCCTGTTAGCCTCGGCAGGCGGCGGCGCGTTCCTCCAGGAGGGCGCGTTCACGGGCGTTGCGGGTCATCGAGGCCGCTCGCTCGAACTCGGCGCGGGCCTCCGCCAGGCGTCCCAGCTTGAACAGCAGGTCTCCCCGTACGCTGGGCAGCAGGTGGTAGTCCTGGAGCGACGGTTCGCCCACGATCTGGTCGAGGAGGCCGAGCCCCACCGCCGGCCCGTAGGCCATGGAGAGGGCGACCGCGCGGTTGAGCTCGACGATGGGGGAGCGGGACAGCTTGGCCAGCGACTCGTACAGGGCCGCGATGCGTACCCAGTCGGTGTCCTCCGGGTTGACGGCGCGGGCGTGGCAGGCGGCGATGGCGGCCTGGAGGGCGTAGGGGCCGAGATCGTTTCCGAGCTCCTCGGCCTGGTCGAGGGCGGTCAGGCCGCGGCGGATGAGGAGTTGGTCCCAGCGGGCCCGGTTCTGCTCCAGGAGCAGGATCGGCTCGCCCGACGGCCCTACCCGGGCGGCCGATCTTGAGGCTTGGATCTCCATGAGGGCGACCAGCCCGTGTACCTCGGGTTCCTTGGGCATCAGGCCTGCCAACACCCGGCCCAGCCTGAGGGCGTCCTCGCACAGGGCGGGGCGCATCCAGTCGTCTCCGGCCGTCGCCGAATAGCCTTCGTTGAAGATCAGGTAGATGACCTCCAGGACGGACGACAGCCGGCCCGCCAGCTCGGCGCCCTGGGGCACCTCGAACGGGACCTGCTTGTCGGCCAGCGTGCGCTTGGCGCGTACGATCCGCTGGGCCACGGTGGGCTCCGAGACCAGGAACGCCCGCGCGATCTCGTCGGTGGTCAGGCCGCCGAGCACGCGCAGCGTCAGCGCCACCCGCGCCTCCACGGACAGCGCGGGATGGCAGGCCGTGAACACCAGCCGCAGCAGGTCGTCCTCGATCTCGTCGACCTCGGGCGGCTCCTCCTCGTTCTCGAGGCGGTGGCCGAGCTCGACAAGGTTGCGTTCGAGGCGTTCGTTCCTGCGGATCAGGTCGATGGCGCGGCGTTTGGACACGGTCATCAGCCAGGCGCCGGGGTTGCGCGGCACACCGGACTCCGGCCACTGCTCCAGGGCGGCCACCAGCGCGTCCTGCGCCAGCTCCTCGGCGAGGCCGACGTCGCGCACCAGCCGGGCCAGCCCGGCGATGAGCCGGGCCGCCTCGATCCGCCATACCGCCTCGATCGCGCGGTGCGTGTCGGAAGCCATCACCGGCCCATGAGACCAGCACAAACCCCCGCCCCGCAACCCACGCCCCCGGTCCGGACGGCCGCCGCCCGTCCGGCCGAACGGGCAGTGCCCGGTCGGATGATGGCCTGACGGCCGGCGGTCACGCGGCCGGAGCCGAGCGGGCGGCGGTCGTAAGGTCAGCCGTTGGGGCGGTCGGCGCCGAGGCGCTCGCGGAGGGCCTCTTCGCGCTCGCGCGCCTCCTGCGGCAGCGACTCGTCCGGTACGTCCGAGGCGTCGAACACCCGCCACACATCCAGCCCGATCCCGTCATGCCCCGGCGGCACCGGGACGCGCAGGGCCCACTCGATGGCCTCCTCCCTGGACTTCACCTGGATCAGCCAGAACCCGGCGATGAGCTCCTTGGCCTCGGCGAACGGCCCGTCGATCACGCTCGCCTTGCCGCCGCTGTAGGCGATCTGGGCCCCGTGCGAGCTCGGGTAGAGCCCTTCGCCGGCCAGCAGCACCCCCGCCTTGGCCAGCGACTCGTTGTAGGCGTGCATGTTGTCGACCAGCTCCTGGCTGGGCAGCACCCCGGCCTCGGTGTCCGCGTTGGCCTTGCCCACGATCATGAACTTCATCGAAGTCGTCTCCCTTTCGTCCGCACCGGCCGCGGCCGGTCTCATCAACGCGTCGAACGACTCCGTGGCGGATCGACACGTCCGCCGGAAATCTATTTCGTGAAGAGCCGGGCGGCACCGGTTGCCGAGAAATCTACAACGTAAAGGCGGTCGCTCAGGAGGGTCATCGAGCCTTCGGCGGGCGGGCCGCGACGGTGACGGCCGCGAGCAGGGCCAAGGCCACCGCCAGCGGCGGCACCGGACCGGCTTTCAGGTACAGCACGGCGCCGGCCAGCGCGCCGGCGAACATCGCGACGACCGACACGGCCCGGCGCCAGGCCGCCCACATCGGCGGATCGGCGGCCAGGCCGGTGAGGATGGTGGTGAGGACGTTGGTGGTGATCATGTCGGGCACTCCCAGCCTGCGCACGGTCGCGTTCTGCACGCCCATGCCGTAGGCGAGCAGGCCGATGAGCGGCGCCTGCGCCATGGCGTCCCGGTGACCGGCCACCTGAGCCACGACGAGGGCGGCGGCGACGAGGAGCGCGTGCGCGGCGGTGAGGGCGACGAACTCCCGCCGCGCGTTCCGCATCCGCCGGGCCAGGCGTCCCGCGCTCCATGCCCCGGCGGTGAAGCCGGCGACGGCCAGCGGCGGGGCCCATACCGACAGCTGGGGCTCTCCGGCCAGGGCGAAGCCGAGGAAGACCACGTTGCCGGTCATGTTGGCGACGAAGACCCGGTTCAGGCCGAGGAAGCTGACGGCGTCGACGAGGCCGGTCACGATGGTCAGCAGGATCAGCAGGGCAGGCAGGACGTCGTGCCGGTTCGCGCCGCGGGGGAACAACGCGTCGGCGACCCACCGCAACGCGCGCCTCACGCGGTACTCGTAACCGTCGCGCCGCACCCGCAAACCATGCCGCCAGACGACGCTGTCTCCGCAAAGCGGGTCAGACCGCCCACCTCAGGGCCCGGGAACGCGGCGAGCGCACGTCCCGTGCGGGACGCGCGCTCGTTCGCGGCTGGAAGGCCAGGAGCCCGTCAGGCTCAGGCGGCGTACTCCGGATAGCCGTAGCCGACGACATCCGACTTCGGACGGACGCGCTCCTCGACCTTGCCGTTGCCGGTGTTGCCCTCGATCGTGGAGATGGTGCCGTTCTGGTTGTCCTTCACCACGAACCCGACGTGCCGGATGTCGGTGAGGTCCTTGCCGCCGTTCCAGGCGAAGAAGACGACGGCGCCGGGCTTGGCGACGGTGCCGAAGCGGTGGGTGCCCTCGAACCACTTGGCGTAGGCGACGGTGTAGGCGTCCGCGCCGATCTGCGAGTGGGCGCCGCTCTGGTTGCCGACCCAGGAGACGAACATCGCGCACCAGGCGCCGTTCAGGTAGTCGGTCCTGGTCCCGCCGTCGCGGGCGACGGTCTCGGCGGCTCGCGGCGAGGCGGCGTACCAGTCCTGGTACTTGGTGCCGCCACCGGCGGCGTTCTCCGAGGTGCCGACCTGGGACTTGGCGACGGCCAGGACCTGGGCGGCGGTGACGTTGACCTTGGCCTGCCCGGACTTGATGTCGTGGTCGGCGACGGCGGCCGGCCGCTGCGCCGTGTCGGCGCTGGCCACGGCAGCCTGGCCGCCGAGGGCCGAGGCGATGACGGTGGCGCCGAGCAGGGCGCGAGCGATGTTGGTCTTCGAGGTACGGCTGAAACAGTGTTTTGCCATCGAGGGGGTTACTCCTTGCTTCCATGCCGCTTACCGGGTTAGCTGACGGGTTCGGACGTGGAAGCTGCCCTACGGCACCGGAGTGCCGATTCACCCCAAGGACCTGGGTCCCCGGTTCCGCCCTGAGGCGGATTCAGCGGTCACAGGACCGTCCTGTGATCGTTCGTACGATGGTTGGACATTGCCCGAAAAATCGGACATCTGCCCTGATATGCCTCATAAGGTAATACATGCGGCAAGTGGATTACAACTGGATAAAGCCCACTTAGCCGAGTTGCGTCCGGGCGTTGGCCAGCAGCCCCATCATCGCGAGGGACTCGTCAAGGGGCATGATCGAGGATTCGGTCCTGCCTTCGGCCGTGGCGGCGCGGACTTCGCGCAACTCTCCGGCGTATCCGTTGTCCGCCGGATCGAGCAGATGCTCCTCCGGCTCCATGGAGGGCCCGGAAAGTAAAATCTGCTGCGGCGCCCAGAACGGCGCCTGGATGTCCGCCCGCATGCCCGTGCCGACAACGGTGGCGTTGTTCGGGTAATTCCCCAGCAACGAGGTCTCCACGAGAGCCCGCCTGCCGCCGGGGTAGAGCAACACCCCGGCCGCCTCCGCGTCCACCCCGTTGGGCGCCAGGGAGCCGGTGACGCGCAGGTCAGCGGGCAGGCCGAGGAGCAGCTGGGCCAGCCCGAACGGGTAGATCCCCAGGTCGAGCAGGGCCCCGCCGCCCAGCTCCGGCGCCCACAGGCGGTGCGCGGGGTCGTAGGGGAGGGTGAAGCCGAAGGACGCCTGCACCGAGCGGAGGTCTCCGAAGCGCGGATCGGCCGCGACGCGCTGGATGAGCGGGTTGAACCGCATCCACATGGCTTCCATCAGGAACACCCGTGCCTCGCGCGCCAGGCGTACCATCTTCTCCGCGTCGGCCACGGTCGCGGCGAGGGGCTTCTCGCACAACACGGCCTTGCCCGCGGCGATCGCCGCCTCGGCCACCTCCAGGTGCTGGGCGTGCGGCGTCGCCACGTAGATCGCGTCCACCGCCGGGTCGGCGCACAGCCGCTCATAGGAGTCGTACGCCGACTCCGCCCCCAGCGCGGCGGCCAGGGACTGCGCCCGGCTCAACACCCTGGACCCGACGGCGGCCACCCGCATCCCCGGCTCGGCCACGATGGCCGCCCCGACCGTACGGGCGATACCGCCCGTTGCCGCAATTCCCCACGCAAAATCCCGCACGGGGGAGGAGCATAGACCTATCAGGTCATGTTGAACGTGTCGGGGTCAGGCCCGATGCGCCGGCCCTTGTTCATCGCGCCGATGGCGGCCATGTCCTCGGCGTCGAGGATGAAGTCGAAAACCTCGATGTTCTCGGCGATCCGCGACGGGGTCACGGACTTGGGGATGACCACGTTGCCGAGCTGCAGGTGCCAGCGGAGCACGATCTGCGCGGGGGTCTTGCCGTACTTGGCCGACAGCACCGCCAGCGCCGGGTCCCCGAGCAGCCCCTTGCCCTGCCCGAGCGGGCTCCACGCCTCGGTGAGGATGCCGTTGGCCTCGTGGAAGGCCCGCAGCTCCCGCTGCTGCAGGTACGGGTGCAGCTCGATCTGGTTGATGGACGGCGTGATGTCGGCCTCGTCCATCAGCCGGGTGAGCGTCGAGACGGTGAAGTTGGACGTGCCAATGGCCTTCGCCCGCCCGTCGCGGTAGATCTTCTCCATCTCCTTCCACGCCTGCACGTACCTGCCCTGCCCGGGCACCGGCCAGTGGATGAGGAACAGGTCGACATAGTCCAGGCCCAGCCTGGCCAGGCATTCGTCGAAGGCCTCCGCCGCGCGGGTGTGGTCGGCGTTCCACAACTTGGTGGTGACGAACACCTTCTGGCGCGGCAGCCCGCTGGCGCGCACGGCCCGCCCCACACCCTCTTCGTTGTCATAGGCGGCGGCGGTGTCGACGTGCCGGTAGCCGGCCTTCAGCGCGGTCGCCACGGCCTGCTCGGCCTCGTCGGCGGGGACCTGCCAGACGCCGAAGCCCAGCTGCGGGATCTGCACGCCGTCGGTGTTGAGCATGAGCGAGTTCATACCCTCCATTGTTCATGTCGAGTTTCTGAGGGCTTAAGGCGGCCGGGCTAGCTTGAAGCGGTCGTGAACGGGCCATCACCCGGCTGGGAGGGCAACGAGTGGTCGAACAGGCGTCGGCCTGGGTGGAGTCCCCGCTCCAGATGCTGTGCGCCGTCGAGGCTCACCATGCCGGGCTGCTCGGTCCCGCGACGGTCGTCGTGCCGCGCGCGGGTCTGCGGGCGCTGAAGGCCACGCGTAAGGAGCTGGGCCGTCTCGGGCTGCCCGACGGCCTGATCATGGCCGAGCCGCGTGAGCGCATGCCCCGGCGCGTGCAGGCCGTCGGCGACGCCTTCTCCGGCAAGGTGCAGCTGCGCTGGCTCGTCTCCAACCCCGGCCGCATCGTCATCGTGGACGACGGGCTGGCCACGATCCGGCTGCTCGAACTGCTGGCCGCGGGGCCGTACAAGCCGCTGCTGCGGGCCCGCGCGGAGCCGACCAGGCTGCGCGCCGCGCTCGGCCTGGCGGCCGCGCTGCGCCTGCGCATGAGCAGGGTCTCCGTCTTCACCGCCCTGGCCGTGGACGACAAGCTCGAAGAATCGGTCCGGCAGGCCGGCATCGATCTCGTACGCCACGACTTCTCCTGGTTGCGGGCCCAGCCGCCGAGCGCCGAGGGACCCGCCGAGCGCACGGTCGTGCTCGGCACCTCGCTCGTCCGCAACGGCCTCGTGCATCGCGACCGCTACTTGCGCTGGCTGACGAACCTGGCCTCGCAGGAGCCGCTCGCCTACTACCCGCACCGCCGCGAGGACCCCGTGGACCTGGCGCTGATCCGGGAGCGCCCCGGCATCACCGTCCACGACGCCGGCGCGCCCGCCGAGCTGACCCTGCGCGGCCTGGACGCGGGCCAGCGGGTTCTCAGCCTCCCCTCCACCGCGATCACCTCGCTGCGGGTGCTGCTCGGCCCGCGCGGTGTCGCCGTCGAGCCCGTGGACGTTCCCGATGACTGGTGGACCAGCAGGGCGGCTCCCGCCCTTCGCTCACATCTGACTGGAGTGTCCGGTTGAAAGTGTTGGCGGTTGCCGACTCCGACTCGTACTTGAAATGGGCGGCCTGCCTGCTCGGTGACCTGCCCGCGGGCTGCGTGACGGAGTTGGTGGTGGTGCGCACGCCGATCGCGCCCTCGCCGGAGCAGATCGCCGCCGCCGTGGGCGGGCGGGAGGCGCCGCCGGTGCTGTCCGCGCGGTCTTTGCGGCGGGTCGCGGAGCGTACGCAGCCCGACGTGATCCTCGTGGCCTGCACGGGTCCGGTGGTGGACGTGCTGGTGGCGGAGGTGTTCGCGGGGCTGCGGCCGCGCCCGGTGTTCGTCAGCGGGCTGCCGGGCATCTCGGTGCCGGCCACGGAGAAGGCGTGGGTGTTCCGCAGCGGCTGCGACCTGTTCGTGGTGCACAGCGAGCGGGAGGTGGCCGAGTTCGGCGAGATCGCCACCCGGCTCGGCGGGGGCGGGGCGGTGGGCCTGGCCAGGCTGCCGTTCCTGCGCCCGCAGGCGATCTCCCATGGCGGGAACCGGGTCGTGTTCGCCACCCAGGCCAAGGTGCCGCGCGAGCGGGAGCAGCGCGAGCGGATCCTGACGTCGCTGGCCGAGCTGGCCGGGCGGCGGCCCGAGCTGGACGTGGTGGTCAAGCTGCGCGCCCTTGAGGACGAGCGGCAGACGCACAACGAGCGCCACCACTACCAGCGGTTGTGGCGGGAGATGGGCCAGCCGGGCCGGCTGGCGTTCGAGGCCGGGTCGATGCACGACCAGCTCGCGCGGGCGGCCGGGTTCGTCACGGTGAGCTCGACGGCGGCGCTGGAGGCCATCGCGATGGGCGTGCCGTCGCTGGTGCTGAGCGACTTCGGCGTGAGCGCCGAGATGATCAACCTGGTGTTCGAGGACAGCGACCTGCTGGGCACGCTCGACGACCTGGCCAAGGGCGACTTCCGCCTGGCCTCGGACCGCTGGTGCGCGGCCAACTACTTCCACCCGGTGGAACGCAACGACTGGGCGGGACTGCTGACGGGGCTGGTGATCGCCCGGCCGCACGTGCCCGCCAGGTCGCTGCTCGACGGGCCCGAGCACGCCGCCGCGCGGCGCCGGGCCAGGCTGCGGGTGGAGGTGCCGCCCACGATGTTGCGGGCGGGCTACCGGGCCAAGCGGCGGATGCGCCGCTATCTCAAATCGCTGACCTGATCTTCTTGCGGATCCTGGACAGGGCGCTGGGCTTGTCCGCGAAGCCCAGCGTCTCCAGGCGCTTGCGCTTGAAATAGCGCGGATCGAACTCGATGCTCTCCGGCCGCAGGTCCGGGTAGGTGTCGGCCTGCATGCAGTAGCCCACGGCCCGGACGAGCTCGGGCAGGTCTGTCGCCGGCGGCTTGGCGATCACGCCCTCCGCCGACAACCTGGGCAGCAGCGCGTCCACGATCGTGACCGGGATCCGGTTGCTGTTCTCGTACGGGGCCAGCCGGTCGAGCACCAGCTCCGTGCCGTGCGAGGCCACCTGCAGCCCGAAGTAGCGCTGGGCGGTCACGAGACCGGTGGAGAAGCAGCCCACGACCAGCTCGGGCCGCAACGCCGCGAAGCACACCTCGGCGGGCACGCTCTCCCCGACCACCGACAGCCGCACCCCCAGCGGCCCGGCCGCGGCCCGCAGCAGCTGGGCGTGCCGGCGCCCGGCGGCCGGGTGCGGCTTGAACACGACGTTCTGGTAACCGCGGGCGGCCAGGGCCTTCAGCATCGACTCGTGCAGCCCGGCCTCCTCCTCCGGCGTGACGATCTCCAGCGCCGACAGGTACTGGCCGAGGATGACCGCCTGGCCCGCCAGCATGTCGGGCGCGGTGGAGGTCACCTCGTGCACGACCGACAGGAACCGCTCGTCGGGCAGGATCGCGGGGGCGACGCCGTACTCGCTGAGCAGCAGCGGCGTCAGCCCCGGCACCAGGTCGAGGTGGAGCAGCCGCCCGATGCGGCGGAAGATCTCGGCGGGCAGCGGGTCGCGGGTGGGGCCGTAGCTCATCAGCCCGTCGGAGTAGACCGTGATCGGGCAGTCGCGGATCAGCCCCGCGATCGTCCGCGCCGGCGGCACCGCGATCGACTCCAGCACCAGCTCCTCGACCCCGTCCAGCCCCAGGTGGGAGCGGATGAGGCGCTCCATCATCGGCACCTCGATGATGCGCGCCCGCCAGTCGGACGGGTGCAGCGGCGCGATGAGCTCGTTCCACGAGAACACCTCGTCGAAGCGCGAGCGCAGCACGGCGAAGCCGGGCGTCTTGTCCAGCGGCATCGCCACCTCGGGGATGGCCGCGTTGTTCGACACGATGAGGACGCGGCGGCCGTCGCCGAAGCGGCCGTCGTCGATGGCGGCGGCCAAGGACATCGCCCCGAACAATGTCGAGGCGTAGAAGACCTTCACCTAGGACTCCTCCCGGTCGCGGCGGACCCGGATGTGCGGGCTGGGGGGCAGGTCGGGCACCAGGGCCCGCAACGTGGCCTCGCGTTCGACGGACATCCGCGCCACCGAGTCGGCCACCAGCTCCCCGGGCAGCGCGCGCACCATCTGCGCGCCGCGCTCCTCGAAGCGGGCGCGCAGCGCCGGCGTGAACCGGTCGGCGAGCTCCAGATGGTGGGCGAGCAGCGCGCAGAAGTTCCGTGCCGCCTTGGGCAGGAACTCCGGCTCCAGGTCCTTGAACACCAGGTCGAAGGCGTCGAAGAAGTGCAGCTGGCGTTCGTCGCCGACCTGCGTCAGCGAGCCGGACACCATGCGCCGGTAGAACACCCCGGCCAGCGACACCACCGCGAACGTGGCGGCCTCCCGGTGCAGCCGCCAGATCCACGGCCGGTCCTCCGCCGTGTGCAGCGAGCCGGGGAAGTGCAGCAGGTCGCGCAGGGAGCGCCGGTAGATCCCGGCCCACGCGTACGGGTAGTCGACCATGGTTCGCACGCCCGCTGGCAGGATGGCGTCGCGGGGGTCGAGCGCCACGCCGCGCCGCGCCTGCGGAGCGCGGTGCACGACCCGTTTGCGGCCCTCGACCTGCACGTGGTCGGCACGTACGAAGTCGCAGCCGAGCCCGTCGATGGCCGCGACCAGCTGCGCCAGGTAGCCCGGCGCGAGCCAGTCGTCGCCGTCCATGAACGTGACGTACCGGCCGGAGGCGGCCGACAGGCCCGTGTTGCGCGCGTCGGCCAGCCCCACCGGGGCGGGATTGCGCAATACGGTCAGCCCGGGCAGATCGGGGACGAAGTCCTCGATGATGTCCCCCGTGGCGTCCACGGACCCGTCGTTCACGACGATGAACTCGAAGTCGTGCCGAGCGTTACGGCAGAGCGAGGTGAGCGCGTCGGCGATGAAGCGCTCGCCGTCCCGAATCGGCACGACGACCGAGAGGGTGATCAACGGTATTTCTCCTGGTGCGAACTGGTCAGACGGTCACCCGGCGCAGGCGGGCCTTGGGCGCCTCCTCGCCGGGGAAGACGCGCTTGACGCCGTCGCCCAGGGCCTGCTCGATGATCCTAATGTCGCGAACAAGGTGTTCGAGGCCGGACGGTTCAAGTGAGGCGGCGTGGTCGGAGCCCCACATGGTGCGGTCGAGCGTGATGTGCCGCTCCACGCAGACCGCGCCGAGCGTGACCGCGGCCAGCGAGATCTGCAGGCCGCGCTCGTGCCCGGAGTAGCCGACGGGAACGCCGTACCGGTCCTTGAGGGTGGTGATCGTGCGCAGGTTCGCCTCCTCGGGAGGCAGCGGGTACGTCGAGGTGGCGTGCATCATGATCAGCCTGTCGGTGCCGAGGATCTCGACGGCCTCGTCGATCTCGGACAGCGTGGACATGCCGGTCGACAGGATGAGCGGCTTGCCGGTGGCGGCCAGGGCGCGCAGCAACTCGTGGTCGGCGACGCTGGCCGAGGCGATCTTGTGCACCACGACGTCCATCTCCTCCAGGAACTCCACGGAGGGCACGTCCCACGGCGAGGCGAACCAGTGCAGGCCCCGCTCGTCACAATATTTCGAGATCTGCCGGTACTCGTCGTACCCGAACTCGGTGCGCTCCTTGTACTCCAGGTACGTCATCTCGCCCCACGGCGTCTGCCTGATCTGCCCCTTCTGCTCCTCGGGCACGCAGATCGCCGGGGTGCGCTTCTGGAACTTGACCGCCTGGCACCCGGCGTCGGCCGCCACGTCGATGAGGCGGCGGGCGATGTCGAGGTCGCCGTTGTGGTTGATGCCGATCTCGCCGATCACGTACACGGGCTCGCCGTTGCCCACCAGCACGTCGCCGATCGCCACCGGGCCCAGCCTGGGCCGGGTCTTGGCCTCGGCGACCGGCGCCTCGGGCTTGGCGGCCACGACGCGGTCGCACAACTCGCGCACCGCGCCGGACCCACCCGGCGTGGTCAGCACGACCCGGGCGGCGGCGCGCACGCGCGGATGGGCGTCCGGCGTCGCGATGGGCCAGCCCACCTCGCCCATCGGGCCCAGGTCGTTGACGTCGTTGCCGACATAGGCCACGCGGGCCGGGTCGAGGCCCTCGATGCTCAGCCAGTCGCGCAGCACGGTCCGCTTGTCGGCCAGCCCCTGCAACACGGGCACGCCCAGCTTGCGGGCGCGGGCGGCCACCACCGGGTTGTGCTCGGTGGACATGACCAGCACCTTCACCCCGGAACGCCGCAGCAGCGAGACGCCCATCCCGTCCGAGCGGCTGACCAGCACCATCTCCCGGCCGTCGGAGTCGACGTAGGCGCGGTCGTCGGTGTGCACGCCGTCGAAGTCGGTGATGACCGCGTCGACGTCGATCGGCTCGGGCTCGTCGATGAACGGGGCGAGCGCGCGTACGAGCTCCAGGTCCTCGGGGTTGTCGACCTCGATGGCGTGCTGCGGCGGCACCGGCTGCACGGCGGTGCGGCCGAAGAAGCGGTGGCCGTGCTCGCGCAGGCCGGAGGTGCGCATGACGTAGAAGGCGCCGTTCTCGCGGAACTCGGGCTCGCGGTCCTGCCTGCGCTGCCTGACGGCCGGGTCGTGGTTGATCCCGCCGCCGCCGGCCGTCCAGAGGAACTCGTGCGTCGGCAGCCCCGACACAACCGAGTCGGCCTCGCCGTCGAGCACCATGCGCACCGCCGCCGACAGGTTCTCGGGGTCGATGAACGCGCTCGTGCACTGCACGAGGACGACCACTTCCGGCTCCTCGCCGAGCGCGTCGAGCGCGTGCAGCACCGCCGACTCGCTGGAGGCGGTCGAGCCGCTCAGCTCCTCGGGCCGCTCCACGACGTCGGCCCCCGCCTGCCTGGCGGTCTCGGCGATCCCGGCGTGGTCGGTGCTGACCACGACCCGGTCCACCAGCTCGGCCCGCAGTGCGGCCCGCACCGCGCGCGTGACCAGCGGGACGCCCCCGACCAGGGCGAGGTTCTTCAGGGGTACGCCCGCCGAACCTCCGCGGGCGGGAACTACGGCCAGGACTCGCAAGGTGTGTCTCCTCAGTGCATTGGATTGCACCCAGAAGCTAGAGGGCTGGATTGAACAGCCAGCATCACCACCATTAACTTTCCATGGGGATCCGGTAGAGCAACTCTGGCCGGCCCACTCCGCCGTACTGCGGGATGCGGGCCGCAATGCCCAGCTCCACCAGGTATTCCAGGTAGCGGCGGGCCGTCACCCGGGACACTCCGATCGCATCCGCCACCGCCTGCGCCGCCATGCCCTCAGGGCGGCCGCGCAGCCGCGCGACCACGGTGTCGAGCGTGTCCCTCGCCATCCCCTTCGGCAGCTCTGAGCTGCCCCTGAGCGTCCCCAGGACCCGGTCCACGTCGCCCTGACCGACGGCCATGCCCGCTTCCTCCTTGAACCGGGCGTAACGCGTGAGCTTTTCGGCGAGTGTCGCGTAGGTGAACGGTTTGAGCAGGTACTGGGAGACGCCCAGCGACACCGCCGAGCGCACCATGGTCAGGTCGCGGGCGGAGGTGACGGCGATCACGTCGCACATGAGGCCGCCTGCGCGCACCGCGCGGCACACCTCCAGGCCGTGCATGTCGGGCAGGTACAGGTCGAGCAGGAGGAGGTCCACCGGTCTCTTTCGCAGGAAGCGCAGTGCCTCCCCGCCGGACCTGACCACCCCGGCGACCTCGAAGCCGGGCACCCGCTCGACGTAGATGCGGTTGGCCTCGGCGGTGATCTCCTCGTCCTCGACCACCAGCACGGAGATCATCGGATCGTCTCCGGCACTGGCACTGGCAGCCGGACGGTGAACGCCGAGCCTGCCACGTCGATGGTGCCGCCCAGCCGCCGCACCGCCTGGCCCACGAGCGCCAGCCCGAGCCCGTGCCCGTCGCCCTTGGTGGTCCAGCCCTTCGCGAACGCCTCCGGGTCCGCCGGCCCAGGCCCGTCGTCGGCCACCCTGATCAGCACACCGTGCGCGTCGGCGGCCAGGTGCACCTCCACCCTGCTGGCCGCGTCGATCGCGTTGTCGATCAGGTTGCCCACGATCGTGACCAGCTCGCGCGGGTCCAGGCCCAGGTCGTCCAGCTCGCTGTCCTGGCTGAGGACCAGCTCGCCGCCGCGTTCGGCCGCCTCGGCGCTCTTGCCCAGCAGCAGCGCCGCGAGCACCGGCTCGCGCACCGCGCCGACCACCCGGTCGGTCAGCTCCTGCGCGGCCCGCAGCTCCGCTGTGCCCAGCGCCACCGCCTGCTCGGTACGGCCCAGCTCCACCAGCGTGATGACGGTGTGCAGCCGGTTGGCGGCCTCGTGCGCGGCCGAGCGCAGCGAGTCGGCGAAGCCGCGCTCGGCGTCGAGCTGGCCGGTCAGCGCCTGCAGCTCGGTGTGGTCCCGCACGGTCACGACCGTGCCCAGCCGGCTCGCGGCGCTGTTCACGGCGAGCACCCGGTCGCCGACCAGGTGGATCCGCTCCTCGTCGTCGGCCAGCACCTCAGCGAGCCCGAACTCGCCCACGTGCCGGCCCTCGGCGTCGGCGGGCAGGCCGAGCAGCAGCCGGGCGGCGTCGTTGCACAACGTCAGCGTGCCGTCCCTGCCGACCAGCAGCAGGCCCTCCCTGACGGCGTGCAGGACGGCGTCGTGGTGGTCGTGGATGCGGCCCAGCTCCACGGGGCCGAGCCCGTGCGTCTGGCGGCGCAGCCGTACGGTGACCAGCCATGTCCCGGCGGCGCCGACGGACAGCGCGAGCGCGACGATGAGGCCGCCCCAGGCGAACTGGTCGTGCAGCCTGGCGGTGATCTTGTCGATCGTGATGCCCGCGCTGACCAGCGCCCGTACCCGGCCGCCCGCCACGACGGGAGTGACCGCCCGCTTGGAGGGGCCGAGCGTGCCCGTGTAGGTCTCGGTGAACGTCTCGCCGGCCAGTGCCCGGCCGGTGTGCCCGAGGAAACGGCGGCCGATCTCGGCGGGGTTCGGGTGGGTGTAGCGGGTGCCGTCCGGTTTCATGATGGTGATGAAGTCGACGCCCGTCTGCAGGCGTACCCGCTCGGCGAACGGCTGCAGCCGCGCGGTCGGGTCCCCGTCGTCCAGGGCGTCCAGCACGTCGGGCGAGGTCGCCACGCTCACCGCGACCGCCCTGGCCGTGCTGCCCGCCTCGGCGGTGAGCAGCTCGTGCGCCTGCACCAGCGCGAGCACCGCGCCGCCCGTCACCGTGACGGCGACCACGAGCAGCTGCAGGACCAGCATCTGCCCCGCCAGGCTCCAGCGCCGCATCTGACATCTCTCCCGTGAACGAAACTTACTCAATGGTGACCTGCGTCACTGTGAGCCGCATAGTCGGACATCCAGAACGTTATTCCATCACCGCTGGAGAACCCCCCGATGCGTGATCGCACTCGATATCTCTACCTGGCCGTCATCGCGGCGGTCCTGCTCGGGATCCTGGTCGGATTCGTCTGGCCGGACGTGGGCAAGGAGCTCAGACCCCTCGGCACCGGATTCGTCGCGCTGATCCAGATGGTGATCGGCCCGATCATCTTCTGCACGATCGTGCTCGGCGTCGGCTCGGTCCGGCAGGCCGCCCAGGTCGGCAAGGTCGGCGGCCTGGCGCTCGGCTACTTCATCGTCATGTCCACGGTCGCGCTGCTCATCGGCCTGGTGGTCGGCAACGTCATCGACCCCGGCTCGGGGCTGCACCTCACCGACACCGCCAGGCAGGCGGCCGAGGCCGAGGCGGCCAAGGGCGCGGACGCCAGCACGGTCGACTTCCTGCTCGGCGTCATCCCCGACACGCTGCTGTCGGCGCTCACCAGCGGCTCGGTGCTGCAGGCGCTGCTGGTGGCGCTGCTGGCCGGGTTCGCGATCCAGGCCATGGGCGCCAAGGGCGCGCCGATCCTGCGGGGCGTGGAGCACCTGCAGCGGCTGGTGTTCCGCATCCTGGCGATGGTCATGTGGGCCGCGCCGGTGGGCGCGTTCGGGGCGATCGCCGCCGTCGTGGGCGCCACCGGGATCGAGGCGCTCAAGAGCCTGGCCATCATCATGATCGCCTTCTACGTGACCTGCCTGCTGTTCGTCGGCGTGGTGCTCGGCTCGATCCTGTGGCTGGTCGCCAGGGTCAACCTGTGGTCGCTGCTGCGCTACCTGGGCCGCGAGTTCCTGCTGATCCTGTCCACCTCGTCGTCGGAGACGGCCCTGCCCCGGCTCATCGCCAAGATGGAGCACCTGGGCGTGAGCAAGACCGTGGCCGGCATCACCGTGCCGACCGGCTACTCCTTCAACCTCGACGGCACCGCGATCTACCTGACCATGGCCACGCTGTTCATCGCCTCGGCCACCGGGTCGCCGCTGGAGTTCGGCGAGCAGGTGGCGCTGCTGCTGTTCATGATGATCGCTTCCAAGGGCGCGGCGGGCGTGACGGGCGCCGGGCTGGCCACGCTGGCGGGCGGCCTGCAGGCGCACCGGCCCGAGCTGGTCGACGGGGTCGGCCTCATCGTGGGCATCGACCGGTTCATGTCCGAGGCCAGGGCGCTGACGAACTTCGCCGGCAACGCCGTCGCCACCGTGCTCGTCGGCACCTGGACGGGCGAGTTCGACCGGGACCGGGCCGGGCAGGTGCTCGCCGGTGCGGCGCCGTTCGACGAGGCCACGCTGCTGGACGAGGACGGCGAGTCGCCGGAGCCCGGCTCCGGCGACAGGCAGATGTCGCCGGTGTAGTACCGCTTAGATGGCGGGCAGGCGCAGGACGAATCGGGCGCCGCCCCTGCACTCCTCGACCCGGATCTGGCCGCGGTGGGCCATCGCCACGTCCCTGGCGATGGCCAGGCCCAGGCCCGTGCCGCCCGCGTCCCGGCTGCGGGCGGCATCGAGGCGGGTGAAGCGCTCGAAGATGCGCTCGCGGTCCTGCGCCGCGATCTCCATGCCGTCGTTCTCGACCGCCAGCACCGCGGTGCCGCCCTCTTTGCGGACCGTGACGCGGACCATGTGCTCGGCGTGCCGCTGGGCGTTGTCCAGCAGGTTCGTCAGCACCCTGGCGAGCTGGAGCCGGACGCCCTCGACGATCACCCCGGGGGACAGATCCAGGTACACGGGGTGCTTGTCGTTGCGGATGGCGAGCTCCAGGAGCACCAGGTCGGCCAGGTCCACCGGCTCCCTGGCCACGTCCACCTTGGAGCCGATCCTGGCCAGCAGGAGCAGGTCCGTGATGATGGCCTCCAGCCGGTCGGTGTCCCGCAGCGCGCTGTCCACCAGGCCCTCGACGTCGGTGTCGTCCGGGTAGAGCTGGGCGCTCTCGAGCTGGGCGCGCAGCCCGGCGATCGGAGTGCGCAGCTCGTGCGAGGCGTCGGAGGCGAACTGGCGCTGCTGCAGCGCAGAACGTTCCAGCCGGCTCAGGGTGGCGTTGACGGACGTGGCGAGCTGGGCGATCTCGTCGTCGCCCGCCGGCTGTGAGACGCGGCGGCTCAGGTCGCCGGCGTGCACCTCGTCCAGCTCGGTCCGCATGGTCGCCACCGGCCGCAGCGCCCGCCCCGTGACCAGCCACGTGGCCCACGCCGTCAGCGCGATCAGCGCGCTGACCTCGGAGAACACCACGATTTCCAAGGAGCGGCTGGCGAGCACGTCCGGTGTGCTGCGGCCCGCGTAGACGACAGGGGAGTCGGCGAACATGGTCACCCTGACCGCCGTCAGGTGCACGCACTCGGTCGGCAGGCAGTTCGTGGTGCTGATCACCCGGTTCTTCGCCGTGGGGCGCACGTCGCTGAGCGGCGGCATGTTCCTGGCCGCGTCGCTCGTGGCGAGGATCCGCCCGTTGGTGCCGACGACCTGGATCATGTCGACCGACGGATCGGTCACGGGGATGGCGGCGCCCATGGGCAGCGCGCCGCCGCGCATCTCGTACGCGATGCGCTCGGCCGTGTCCCTGGTGTCCTTGGCCACGCTGGCCGTGACCACCGACTTGGCCACCACGACCCCGGCGATGGACACGGGGATGAGCACGAGGGCGGCTACGGCCGTCGCGATGAGGGTCACGCGCCCGCGCAGGGATCTGGCCCACCAGCGTGCCACCCCACGAGGTTACCGAGCGTGATTGCCGCCATATGTCGGGTTAAGGGAAAGATTCCCCCAACCGTCAGCGTTGGAGCCAGACCGCGGTGTCCGCCGGGATCGCCCCGTCGTCGCCCAGCGGACCGCTGGCCAGCAGGACTTCGCCGGCCAGGTCGAGGCGCACCGGCTCCTCGCCCGTGTTGAGCGCCACGACCAGCCCGGGGTCGCGTTCGATGACCAGCACGTCCTTGGGGGAGTCGAGCCACGTCAGGGTGCCGCCGCCGAGCGCCGGATGCTCCTTGCGCAGCTTCAGCGCGGCGCGGTAGAGACGCAGGGTCGAGCCGGAGTCGTGCTCCTGGGCCTCGGCCGACAGCGCCGCCCACGAGGCGGGGATCGGCAGCCACGGGTCCCGCCAGCCGAAGCCGTCGGAGCTCGTCCACGGGATCGGCACCCGGCAGCCGTCGCGGCTCTCGCCGCTGCGCCGGAACGCCGGGTCCTGGCGCAGCTCGTCCGGCAGGTCGAGCACCTCGGGCAGGCCCAGCTCCTCGCCGTTGTAGAGGTAGGCCGAGCCGGGCAGGGCCAGCATGAGCAGCGTGGCCGCCCTGGCGCGGGCCAGGCCGCCGTGGCGGGTGACGTGGCGGGGTTTGTCGTGGTTCGACAACACCCACGTGGTGGGCGCGCCCACCAGTTCCGCCTCCTTGAGCGACTTCTCGATCACCGTACGGAACGACTTGGCGTGGAAGTCGGCCATCATGAACTCGAAGTTGAACGCCTGGTGCAGCTCGTCCGGCCCGACGTACCTGGCCAGCCGCTCCGGCGAGGAGACCCACGCCTCGGCCACCGCCATGCGCCCGCCCGGATAGGAGTCGAGGATCGGCCGCCACTCGCGGTAGATGTCGTGCACCCCGTCCTGGTCGAAGTACGGGAGCTGCTCGTCGCCCAGCATCTCGGCCTGGCGGCCGTCCTTCGGGCCCACGTCCGGCAGCCCCTCGGCCTTGATCATGCCGTGCGCCACGTCGATCCTGAAGCCGTCCACGCCCCGGTCGAGCCAGAAGCGCAGGATGTCGCGGAACTCGGCGCGCACCTCCGGGTTGTCCCAGTTGAGGTCCGGCTGCTCGGGGGCGAACAGGTGGAGGTACCACTCCCCGTCCTCGGCCTGCGTCCAGGCGGGGCCGCCGAAGATCGACTCCCAGTCGTTCGGCTGGTCGCGGAAGATGTAGCGGTCGCGCAGCCCGGCCTGGAACCAGGGATGGCGGTCGGAGGAATGGTTCGGCACCAGGTCCACGATCACCCGGATGCCCAGCCCGTGGGCGTCGGCGACGAGCGCGTCGAAGTCGCCGAGCGTGCCGAACATCGGGTCCACGTCGCGGTAGTCGGCCACGTCATAACCGCCGTCGGCCATCGGCGAGGTGTAGAACGGGCTCAGCCAGATGGCGTCCACGCCCAGGTCGGCGAGGTAGCCCAGGCGGTCGCGCACGCCCACGAGGTCTCCGACGCCGTCACCGTCGGCGTCGGCGAAGCTCCGGGGGTACACCTGGTACACGACGGCGTCACGCCACCAGTCGTCGTTGCCGAGCATGGTCGTCCTTCCCCCGGATGCCGACGGATGCCCCGGATGCCCTGGATGTCGGTTGATGTTCTGGTGCAGGATGTCGCGATGGTTGCCGACGGTCAAGTGCAACTTTCGGAAAGTTGCGGATCTCACTCTGACGTCGTGGAAGGAGGGCCGACGAGGTCAGCGTGGTCCGGGCGGATCCGGATCAGGTAACCCTCTTTCGCAAGTTCTTCCAATTCTTGCAATGAGCCGCTAAGTCCCGGAAACGTGCGCGGCGGCGTGTACGCCTTCAGCCGCATGTGCTTCGCGGGCCACCGGGACCGCGAGCGTGCTCTAACCCGCAGGTCACACGGGTCGCGCAGGACGGGGATGTGCTGGCCGGCGACGGACCTTCGCTCCGTGTCTGGCGCCTCACGCGTTGATCACGCTACGGTTGCCTCTGCCGATTCTCCGACTCCAACTGGACAGTGGTGTGCTCGTATGAGGTTGCTCTCCGTAGCCGTCATGGCCTCCCTCCTGCCTGCCGTCCCCTCCGCGGCCCTGGCCCAGGCCGGCACGACGTACTACGTGGACTCCAAGGCAGGGAATGACGCGGCGGCGGGCACCGGCGCGGCCACGGCGTGGAAGTCGCTCGACAAGGTCGGCTCCGCCGACCTCAAACCGGGCGACACCGTCAGCTTCAAGCGCGGCAGCAGCTTCACCAGCGGACTCACCCTGACGGCCAGCGGCACCGCGGCCAAGCCCATCGTCATCCAGCCGTACGGCACCGGCCCCCTCGCCAAGATCAGTGGCACTGACGCCGACTGTGTGGTGGTCAAGGGCAACCACTGGCGCATCAGCGGCCTGCGCGCCTCCGGCTGCCGCTGGTCCGGGTTCGAGATCGGCGGCGACGGTAACGAGCTGGTCGGCGTGCAGGCCGACCGCAACATCGCCGGCGTCTTCGTCACGCCGTCCGGCTCGCGCAACACCATCCGCGCCAGCGTGCTGACCGACAACAACCGGATGAGCGTCAACGACGACGGCGGCGACAACGACTCCGGCGCCTTCGGCGTGCTCCTCAACGGCGACGACAACCTCGTGACCGGCAACACCATCACCGGCAGCTTCGCCAAGAGCAAGGACTACGGCACCGACGGGGCCGCCGTCGAGATCTTCAACGGCGACCGCAACCGCGTCACCCACAACACCTCCAGGAACAACGAGACGTTCACCGAGCTCGGCGCCCAGAAGGGCAAGACCGCCACCGGCAACGTCTTCGCCTTCAACGTGGTCACCTCCTCCCGCAGCCGCGGCTCCTTCCTCATCACCCGCGGCCCGCGTCACGTCGTCGGCCCCGTCAAGGGCACGGTCGCCGTGCACAACTCGGTCTACCTGCCGGCCAGGGACACCATCGGCTGGTCCTGCCACGACGGTTGCGCGCCGTCGATCCTGAAGCTGCGCAACAACGTGATCGTCGTCGGCGGTGAGGCGGGCTGGGAGGACGGCAAGGGCGCCGACGAGGACTCCAGCGTGTACAAGGCCCGTAAGGCCAAGTTCAAGCTGGGGCCGAAGTCGGTCATGGCCGACCCGAAGTTCGTCTCCCGCACCGACCTGCGCCTGCGCCCCGGCTCCCCCGCGCTCGGGCGCGGCCGCACCCTCACCCCCGCGTGGTACGGCGGCAAGGCCCTCGGCAAGGACATCGCCGGCAAGCCCCTGCCCGGCACGCCGGACGCGGGGGCGTACCAGCGCTGACGTTCTGGCGAGAATCGGTGCGGCGTCTGATCGCCTGCGCGTGCACTCCGAGCCTGCCCCCGATCCCGCCCGCGCCCACGTGAGTGAGCTTTGCCGGATCAATGTCGGGATCGCGATGCACAGGCTGTGCTCGTTCTAGAGTGAGCGGTGTGCTTCCAGATCTCCGACAGCCGCTGGTGCGGCAGCTCGCCGAGTCCGACGCTCCGCGCCACTACTGGCACCTGGGCGACGAGGACGGGCGGGCATGGTTGTTCGAGAGCGTGGAGGGCGACGGAGAACACTGGGCGGTCCGGCAGGTCGAGGTCGGGCGTGATCGGGCCGCCCGCCGCTACTGGTGGCGGCACCTCCAGGACGAGCACGGTTTCCTCACCGACCAGCCGCTGGAGATCTGGGAGCTGACCGAGATCACCGAGGCGGCGTTCGAGGCGGTCTGGCAGGCGGCGGGTGTCGATTCGGGGGACGGTCGATCGACGCCTGGGTGACAGGCCGGAACAGTGAGAGGAGACAGATCGTGGACTGGAAGCTCGAAGTGGTTCCGATCCCGGTGGCGGACGTGGAGAAGGCGAAGCAGTTCTACAGCGAGCAGCTCGGGTTCGTGGTGGACCACGACACCCAGATCAGCCCCGACGTACGGGTCGTGCAGCTGACCCCGCCCGGGTCCGCCTGCTCCGTCGTCATCGGCGCCGCCACCGGCACGCCCCCGGGCTCGGTGCGGGGGCTGCAGCTCGTGGTGCCCGACATCGACGCCGCGCGGGCGGAGCTGGCCGGGCGGGGCGTCGAGGTCAGCGTCGTCAAGCACTACGAGAAGGACGGCAGCCTGGCCGAGGGGAAGGGCGAGCGGTGGAACTCGTTCGTGTTCTTCAGCGATCTCGACGGGAACGGGTGGATCCTGCAGGAACGTCCCACCGGCGAGTGACGCTGCCGGCGAGCTTCATGCGGTGTGCTCCAGGATGAGCGCGTTGGCGAGGCCGCCGGCCTCGCACATGGTCTGCAGGGCGTAGCGGGCGCCGCGCTCGCGCATGGCGTGGACGAGGGTGGTGGTGATGCGGGCGCCGCTGGCGCCCAGGGGGTGGCCGAGGGCGATGGCGCCGCCCTTCACGTTGACCCTGGCGGGGTCGGCCCCGGTCTCCTGGAGCCAGGCGAGTACGACGCTCGCGAACGCCTCGTTGACCTCGAACAGGTCGATGTCGGCCAGCCGCAGCCCGGCGCGCCGCAGCACCTTCTCCGTGGCCGGGATCACGCCGGTGAGCATGAGGAGCGGATCGGAGCCCGTGACGGCGAAGCTGTGCAGGCGGGCCAGCGGCCGCAGGCCCAGCCGGGCGGCCGTCTCCGAGGTGGTGATCAGCACGGCGGCCGCCCCGTCGTTGATCGGGCTGGAGTTGCCCGCGGTGACCGACCAGGCGATCTGCGGGAACCGCTCGGCGTAGCCGGGGTCGGCGAAGGACGGCTTCAATCCGGCGAGGATCTCCGGCGTGGTGGCGGGCCGTACCGACTCGTCCCTTTCGAGCCCCGCGAGGGGCGCGAGCTCGTCGGCGAAGGACGCGGCGGCGGCCCTGGCGTGGGACGCGGCGGAGAACGTGTCGAGCTGCTCGCGGCTGAGCGACCACTTGGCGGCGATCAGCTCGGCGCTGATGCCCTGCGGCACGAGCCCGTCCGGGTAGCGCGCGGCCAGGGCGGGGCCGAAGGGGTCGGTACCCGGGGGCACGTTCGACCACATGGGCACGCGGCTCATCGACTCCACGCCGCACGCCACCACCAGGTCGTACGCGCCGGACAAGACGCCCTGCGCGGCGAAGTGCACGGCCTGCTGGGACGAGCCGCACTGCCGGTCCACCGTGACCGCGGGCACCGAGTCAGGGAAGCCGGCCGCGAGCCAGGCGTAGCGGGTGGTGTTCATGGCCTGCTCACCGACCTGGTCGACGCAGCCGCCGATCACGTCGTCCACCAGGGATGGGTCCACGCCGCTGCGCTCGATCAGGGCGCGCAGGGCATGCGCGAGCAGGTCCACCGGGTGGATGCCGGACAGGGCGCCGCCGGGTTTGCCCCTGCCGATCGGCGTGCGTACGGCCTGCACGATGACGGCGTCACGCATCGCGACCCCTCCTTGGGAGTTGGAAAACCAAACCCACTCTAGGTGGGTTGGATTTTCCAACGCAAGCTAAGCCCGTCAGGCCGTGGATGATCAGGTGGATGGCCGTGTCGAAGTTGCGGTCGATCTCCTCGCGGTCGTCCGCCATGTGCCCCTGGATCTCGAAGGAGATGAACCCCGTGACGAACGCGTGCAGCACGTCGCTCGGCCGTCCACCGGGAGCGGACCGGCGCGGACGGCGCCGCCTGGCTGGCCGGGCTGGAGGCGGAGGGGCGATACCAGCAGGATGTGTTCGCTTGACCTGCGGAAAGGGCGTCGGCTCAGGACCGGCACGTCAATGTTCGACAATCCGGACTTAACGCTCCATCCTGGGATATAAGCAGCATGTGCGACATGTCCGTGGAACATGCTCGAAACCTTTCCACGGCACTGTGTAGAGCCTCTGAAAGGGGGCGGCAATGCTGCTGCGACTGAGGGTGTCGCTGCCGGACCGGCCGGGCGGCCTGGGCCAGGTCGCCAAGGCTCTAGGAGCGCTTGGCGCAGACATCCTGCAGGTCACCGTGCTCGAACGCGAGGCCGGACGGGCCGTGGACGACTTCACCGTCTCCTGGCCCGGCCCGGTGACCGCCTCCGAGGCTCGCGAGCGGCTGTCCGCCATGCCCGGCGTACGCGTCGAGGGGGTCTGGGCCACCAAGGAGGTGCCGGGCTCGGCGCCGGACTACGACCTGCTCATGCACGTCGCGGCCGAGCCGGCCCGGGGATTCGCCACGCTGGTGGACGCCCTGCCGGCGCTGTGCGGCGCGGAGTGGTCGCTGGCGCTGACGCTGGCCGACGGCGCGATCCGGCACGCCTCGCTGGCCGCGCCGGCCGAGTTCTTCCTGCCCGAGCCGCCGCCGCGGGCCGCCACCATGGACTCCGACAAGCGGCGGCTGATGTTGCTGCCGGTGGTGGCGCAGG
Organism: Nonomuraea marmarensis; assembly: GCF_043197025.1. Classification (NCBI taxonomy): domain Bacteria; kingdom Bacillati; phylum Actinomycetota; class Actinomycetes; order Streptosporangiales; family Streptosporangiaceae; genus Nonomuraea; species Nonomuraea marmarensis. The sequence continues at coordinate 57,496 of NZ_JBICRM010000014.1, forward strand.
GGCTGCACGTGGTCGTCGCGCGTGAGGAGGAGGGGCCCATGTTCCACCGCGCCGAGCTGGAACGTGCCGCCCGGATCGTCGCCGTGGTCGCGAAGCTGGCCGCTCGCGCCGGAGTGACCAGGAAGCCTGATTGACCGGGAAGCCGGATTGACCGGGAAAATGTCAGACGATTAACGTGGGCGGCCTGATCGTTGTGAACAGGAGCCGCTTGTGACCGTTCACGAGCCCAGCATCGGCCGCTACTACGAGGACTTCACGGTCGGGGACGTCTACCAGCACCCCATGGGCCGCACGATCAGCGAGGCCGACAACACGTGGTTCACCCTCCTGACCATGAACACCAACCAGAACCACTTCAACGCCCACTTCGCCGCCAAGTCGCCCACCGGGAAGATCATCGTGAACTCGGGGCTGACCGTGGCCATCGTGCTCGGCCTGTCGGTGATCGACGTGAGCCAGACCGCGATCGTGAACCTCGGCTGGGAGGACATCAAGCTCACCCACCCGGTGTACGTGGGCGACACCCTCTACGCCGAGTCGAAGGTGACCGCCAAACGCGAGTCGAAGTCGCGCCCGTACGCGGGCATCGTCACCTCCTACACCCGCGGGCTCAACCAGGACGGCGACGAGATCATGTCGTGGACCAGGACCGTCATGGTCTACAAACGCGACGCCCCGCACGACAAGGGCTACTTCCCGCAGGCCAAGACCGGTCCACTCTGAAGGATTTGAGGCGCATGGACTTCGAGCTGACTCCCGAGCAGAGGGCCTTCAGGGAGACCCTGCGCGCGTTCGTGGAGAAGGAGATCCTGCCGGTGGCCACCGAGTGGGAGCACTCCGGCCGGTACCCCACGGAGATCATCGAGAAGATGAAGCAGATGGGGCTGTTCGGCCTGTCGGTGCCCGAGGAATACGGCGGGATGGGGGCCGACATGGTGTCGTTCGCGCTGGTCTTCGAGGAGATCGCACGCGGCTGGATGGGCGTGGCGGGCACCATCGGGTCCCACTCGCTGGCCTGCTGGATGATCGCCCGCCACGGCACCGACGAGCAGAAGAGCCTCTACCTCGAGGACCTGGCCAGTGGCGCCCGCCGGACCGCGATCGCGCTCACCGAGCCCGGTGCGGGCACCGACCTGCAGGGCATCCAGACCCGTGCGGTACGCGACGGAGACGTCTACGTGGTGACCGGCACCAAGACGTGGATCACCAACGCCCGCCACGCCGACCCGCTGCCCGTCCTCGTCAAGACCTCGATCACCTCGCCCGCTCACCTGGGCATGTCCGTGTTGCTGGTGGATCCGTCGTCGCCTGGTTTCAGCGTCAGCCGCGACCTGCCCAAGCTCGGCTACAAGGGCACGGAGACCTGCGAGGTGGTGCTCGACCGGGTGCGCGTGCCGGTGTCCGGCCTGCTCGGGGGCGTCGAGGGGCGGGGCATGCAGCAGGTGCTCGGGGGGCTGGAGATCGGCCGCATCAACATCGCCGCCCGCGCCGTCGGCGTCGCCCAGGCCGCGTACGACGCCGCGCTCGCCTACGCCCGCGAACGGACGGCCTTCGGGCAGCCGATCGCCGACTTCCAGGCCATCCAGCTCAAGCTCGCCGACCTGGCCACCGAGATCCAGGCCGCCCGGCTGCTCACGTACTGGGCCGCCTCCCAGGCCGACGGGGGCAAGCGGGTGGACATGGAGGCGGGCATGGCCAAGTACTTCGCGTCGGAGGTGGCGCTGCGGGCTTCGCTGGAGTCGATGCGGATTCACGGCGGATACGGGTATTCGCAGGAGTTCGTGGTGGAACGGCTCTACCGGGACGCGCCGCTGATGGCGATCGGGGAGGGCACCAACGACGTCCAGCGCATGGTGATCGCCCGCGCGCTCATCTCGGGCAAGGGCAAGGTCGGCTGGTGACGGCGGGCTTTGGACTGACGCCTCAGTCGTGACGGGGCAGACCCGAGACCTCGTGATCGGCGTGGAACAGGGCTTCGGCGATGAGCCCCCGTACATGCGAGTCCCGCGCCCGATACAGCACGCGGCGCCCGTCCCTGCGTGTGTCCACCAGCCCGGCCAGCCTGAGCTTGGCGAGATGTTGCGACACGGACGGGCGCGGTGCGCCGATGGACTCGGCAAGTGAGTTCACATCCAGCTCATCGGAGGACAACAACCACATCAGCCTGAGCCGGGTTCCGTCGCTGAGCAGGCGAAACGCGTCAACGGCCGCGTTGACCTGGGCGGGAGTGGGTTGCTCCTGCGATCGGTTGGCACTTGAGGCGTTGTCGCTTGCGTACATGACTACATATCCTGGTGAAAAGGGATAAATTGTGCAAGCGAGGGGATGCCATGTCCGACCGCCGGGACCCCACTCCGACCCCCCACCACAGCCACGCCCAGCCCCACCGGCACGTCGAGGACCGAGTCAACGGCGAGGACCACCGGCAGGGTTACGGACAGGAGCACGATCACGGGCATGTGCACAGTCACGGGCGCGGACATGAGCACGAAGGCGGCCACGGTGAGCACGGTCACGGGCATGATCGGGGCATCAAGGGCGCATTTGGCCGGATATTTCACATCATCACACCCCACAGTCACGACAGCGCCGACAAGACCGATGCCGCCCTGGAATCCAGCAGTCGCGGCATGCGCGTGCTGGCCGTCTCGTTCGCCGTCCTGCTGGTCACCACCGTCATCCAGGCGGTGATCGTCGCCGCCTCGGGCTCGGTCGCGCTGCTCGGCGACACCCTGCACAACCTGGCGGACGCCCTCACCGCCGTCCCGCTGGCGATCGCGTTCTCACTCGGCCGGCGCGCCGCCACCCGCCGCTTCACCTACGGGTACGGCAGGGCCGAGGACCTCGCGGGCATCGTCATCGTCCTGCTCATCGCCGCCTCGGCGGCCCTGGCCGGGTACGAGGCCGTCCGGCGGCTGCTCGACCCGCAGGACATCCGGGCGGTCGGCTGGGTGGCCGCCGCGGCCGTGGCCGGCTTCCTGGGAAACGAGTGGGTGGCCCGGTACCGCATCAAGGTGGGCAGGGAGATCGGCTCGGCCGCCCTGGTGGCCGACGGCCTGCACGCCAGAACGGACGGCTTCACCTCGCTGGCCGTCCTCCTGGGCGCGGGGGGCGCCGCCCTCGGCTACCCGATCGCCGACCCGATCGTCGGCCTCCTGATCACGGTCGCCATCTGCTTCGTCCTGCGCGACGCCGCCCGCGAGATCTATCACCGCCTCATGGACGCCGTCGACCCCACCCTCGTGGACACCGCCGAACGCATCCTGACCACGGTCGAAGGCGTCCACCGCGTCGGCTCCGTACGCCTGCGCTGGATCGGCCACGCCCTCCACGCCGAGGTCGAGATCCTGGTAGATCACGACATGTCAGTGGTCGACGCACACGCAGTGGCGGTGGCGGCGGAGCACCGGCTCATCCACGACCTGCCCCGCCTGAGAGCGGCCACCGTCCACACCGACCCCCACGGCCCAGCAGGCGCCGACCACCACGCCACCCTGGCCACCCACCGCCCCACCTGACTCCGCCGCGGCACACGTCCTTCCTCCCGTGCGTCGCACCGGGTGCGTGGCGTTCATCGCGCGTCCGGTCGCCCCCTGGTCGTTGCGCGCCCGCAGCCATGTGCGGTCCCAAGCAGGTCGCGGCGACCCACCGCATCACCTGCCCCGATACGGGTATGTTGGGGCGGGTGTCCCCAGCCGCCGTGGCCCTGCCCCCCAAGTCCGCCCAAGCCGCCAGGCTCGCCTGGCTGGACGCCCTGCGGGGCATCGGCGCGATGGCGGTGGTGGCCGAGCACCTCCTGCCGTGGTTTCTGCCGGAGCTGAGACCGTACTGGTTCAATCTGGGCGTCTACGGCATCTTGGTGTTCTTCCTGGTCAGCGGCTACATCATCCCCACCTCCCTGGAGCGGCACGGCGACGTGCGCAAGTTCTGGGTCAGCCGGATCTTCCGCCTCTACCCCCTCTACCTGAGCGTGATCGTCCTGGTGCTGGCCCTGGCCTGGTGGGTGCCGGTGCGCGGGGAGGTGCCGCGGGACGGGAGCGCGGTGGCGGCGCACGCGACCATGTTGCTCGACGTCGTGAGCGTCGGCGGGGTGGCCGACACGATGTGGACGCTGTCGTACGAGATGGTGTTCTACCTGATGGTCACGGCGCTGTTCCTGGTCGGGAAGCACGATCGCAGCGGGTTGTTGGCCATGTCGTTCGCGGCCGCGGCCGTGGTCGTCGGGCTGGTGGTGTCGGGGGCGGTGCTGGTGGGCGGGTGGCCGGCGTACGCGTCCTGCGTGGTGTTCGTGGTCGGGCTGGTGGGCGTGGTGTGGGGGAGGCTGCGTACCGTCTCGGCCTGCGTGCTCGGGGTGATGGCGCTGGCGTTGTTGCTGCTGAGCAGCCGGGTGCCGTGGTTGGGGGCGGCGGTGCTGGCGGTGATGTTCGCGGGCACGGCGATCCACCGGTGGGAGCGTGGTGGCGGGCGGCTCTGGCCGGTGGCGGTCACGACGGCGCTGATCGCGGTCGCACCCCTGTGGGCCATCGAGAGTGGCTGGTGGTGGGTGCGGGCGGACGTGTGGCTCACGACGATCGCGCTGGCCGGAGCGACGTTCGCGGGTGGGATGGCGTTGCGCGGGCGGCGGCTGCCCAAGGTGCTGGTCTGGCTCGGGCTGGTCAGCTATTCGCTCTATCTGGTGCATCATCCGCTGTTGAAGTACTTCGTGCAGATCACGGGTGACCTGCGGCGGGCGGACCGGCCGTACCAGATCGCGATGGCCGCGCTGGCCCTGGCCGTGATCCTGGCCGTCAGCGCGCTCGCCTACCGCTACGTCGAGAAGCCCATGCAGGCGCTGGGCCGCCGGATCTCAAACCGGAGCAAGCTCCAGGGCCGGGGCGATCCCCGGATGGCGGGAGAGGGCCCGCGCCACGACGGGGTCCTCGGCCATGAGGAACGCCAGGTGCCTGACGGCGTGCGCGACCACGTTGGCCAGGGCGATGCGGTCAGGTGACGGCGTCGCGGGAGCCTCGCCGCGGGCGATCTCCAGCACGGGCACCTCGACCGCGGGCAGCCACGGCGACGGATCAGGACACACCACATAAGTCAGTACGATCTTCCCGTCCGGCTCATATCGCCAGCTCGTGGAGTGCACGACCGTCTGCTGGTCCGCGGCCGCGACCCCGCTGAGCCGCCGCGCGGCCTCGTCCGGGCTTTCGCCACGCCCCGGCTGGGTAATGGCATGCCGGTACGACCAGCGATTGTCGGTGCCCACCCGTAGCATGAGCGTCTCAACCGAGACCACGTGTCTTCCCGTCACCGCCAACTACTTACTGCCAATCATATGCAGGTGCGTCCCATACGCATATCGTCTTCCGCTCTTGAACAGCGCGGCGGGCCAGGCTGTAGTCGATGGCGTGCGAGAGAGAGGCCGACAGCCATGCCCGGTTTGCTGGTGCTGATGGGGTCGGGCGAGACGAGCCCGACCATGGTCGAGATCCACCGCGCCGCGGCACGGACGCTGCGCGCGGGGGCGCGGGCGGTGCTGCTCGACACTCCCTACGCCTTCCAGGAAAACCGGGCCGACATCTCCGCCCGCGCCTGCCGATACTTCGCCCGCAGCGTCGGCCTGGATGTCGAGGTGGCGGCCGGGATCACGGGCGCCGACTGGGTGTTCTCGGGTCCCGGCAGCCCCACCTACGCGCTGGACCGGTGGGCCGGCTCGGGCGTGGCGGGCGACCTGCGGGCCCGGGTTCGCGCACGTGCGGGGGTGACGGTGCTGGCCTCGGCGGCGGCCTGCACGGCGGGGCTGGCCACCGTGCCCGTCTACGAGATCTACAAGGTGGGCGCCGACCCCCATTGGCGCGAGGGCATCGACCTGCTGGAGCCGCTCGGCCTGCAGGCCGTGCTGATCCCGCATTTCGACAACGCCGAGGGCGGCACCCACGACACCCGCTACTGCTACCTCGGCGAGCGCCGCCTGTCGCGCATGGAGCGGGAGTTGCCGCCCGACACGGCGGTCCTCGGGCTCGACGAGCACACGGCGCTGGTCATCGACCTGGAGAGCGAGTCGGTGCGGGTGGCGGGCCGGGGCGGCCTGACCGTTCGCCGCCCCGGCTCGCTGACGGTCCTGCCCGCGGGCACCCACACCGACCTCGCCGAGATCCGCCGCCTGGCCGAAGGCGGCACGGGCACGGCCGCGCCCCCGCAGGCCCCGCCGGAGCCCGCACCCGCCGAGGTCACCCTGGAGGAGACGATTCACTCCTGCGAGGAGCTGTTCAAAGCCGCGGCGGCCAAGCCGGACATGGTGGCGGCCGCGCAGACGGTGCTCGACCTGGAAGCGGAGCTCGTCAAGTGGGCCGCGGACACGGAGGAGGACTCGGGTGGGGTCGAGCAGGCGAGGGAGCTGATGCGGCTGCTGATCGCCCGGCTCGGCGAGCAGGCCGCGACGGCCGGCCTGCGCTCGCAGAGCCTGACCTCCCTGGTCGAGCCGCTGCTCGCGCTCCGGGGGGAGTTGCGGGACGAGGGCCGGTACGAGGCGGCGGACGCGTTGCGCGCGGCGATGCTGGCGGGCGGCGTCGTAGTGGACGACACCCCGGACGGCCCCCGCTGGACCACTGCCCCCTGACCACCGGCACCTTCAGGCGGACGGCCGACCCGTGCTTGCCGTACAAAAAGAAGATTTTTTAGCGGCGGGGTGGGTCGATGCGGGCGCCGTCGAGGGTGAAGATCATCAGTCGGGAAAGATCCACCGCCACCTTGGCGGCGTCTCCGGCGCGCCAGACGGGACGGTTGCCGAGGCGGATGATCAGGTCCGAGCGGCGGTGGATACCGCTGTTCGGGTGCTGCCCCACCTGCTCCTGCTCCTGCCGCTCCTCCCGATGCGGGCCGGAGAACATCCGCCGCACCAGCCCCGACAGCTTCCCCGACCCGTTCTTCTCCCCGTTGACCCGCCCGCGCGGGTCCGGCGGCTCCGGCACCGGTACGGCGGGCATCCCGCACTCCATGTACGCCAGCCACTCGTGCCCGTGGTATTCCAGCGCCCGCACCCGCCCGTAGAACGCCGCCCCCTCGTACGACTCCGGCACCGGCGCCAGCCCGTCAGGCCGCAGACCCACCAGGACGTGCCCGCCCGTGTGCTGCGAGATCGCGTACGCCCTGGGATCGCTCCACGGCAGCGTGAGCCGATGCGGGCCGAAGTCGAGCTGCACGTACTGGTTCTGAGGGGTCCTGACCTGGGCCGCCAACAAGTTCAACTGCTGCGAGTTGAGGAAGGCCGCCACGAACGCCGTCGCTGGATCGTTGTAAATCTGGGCCGGAGTGCCGACGTCCTGCAGGACCCCGCGATTCAGGATGGCGATCCTGTCGGCCAAGGTCAGGGCCTCGACCTGGTCGTGCGTCACGTAGATCGTGGTGACGCCGAGCGACCTGACCAGGGCCGAGATCTCCATGCGCAGCTCGGTCCGCATCCCGGCGTCCAGATTGGATAACGGCTCGTCCATGAGGAACAACTTGGGCTGCCGGACGATCGCCCGCCCCATCGCGACTCGCTGCCGCTGGCCGCCGGAGAGCGTGCCGGGGCGGCGGTCCAGCGTCTCGTCGATGTGCAGCGCCTTGGACAACTCGGTGACGCGCTCGCGCACCATCGACGGGTCCGACTTGGCGATCTCCAGGGGGAAGGCGATGTTCCCGCGTACGGTCCTGTGCGGGTAGAGCGCGCCGTTCTGGAACACCATGGCGACGTCGCGGTCGCGGGGGGCCAGGTGGTTGGCCATCTGGCCGTCGAGCCAGAGGTCTCCCTCGGTGATCTCCTCCAAGCCCGCTATCATGCGGAGCAGTGTTGACTTGCCACATCCGGAAGGGCCAAGGAGGACGAGGAACTCGCCGTCATCCGCCCGCAGGCTCAGCCGGTCGACGGCGAGGTGGTCGCCCGGATACACCTTGGACACTTTGTCGAGAACGACCGAGCTCATGGGCCCACACCTTGCGCGCGTTTCACCTGTGACGAGGCTGATAGAAGAGGTAGTACATCGCGCCTTAACGCTACATGTCCACCCTTGACATAAAGAATCTCTTTTGGCGGGCGTTTCGGTCGGGGGTTTTGGGTGTCCGTACACCGAAATTTCCGGATATGCGAATTGGTGGAAGAGCTTGCGTAAAGTTGCGGAAAGAGCTTTTCATCGTCCCGGGCGTTCGGGGAAAGCTATGACCGCATGGTGACAGGTGTGGCGATCTACCAGGTCTGCGTGCGCGGCTTCGCCGGCGGCGACGGTGACCGCGTAGGCGACCTGATCGGCGTTCGCGATCGCCTGGCGTACCTGGCCGAGCCGGGCGTCGATGTCCCTGGAGCAGCGGCTTCGGCGGCCTGGTGGAAAGTACAGTGTGTGGCATGAACGGTCACGCTCGCCTAGCCGACATCGCCGCCCAGGCCGGGGTGAGTGAGGCCACGGTCAGCCGGGTCCTCAACGGCAAACCCGGTGTCTCGGCCGCCACCCGCCAGTCGGTGATGACCGCGCTCGACCTCATGGGCTACGAGCGCCCGCCGCGGTTGCGGCAACGCAGCAACGGGCTGGTCGGCCTGGTGACGCCGGAGCTGGACAACCCGATCTTCCCCGCGTTCGCGCAGGCCATTGAGAAGGCGCTGACGCAGCACGGCTACACCCCCGTGTTGTGCACCCAGCTCCCCGGCGGCGCGCCCGAGGACGAGTTCACCGAGTTGCTCGTCGATCGGGGGGTGAGCGGCATCGTGTTCGTGTCGGGCCTGCACGCCGACACGACCGCGCGCATGGACCGCTACACCCGCCTGACCGACCGCGGGTTGCCCATCGTGCTGGTCGACGGCTACAGCGAGCACATCGACGCCCCGTTCATCTCGCCCGACGACCGGCTGGCCGCGCGGTTGTCCGTGCAGCACCTGGTCGACCTCGGCCACGAGCGGATCGGGATCGCGCTGGGGCCGCGCAGGTTCGTGCCGGTGATCAGGAAGATCGAGGGCTTCAAGCAGGCCATGGCGCAACTGCTCGGCGCGACGGACGTGGACGAGCTGATCTCGCACTCGCTGTTCTCCGTCGAGGGCGGGCAGGCCGCCGCCGCGCAACTGCTCGCCCGCGGCTGCACCGGCATCGTGTGCGCGAGCGACCTGATGGCGCTGGGCGCGATCCGCGCCTGCAGGGAGAGGGCGATGTCCGTGCCGGGAGAGGTGTCCGTGGTCGGATTCGATGACTCGCCGCTGATCGCGTTCACCGATCCGCCCCTGACCACCGTGCGCAAGCCGATCGGCGCGATGGCGTCGGCCGCCGTGCAGACGCTGCTCGAAGAGGTCAACGGTGCCCCCGCCAAGCACGTCGAGCTGATCTTCCAACCGGAGCTCGTCGTCCGCGGCTCCACCGGCTCCGGCCCCCTGGTAAACCGGTGAGGGAGTGCCGTCGCCTGGAGGAGCGGCGGGAGCGAAGCGACCAGAGCGGGGGAAGGCGGCGGCGTATGGCGACCGAGCCCGCCTCACGGAGTGAGGCCATGAGCAGGTGAGGGAGTGCCGTCGCCTGGAGGAGCGGCGGGAGCGAAGCGACCAGAGCGGGGGAAGGCGGCGGCGTCTGGCGACCGAGCCCGCCTCACGGAGCGAGACCATGGACACGTGACGCGCGACGTACTGGTCCTCGGCGGCGCCGGGGTCGACACGACGGTCTACGTTCCGGCGCTGCCGGTGCCGTACCAGGACACCTACCACGTGCCGCCGGTCGTCGACCGGATCGGCAACACCGGCGCGGGCGTGGCGCTGGGCTGCCACGCGCTCGGGCTGGACGTCGCGTTCGCCGACCTGATCGGCGACGACGCGCATGGCGCGCTCATCCGCCACGCGCTGCGCGACGTGGACTGCGCGTGGGGGCCCGCAGTGGCGGGCACCCGGCGCAGTGTCCTGCTCGTGGGCCCCGACGGGCGGCGCACCTCGTTCTACGACGCCAAGGCCACGCCCGGCGAGCGGCTGCCCAGGGAGCTGTACGCGAACGTACGCGCCAGGCACGTGCACGTGTCAATCACGGACTTCTGCCGCCACGTCTACCCCGACCTGGACGGCCTGCCCATCTCCACCGACCTGCACGACTGGGACGGCGTCGCCGACTACCAGAAGGACTTCGCCCACCGCTCCGACCTGGTGTTCATGTCAGCCGCCGCCCTGCCCGACCCGGTCGCCACGATGCGCGACGTCCTCGCCCGTGGCCGCGCCCACACGGTCGTCTGCACGCGCGGCGCCGACGGCTGCCTGGTCCTGACGCGCGACTCCGGCGTACGCGCCTTCCCCGCCGCGCCGCTGCCGGGACCGGTCGCCGACAGCAACGGCGCCGGCGACGCCTTCGTCTCAGGCTTCCTGTACGGCACCCTGCGCGGCAGGCCGCTGGAGGAGTGCGTCAGCCTGGGTTCGACGGCCGGGGCGCACGCGTGCACGGTCGTCGGCACCCATGAGTCCCCGATCACCGAGGCCCTGCTGCTGAGCCGGTCCGCGCGGGATGCGGGTGATCCAGCTCCCGCCACGCCCGGCACACGAACGGCGGAACGGACGCCATCAGATACATAGTGGTGAACGCGAAAAGGGTGACCGTGAGACCGGCCAATTCGGTGAGCGAGCCGGCCAGCAGCCCGCCGATGGGCATGCCCGCGTAGGCGGCGGCCGTCATGGCGCCCAGTACCCGCGCTCGAAGGCGCGCGGGAATCCGGTCGAACTGCAACACACCGAGAATGGGATTGATCGCGCCCGCCGCGAACCCGGAAAGCGCGGCCACCCCGAGCGCCACCGGAAGCGGCGTGCCCAGCGCCAGCACGAGAACACGCGGAACCCCGGCGACGAGAAAACACCATCCGAAGGTCAGCCTCCGGGGTAATCGTGCGCCGGCCGCGCCGTAAACGATCGTCCCGGCCACCGCGCCCGCCCCGAGCGCCCCGGTGAGCAGGCCGAACGCTCGGGGATCGGCGACCACATCGCGGGCGTAGAGGGCCAGCAGCACCTGCGTCACGCCCGTGTCGAGCATATTGGTGACCACGATCATCGCGGTGGCGCTCATTTGCAGCCTGTCGTGCCAGAGGAACGCCAGGCCGGCCCGCAGATCGCTCAGATATCCACCGGATTCGCGCCCCCCGCCGTCGATCCGCGGGATTCCGCCGCCGATGAGCACGGCGGACAGCAGAAAGGTGACCCCGTCGAAGAACAGCAGCGCACTCGGGCCGATCCAGAGAATCAGCACTCCGGCGAGCGGCGCGCCTACCATCGCGGCGCCTCGAAAAACGCCGTCATACGCGGCCGTGGCCCGTTCGATGCGCACGCGGCCGAGCGCGGAAAGGTCGGGCAACATCGCCTTGCGCGCGGTCTCTCCCGGGGTGGCCGCCAGCCATCGTACGAACAGGAGCAGCAGCAGGGCCGGATAGGAGAGCCCGGTGGTCAGCAACAACACCGGAATCGCCAGCACGATGAGCCCGCTCGCCAGATCCGACAACACGCTCGTGCCGCGAAATCCCAGCCAGTCCACGATCGTCCCGCCGAAGGCCGCGGATATCACGATGGGAAACGTGGTGGCGAACGCGGCCAGCCCGGCGAGCCCGGCGCTGCCCGTGGTGTCCAGGACGAACCACGGGATGGCGAGCATGGAGAGCATGTTTCCGGTGACGGAGAGGGCGTTGGCGGCCAGCAGGGTGATGAATGGACGCCTCACGCAGACTGCCCCCGGCAACGATTTCCCGCTTCAGAGTTCCTCAGGGTCGGCGTGCGGTCAAGGGAGCCGGTCGGCAAGGTGCTGGCCACACCACGCCACCCGGCATGCGGTCGCGCACGCCGTACGAGCCGCCGAGCGCGGGGTCATCGCCGAGCGCGGTCTTCACCGCCGCCACCGGCTCGTACGGCGGGCCCGTGGCCGAGCACACGCCGGCCATGATGCTGGTGGCCGCCCGCGGGCCGCACCGGCAACCCGCGCTCGTCCTACTGGCGCGGCCTGGCCGAACGTGTCACCGCTTCCGCACGGGCACCCCGCTGGAGGGCCTGGTCTCCCCGGCCCAGGGCTTCTGAGCTCCTAATTCTCCAGGTTGACCCTGGCGCCCGTGCTCAGCCCCGAGTCGTGCACCTCGAGCCCCACCGGGTCGAGGCTCTTCGGCAGCTCGAACACCAGCGTGCCGGTGAACGCCTGACCGGCCTCGATGCGGATCGGCGTGATCTCCTTGCCGCTCCTGTCGAGCAGCTTGGTGCCGCCGTGCAGCTCGTCGTCCTCGTCGATGAGCTTCTGCTGGCCGGGGTAGAGCACCCTGGCCTCGGGGCCGACGTTGTCGACCCGCACCCCGATCTGGCACGCGCGTTTCGTCGCGGCCTTCGCGGGTTTGGGGCACTTCGTGCTCGTCACGGCGAACTCCAGCTTGCCGTCCCGCACGGGCCCGTTCTCACCGGCGGCCGGTGAGCGGAACAGCCACGCCAGTACGGCGATCAGCACCACTAACAGCACGACCGTGATGACCAGCGCTGTCAAGCAGCCGGCGAACACGCCCCGCTTGGGCTTGGGCGGCCGGTAGCCGGGCAGCGGTCCCTGCCCGGTGGTCGCGTGGTGCGGCAGCGGCGCCTGCCCGGTCTGGTGGGGGAGCGGTGCCCGCACCGGTCCCGTGCGTTCGGCGTGCGGGGGTTGCCGCGGTCCCCGGCCTGTCGGGCCCGTGCGTTCAGCGGGCGGCGGCTGCTGCGGCGCCCGGCTCGTCGTTCCCGGCACGGGTCCGGTGCGCTCGGCACGGGGCGGTTGCTGCGGACCCCCGCCCGAACCGGGCACGGGGCCGGTCCGCTCGGGGTGAGGCGGCTGCGGGATTCGACCGGACGTCTCAGGATGCGCCTGCGGGCCTCGGCCGGATCCTTCGGGACGCGAGCCGCGCCCCCCGGGGTGGCGCGGAGGTTGGGGGCGGCCGGTGCCCGGGACGGGGCCGGTGCGGTCGGGCGGCATGCGGTGCGGCGCCTGCGGCATCAGCGGTCCGAACTCCGACGGGTTCCACGCGTTGGTGAGGTGCTTGGTGGCGGCGAGTTGCGCCGCGGGCTCGTCGGCCGCCTCCACCAGCTCCAGCAGCAACTGCCGGGCCGCGGGCCGCCGCGCCGGGTCGGGGTGGATGGCCGCCGCGACCAGCCGGTCCAGCGGCGCGGGCAGCCCACGCAGGTCAGGAGGCGCAGTGCGGGCCCGAGCCGCCATCACGTAAGCGTCGCCCTCTCCGAACGGATGCCCCCCGAGCCCCGCGTACGCGATCAGCGACCCCCACGCGAACACGTCGCCCGCCGGGGTCGTGCGGCCCTCGAAGACCTGCTCGGGAGCGATCCACCCGGGCGTGCCCATCACCATGCCCGCGTTCGTGTGCCGGGAGTCCACGTGCGACGAACGCGCCAGCCCGAAGTCGATCACTCGCGGCCCGGCCAGCGTCAGCATCACGTTCGCCGGCTTGAGGTCGCGGTGCACCAGCCCCGCCGCGTGGATCGCGGTCAGCGCGGCGGCCACGCCCACGGCCGCCGCGTGCAGCACGGAAGGCGACAACGCCCCGTGCTCGATCAGGTGGTCTTCCAGCGAGATGCCGTCGATGTACTCGGTGACGAGGTAGAGGACGCCGCCGTCCTCGCCGTGGTCGAGCACGCGGGCCGTGCAGAACGAGGCCACCTTGCGCGCGTTGGAGACCTCCTCGTGGAACCGCGCCCGGTAGACCGGATCGGCGGTGAAGTCGCGCCGGATCGCCTTGAGCGCCACCCGCTGCCCGTCGGCGGCCTTGGCGAGGTAGACGACCCCCATGCCGCCGGAGCCGAGACGGCTGATCAGCTCGTAGGGGCCGATCGCCGGCGGATCTTCCGGCTTCAGCGGAGTGCCTGCGGAGCGCCCCAACGTCGCCGTCCTCTCGCCGTCGTCATCCCGTCTCAACCCGAACCGATCCTCCACCCGGCTGGTCATCCGGTAGCGACCCGAACCGTTCCGCCGCCCGGCATCCCGTTTGTACCCAAGACTCTAACGGAGGAAGGGCCTGCCCGGTGGAGCGAACCCGACGCCCAGCGAGCGGAGCGAGCAAGTGAACAGAGTGCGTCGCGAAGCGGAGTGGAGGGCCGAGGGACGAGGCACTCCGCGGAGCGAATGAGGAGCGGTGAGCGACCAATGAGCATGATCCAGTAGCCTTGAGCAGGCATGCCCCGTCAGGCGTGCGGACGACCCTGAGCGGGCCGGTGCCGTCAGGCGTGTGGAGGCTTGCGGCGCGCGGGGCGCATCGTGACCCGCAGGCGCGACATGTTGAGCGTGTGGGGCAGCGGGCGGTGCGGCGAGAGCACGCGCCCGACCGGTTTTGGGCGGGCGTCGCGCAGGATGCCGCCGAGGAAGGCCGTGCCGACCGCCAGCGTCAGGTGCACGCCGTCGCATCCCGGCCGGGCCCACCATTCGTCCGCCGCGGTCCCGTCCAGCCAGATCTCGGGCGCGAACGTGTTCGCGTACGGCAGGCGCGGGTTGCGCTGGTGCGCCGCGATCGGGACGAGCACGGTCAGGCCGGCGGGCAGGGTGGTGCCGTACCAGCCGGTCTCGGCGGTGGTGACGCGGGACAGGACCGGCACCGGCGGCCACAGGCGCAGCCCCTCGCGCAGGCACGCACGCAGGTGGTCGGGGTCGGCGCGGGCCGCCTTGCGGTGGGTCGGGTGGGCGGCGAGCAGGGCCAGGGTCTGCGTCAGCGCCGTCGCGGCCACGCCCAGCCCCATCAGCCAGAACGCGGCCTGCATGAGCCCGCGCGCCTCGGCGTCTGGGGTCTCGGCGATCAGGCCGGCCAGGCTGCCGGGCTCGGCGCGGTGCAGGTGGTCGATGATCCGCGCGTCGTAGCGGCCCGAGAGGATCTCCCGCCGCCGCTGAACCCGCCGTTGAGCCCGCTGCCGGGACCGGCGCCGGCCGGCCCGCGTGACCGCCTCCAGCAACCGGGTGAGCTCCTCGTCCCCGGCCGCGCCGTCGCCGTAGACGCAGCGCCTGGCCACGCGCTGCCAGCAGGCGTTCAGCCGGGTGTGGTCCACCACGCCGCTGGTCAGCCCCTTCGCCTCCGCTCGGGCGATCTCGATGAACCCCGGGCGCAGGACGTCCGTGGTCAGGCCGAAGGGGCGTTCCTCGGCGGCGGGCGCGTAGGAGTCGTGCTCGGACAGGACTCGCAGGGCGTCGCGCTTGGACATGACCAGCAGCGCCGGGCCGCGCAGGCCGCGTACCAGGACGGGGCGGCCGCCGTACCGGGAGTCGAGCTCGGCCAGCAGCGAGCGGGAGCGCAGCAGGTCGCGCCCGGGGGCCACGTGCGGCGTGCCCGGCGGCCCGAGGACGGCGGCGAGGCGCACGCTCTCCAGCACGGTGGCCCTGGGGAGGCCCCTAGGCACGCGCGGCCTCCCGCGATCCGGCCGGCGCCCGCGGGTCCGGGGTCGTCCGAGCACGGACCCGGCGGACCGCGGGCGCCTCCTGGGTGGCCGGCGGGGGAAGGAAGTTCATAGGTCGATGTGATCGCCGCGGCGCCGCGTTCGCAATCATGGGTTTCGGCCAATGGAACGCTTTCGGTCGCATGATCCTCAGGCGTTCCAGTGGCCGGAACGCCTAGGCGCCGAGCAGGGCGGCGGAGATGGCCTGGGCGGCGCCGCGTACGGAGATGCCGAGCTTGGCCAGCGGCGCGCCCGTGGCGGGGGCGGCCACTCCCAGCGACATGCAGATGCGGCCGCCCGGCCCGAACACGGGGGCGGCCACGCAGGCCACGCCCTCGGTGTACTCCTCCTGCGAGTACGCCACGCCGTGCCTGCGGACCTGGGCCAGCTCACGTTCCAGCCCGGCCAGGTTGATGATCGTCCGGCGGGTCATGCGCTCGAACGTGCCCCGTGCCAGCAGCTCCTGGCGCAGCCTCGGGTCGAAGGCCAGCAGCGCCTTGCCGGTCGCCGTGCAGTGCAGCGGGGCCCGGTCCAGGCCGTCGGAGCGGGACCGGACGCGGTTGTGGCCGTAGAGACGCTCGACGTAGCGGGCCTCCAGGCCGGACGGCACGGCCAGGTTCACCGTCTGCCTGGTGGTCTCGTACAGGTAGAGCAGGTAGGGCAGCACCACTTTGCGGGTGCCGGGCACGCGGGCGCGGGTGATGCCCGCCATCGTCTCCAGCAGCTCGCCCGGCAGGTAGCCGGTGCCCACGCGCCTGGCCAGTTCACGCGAGCAGAGCGCGCCCAGGATCCGGTGCGCGGTCGACTTGGGCAGGCCCGTGTTGCGGCACAGCTGCGACAGCGTGAGCGGACGGGTGGCCGCGCTCAGCGCCAGGAGGATGTCGATCCCCCTCTCCAGGCTGCCGGGCTGCGGCGCCGTCACCCTTTGAACCTGGCTGGCCGTTTCGGTCGGCATGAAATGTCCCTTTCGCTCTCCGAGTAGCGGAAGGGGCTTCCCGGGATTGCGGGTTTTACATTCTGTTGCCTACCCGTGACCACGCGTCCCGATACCCGGCTCAGCGAAGGCGGATGATCTCCGCGTAGACGGAAACCGCCACCTCGCCCGGCGTTCTGGCCCCTATGTCCAGACCCGCCGGAACATGCACTCGCTCGCCTCCCTCCACCTGCGCCAGCACCGCCGCGCCGCGCCGGCGGCTGGCGATCAGCCCGATGTACGGCACGCCCTTGGCCAGCGCGTCCCGCAGGACCGGCTCCTCGGCCACGCCGTGCGAGGCGACCAGCACGGCCGCGGTGCCGGGGCCGATCGCCGCGCCGGACTCGATCTGGTAGCCGAGCGCCTTGCCGACGGCGGCGAACGCCCGGGCGATGGGGCTGTCGCCGTACACGTTGACCAGCACGGGAGGCAGCACGGCCTCCAGGAAGATCTCCAGCGTGCCGCCGGACAGGCACGGCTGGCCCACCGCGACCAGCCCCTCCTCCTCGTGCGGCGCGCCGGCCTCCGGCGTGATCCGCAGCAGAGTGGCCTGCCCGGTATCGAGGAGGCGCAGGCTCTGCGCCCGCACGGTGTCGGTGGCGCAGATCCCGCCGACGAACCCCTCGATCGTCCCGTCGGGCAACACCAGCGCCCGGTCGCCCGCCTTCGCGCTGGTCGGTCGTTGCGCCCGGACGACGGTGGCCAGCACGTACGGCTCCCGCCCCGACCGCAGCCGCGCGACCCGGGCTTCCAGGTCCACGACCGGCTGCGGCCGGAGAGTCGGCATGCCGAGGAACTCGCTCATGGGATCGCCAGGTCCGTGCGGAAGGGGTCGCCGTTGACGACGCGCCAGACGTTCGCCGGGGTGAGCGGCATGTCGGCGTGGCGCACACCGTACGGCTGGAGCGCGTCCACCACGGCGTTGACCACGGCGGCGGGGGACCCGACGGTGGCCGACTCGCCGACGCCCTTGGCCCCGATCGGGTGCGTCGGCGACGGCGTCACGGTCTCGCCCAGCTCCCACGACGGGCACTCCACCGCGGTCGGCAGCAGGTAGTCCATGAACGACGCCCCCAGGTGGTTGCCGTCCTCGTCGAACGCCATCACCTGCATGAGCGCCATCCCCACCCCGTCGGCCAGCCCGCCGTGGATCTGCCCCTCGACGATCATCGGGTTGATCCGCACTCCGCAGTCGTCCACCGCCACGAACCTGCGCACCTTCACCTGCCCGGTTCCCGGGTCGACGTCCACCACGCAGATGTACGCGCCGAACGGATAGGTGAGGTTGGGCGGGTTGTAGACGGTGACCGCGTCCAGGTGGCCTTCGACCCCTTCGGGCAGCTCCAGGCTCGAGTGCGCGGCCAGCGCGATCTCCGCCATGGACTTGCCGCTGGCCGGGTCGCCCACGACCGACCACTTGCCGGAGTCCCATTCCAGGTCGTCGGGCGACGCCTCCAGCATGGCCGCCGCCACGATCTTGGCCCGGTCGCGTACCTTCCTGGCCACGATCGCCGTGGCGGCGCCGGAGACGGGGGTGGAGCGGGAGCCGTACGTGCCCAGGCCGAACGGCGTCTGGTCGGTGTCCCCGTGCACCACCTCCACGTCGTCGGCCGGGATGCCCAGCTCCTGTCCGACGATCTGGGCGAACGTGGTCTCGTGCCCCTGACCCTGCGACTGGCACGAGACCCGCAACACCGCCTTGCCCGTCGGATGCACCCGCAACTCGGCGCCGTCGGCCATGCCGAGACCGAGGATGTCCATGTGCTTGCGCGGCCCGGCGCCGACGGCCTCGGTGAAGAAGCTGACGCCGATGCCCATCAGCTCGCCCCTGGCCCGCTTGTCGGCCTGCTCGGCGCGCAGCTTGTCGTACCCGGCCATGTCCATGGCCAGGCGCAGCGCCCTGGGGTAGTCGCCGGAGTCGTACTCCCAGCCGGTGGGGGAGTGGTACGGGAACTGCTCCGGCCTGAGCAGGTTGCGCATCCGCACCTCGGCCGGGTCCAGGCCGAGCTCGGCGGCCAGCACGTCGACCATGCGCTCGACCAGGTAGACGGCCTCGGTGACGCGGAAGGAGCAGGCGTAGGCGACACCGCCGGGGGCCTTGTTCGTGTAGACGCCGGTGACCTCGCAGTGCGCGGCTTCGATGTCGTACGAGCCGGAGAAGACGTGGAAGAACCCCGCCGGGAACTTGGTGGGCTGCGCGGTGCCGTTGAACGCGCCGTGGTCGGCCGTCACCTGCACCCGGATCGCCTGGATCTTGCCGTCGCGGGTGGCGGCCACTTCGCCGCGCATGTGGTAGTCGCGGGCGAAGGCGGTGCTCATGAGGTTCTCCGAGCGGTCCTCCATCCATTTGACCGGCTTGCCGGTGACGATCGAGCCGACGATCGCACACACATATCCCGGATAAATCCCGACTTTGCCGCCGAAGCCGCCGCCAATGTCCGGCGAGATCACCCGGATCTTGTGCTCGGGCAGCCCGGCCACCATCGCGTACAGCGTGCGGTGCGCGTGCGGCGCCTGGGTGGGGCACCAGACGGTGAGCTTGCCGGTCACCTTGTCGAAGTCGGCGAGCGCGCCGCACGTCTCCAGCGGCGCCGGGTGCACGCGCGGATAGAGCATGTCCTGCGCCACCGTCACCTCCGCCTGCTCGAAGGCGGCGTCGGTCCGCGCCTTGTCACCCGCCTCCCAGTCGAAGATGCGGTTGTCGGTACGGCCTTCGAGATCGTCCCTGATGACCGGGGCACCGGGGTCGAGGGCCCGGCGGGCGTCGATGACGACGTCGATGGGGTCGTACTCGACGTCGATCAGCTCCAGCGCGTCGCGCGCCGAGTAGGCGTCCTCCGCCACCACGAACGCGACCTCCTGCCCTTGGAAGCGCACCTTGTCCGTGGCCAGCACCGCCTGGATGTCGTTCGACAGCGTGGGCATCCAGGCCAGGTTCAGCCCGGCGAGGGTCTCGCCGGTGATGACGGCCTTGACTTTAGGGTGCGACTCGGCGGCGCTCGTGTCGATGGAGACGATCCTGGCGTGCGCGTGCGGGCTGCGCAGCACGGCGCCGTACAGCATGCCGGGCAGCCGTACGTCGTCGGTGTAGTTGCCGCGGCCCCGGATGAAGCGGGCGTCCTCTTTGCGGTGCATGGGTCCGTAGCTCATTTGGCCTCAGCTGCCCAGCGGATCGAGCGGACGATGTTCTCGTAGCCGGTGCACCGGCACAGTTGTCCCGAGATGGCCTCGCGGATCTGGCCCTCGTCGGGGTCGGGGTTGTGGTCGAGCAGCCAGCGCGCGGTCAGCAGCATGCCCGGCGTGCAGAACCCGCACTGCAGCCCATGGCACTCCACGAACCCCTTCTGCACCGCGTCCAGCTCCCCGTCTCGCTCCAGTCCCTCCACGGTGGTCACCTCGTGGCCGTCGGCCATGACGGCGAGCACCGTGCACGACTTGACCGGCACGCCGTCGAGCTGCACGGTGCAGACGCCGCAGTTGGAGGTGTCGCAGCCCCAGTGGGTGCCGGTCAGGTCCAGCTCGTCGCGCAGGAAGTGCACGAGGAGCAGCCTCGGCTCGACCTCTCTGGTGTACGGCTGCCCGTTCACGGTGACCGTGATGCGCATGTCAGATCCTTCCTGCCGCGTTGACCAGCGCCCGCCGGGTCAGCTCGGCGGCCAGGTGGCGCTTGTAGTCGGCGGGCCCGCGCTGGTCGGGGTGCGGGTCGCAGTGCTCGGCCGCGATCCTGCCCGCCTCCGCGAACAGTTCCGCGCCTGGAGGCTTACCGATCAGGTGCCGCTCGGCCTCGGGGGCGCAGAAGTGCTCGGCGCCGACCGCGGTCAGCCCGATGCCCGCCTGCGCGATCATGCCGCCGTCGACCGTGACGACCGCGCCCGCCGCCGCCACCGGCCAGTCGCCCACTCTGCGCTCGACCTTCTCGTACGCGCTGCCCGTCCGCGCCGTGATCGGCACGCGGAGCTGGAGCAGCAGCTCGCCCGGCTGGACCGCGGTCTCGTACGGGCCCTGGTGGAAGTCCCGGATCGGCACGGTACGCGTGCCGTTCGCGCCCCGGATGACCGCCGAGCCGCGCAACGCCGAGAAGACGGCCGACAAATCCTCCGAAGGGTCTCCCTGGCATAACGAGCCGCCTACGGTCCCCCGATTTCTGACTATCGGATCGGCAATAACTCGCTCCGCATCCCGAAATATCGGGAAAAGGTCGGTTGCGGTGCTGCTGTTGAGCAGCTCTGCGTGCCGTACCAGCGCGCCGATGGCCAGCTCGGCACCCTCGACGGCGATCCGCCCGAGCTCGGCCAGGCCGTTGATGTCGATCAGCGCCTCGGGCTGGGCCAGGCGCAACTTCATCATCGGGATGAGGCTGTGACCGCCTGCGACGATCCTGGCGTCGGGGCCGTACCGCGCCAGCAGCTCGATCGCGTGCGGCACGCTGTCGGCTCTCTCGTATTCGAACCTCGCGGGAACCTGCATGACTGCACATTGCTGTTACCGATTTGTCGCGACAATCCACAAATAAGGGATTCCTTAATACGGTTTCGCCATCTATGAAGGGTGAGTGACCCTCAGCCAGCTCGGCGCGTTCGTTTTCGTCGCCCGCCTGGGTTCCGTCAAGGCGGCGGCACGTGCGCTCGGGGTGAGCGAGCCCGCGGTCTCCCAGTCGCTGGCCCAGCTCCGCAAGCACCTGGGAGACCCGCTGCTGACCCGTACCGGCGACAGGATGGTGCTGACGGAGGGCGGCCGGCGGCTGCTCGGGATCGCCGCGCAGATCGTCGCGCTCGGCGCGGAGGCGGTCGCCGCCGTCCAGCCGGGCCGCCCCGCCCCGCTGCACGTGGTCATGGACGCCGGGCTCGCCGAGTACGTCGCGGGCACGCTGATCTGCCTGTTCACCCAGCGCAAGACGGTGGACGCCTCGACCGGCGTGGCGGCCACGGCCGAGGTGCCGCTGCTGCTGTCCAGCCGCCTGGCCGACGTCGCGCTCGGAGCCCAAGTCGTGGGCGATGGACTGGTGAGCAGGCCGGTGTTGCGCTGCCGCCTCATCGTGGTCGGCGCGCCGCGCGGGCGCCGGGACCACTGGCTGGTCGGCCCCTCGGGCACCGACCCGGTCAGCGACACCAGCCGGTTGTTGCGGCTGCTCCGGGTGCCGGAGTCACAGGTCCGCGTCTTCGCGAACCAGACGGCGGCGTGGAAGGCGGCCGCAGGGGGCGCGGGAGTGGCGCCCGCCACTGCGCACCTGGTGACGTCACAGGTGCGCCGGGGCGAACTGGTGGCCATCGACACCGCGGCCACCCCGCTCCCGGCCTACTGGTACGCCACGACGCTGGAGCCCGCGAACCGGTCGGCCGCCGCAGGCACCTTCCTGGACTTCCTGACGACTCCGGCGGCCACCCAGGTCATGCGCAGCCCCGACGATGGCATCCCCCGAAGCCGCTTCCGCCCCCCGATCCACGTCTCCATCTGGAGCTGACCCGGGTCTACCGGAGCGCGGCGGCCTCGGACGCGAGCTTCTCGACGCGCGCCCAGTCACCGGCCGCCAGCGCATCGGCGGGAGTCAGCCAGGTGCCGCCGACACACCCCACGTTCGGCAACGCGAGATAGCTCGGCGCGGTGTCCACCCTGATCCCACCGGTCGGGCAGAACCGCACGTCG
Source organism: Nonomuraea marmarensis (assembly GCF_043197025.1). Taxonomy (NCBI): domain Bacteria; kingdom Bacillati; phylum Actinomycetota; class Actinomycetes; order Streptosporangiales; family Streptosporangiaceae; genus Nonomuraea; species Nonomuraea marmarensis. The sequence goes on from NZ_JBICRM010000014.1 coordinate 79,497, forward strand.
GGCAGCGGCCCGCCCAGCGACTTCAGGTACGGCACCCCGCCCGCCGCCTCCGCGGGGAAGAACTTCAGCTCCTTGATCCCCCGCTCGGCCAGCGCCATCACCTCCGACACGGTCGCGGCCCCCGGCAGGTACGGGACCCCGCTCGAGTCCAGCGCCTCGACCAGCGACAGGGTCGTACCCGGCGAGACCAGGAACTTCGCGCCGGCGGCCACGGAGGCTGAAATATCGGCGGTAGTCCGGATCGTCCCCGCGCCGACCGTCGCCTCGGGCACCTCGTCGGCGATCCTGGCGATGGCCTCCCGCGCGGCCGGCGTGCGCAGCGTCACCTCGATGACCGGCAGGCCCCCGGCGACCAGCGCCTGGGCCAGCGGCACGGCGGTCTCGACGTCCTCGATCACCACGACGGGGATCACTGGGGCGAGATCGAGCAAGCTCATGGGTTCCTTCTCCTCATCGGCCGTCTACGGCCGTCTAGTCACGAGCACGAGCCTCAGCTCACGAGCTCCCTGCGGGCACGCTGGCTCAGCCACGCCGCCGCGCCCGTCAGCGCCGGTTGGGGCGCGACGATCAGCGCGGTCCCGATGGCCGCCAGATATCCGGGCATGTCGGGATTGGCGGCGAACCGCGTGCGGAAACTGCTGGTACGCACGCGTTCCACGATACGTGGCAACACTCCGCCGCCCAGATAGACCCCACCCCGAGCCCCGAGCGTCAGCGCCACGTTCCCGGCGAAGCAGCCCAGCATCCCGCAGAACACCTCGACCGTCTCGGCGCACAGCGAGTCGTCCAGCCGGGCCACGATGTCCGAGCTGGTCAGGTCGGGCGCGGTGACGCCGTTCACCTGGGCGAGCGCCCGGTGCAGCCGTACCAGCCCAGGTCCGGACAGCACGTGCTCGGCCACCACGTGCGGCAGCCCCTCCGACTGCAGCACCCGTACGATCTCCAGCTCCCGCTGGTCCACCACCGGCACCGTGACGTGCCCGCCCTCGCCCGGAATCGGCGTCCAGCCGTGCTCGGTCGGCACCAGCCCGCCCACCCCCAGCCCGGTCCCCGGCCCCAGCACGGCCTTGACCCCGTGGGCCGGGTCGGGGCCGCCGAGCGACACCAGGTCGTCGCCCTCCAGGTGCGGCAGCGACACGGCCAGCGCCTCGAAGTCGTTGAGCAGCCGCGCGTACGGCACGTCGAGATCCCGTACGGACCCGGCCCACGTGGAGTTCGTGAGCCGGTAGCGGTCGCCGTCGATCGGCCCGGCCACGGCCAGGCACGCCGCCCCCGGTCGCACTCCGCCCGCGTGTTCGGCGAGATAGGCGGCTACGGCTTCGGGGAGGGTGTCGTAGTCGGCCCCGGCCAGGACCGCGACGTTCGACGGCCGCGCTCCCAGCGAGGTGACCAGGCCGAACCGGGCGTTGGTCCCCCCGATGTCGGCCACCAGCCAGGGAAGGTCAAAGGCACTCACCGCATACCTCCGGCATTCAGAGCAAGGTCAAGATCGCTCGCCATATACCGAAGGATGCCATGAACGCGCACGCCACCCCATACAGGGCGGTGAGCACGTACAGCGTCAAAAGCGGTCACCGAGCCAGTCCGGCGGGTTGCGCGCCGACCGGCGTTCCCGTCTCCAGGTGCGAGGCGCCGGCCTCGGACGGGAAGCCGAGCCCGGGGCCGTGGTGTGGCGACTCGGCGCCGCTCACCCCGAAGATCCCGGCCCCCTGCTCCGCGTGCCCGGCCATCCGGCGGAACGCCGCGAACAGCTCGCGCCCCGTCCCGACCCACTGCGCGTCGCTCAGCGGCCGGCCCGCGGGCGTGCGCAGCGCCAGCTTCTCGGCGGGCACCAGCAGCTCCAGCGTCCCGGCCGCCGAGTCCAGCCTGATCACGTCACCGTCGCGGACCAGCGCGATCGGCCCGCCGTCGGCCGCCTCCGGCGACAGGTGGATGGCGGCGGGCACCTTCCCGGACGCCCCGGACATCCGGCCGTCGGTGACGATCGCCACCCGCTGCCCCCTGTCCAGCAGCACGGCCAGCGGCGGCGTGAGCTTGTGCAGCTCGGGCATGCCGTTCGCGCTGGGCCCCTGGTAGCGGATGACCGCTACGAAGTCCTGCCCGTCCAGCTCGCCCGCCTCGAACGCCCGCAGCAGGTCGAGCTGGTCGTCGAACACCTTCGCCGGTGCCTCGATCACCAGGTGCTCCGGCTTGACCGCGGACACCTTGCTGACGGCGCGGCCCAGATTCCCCTCGACCATGTGGATCCCGCCGTCGGCCGAGAACGGCGCCGAGACCGGCCGCAACACGTCCAGATCGGCGCTGCCGCCGGTGACCGGCGACCACACCAGCTCGCCGTCCACGAGAGCGGGCGCCGAACGGTAGTGGTCGAGCCCGCGCCCCGCCACGGTCAGCACGTCGGCGTGCAGTAGCCCCTCGTCGAGCAGGTCGCCGATGAGCACCTGCATGCCGCCGGCGTCGCGGAAGTGGTTCACGTCCGCCTGGCCGTTCGGGTAGATCTTGGTGAGCGACGGCACGACCCGCGACAGGCGAGCCAGGTCGTCCCAGGTCAGTACGATACCCGCGGCCGCCGCCATGGCCACCAGGTGGATGGTGTGGTTCGTGGACCCGCCGGTGGCCAGCAGCGCGACACACGCGTTCACGATGGCCTTCTCGTCCACCAGCTCACCGATGGGCGTGTACTCGGAGCCGTGCGCGGTGATCTCCACCGCCCGGCGCCCGGCCGCCTCGGTGAGGGCGTGACGCAGCTCGGTGTGCGGGTTGACGAACGTCGAGCCGGGCAGGTGCAGGCCCATGACCTCCATCAGCGCCTGGTTGGAGTTCGCGGTGCCGTAGAAGGTGCAGGTGCCGGGGGAGTGGTACGACTTGGCCTCGGCGTCGAGCAGCTCCTCGCGCCCCACCTTGCCCTCGGCGAAGAGCTGGCGGGTGCGGGCCTTGACCTTGTTCGGCAGCCCGGAGGCCATCGGCCCGGCGGGCACGAAGATCGCGGGCAGGTGCCCGAAGTGCAGCGCCCCGACGAACAGCCCGGGCACGATCTTGTCGCACACGCCCAGCAGCAGCGTCGCGTCGAACATGTCGTGCGACAGCGCGATCGCGGTCGCCATGGCGATCACGTCGCGGCTGTAGAGGGACAACTCCATGCCGGCGCGGCCCTGGGTGATGCCGTCGCACATCGCGGGCACGCCGCCCGCCACCTGCGCCACGCCCCCGGCCCTGCGCACGGCCGCCTTCAACTCGGGCGGGTACGTCTCGTACGGCTGGTGGGCCGACAACATGTCGTTGTAGCTCGTCACGATGGCCACGCCCGGCTTCGCCGTACCTCTCAAAGCGGGCTTGTCCTCGGAAGACGCGCCGGCGAAGCCGTGCGCCAGATTCGCGCACCCGAGGTGCGCCCGCGCCGGGCCCTTCGCCCGCGCGGCCTCGCCGTCGCGCCGGATCCGCGCCAGGTAGGCGGTACGGCTGGCGGCGCTGCGCTCGACGATGCGGTCGGTGATGTCCTGAATAATCGGGTTCATGGTCCCTCCTTCGTCGGGTCCATGAACCCGGGGTTGCTGCGTCTGATGGTTCGCTCGCTGCGCTCGTTCACGCTTCCTCCTCGTGCCAGGCGCGACCGCTGCGGCCGAGCAGTTCGTGGGCCCCGGCGGGGCCGGTGGACCCGGCCGGGTAGGGCTCGGGCAGGTCGGCCGACGACTCCCAGGCCGACAGGATCGGGTCGATCCAGCGCCAGGCCGCCTCCACCTCGTCGCGGCGCATGAATAACGTCGGGTTCCCGGCCAGCACGTCCGTCAGCAGCCGCTCGTACGCCTCCGGCACCCGCGCCGTGAACGTCTTGCCGAAGCTCAGCGACAGCGGCACCGGCTTCAGCGTCACCTCGCCCGCGCCCGGCTCCTTGGCCATGATGTGCAGCTCGATGCCCTCCTCCGGCTGCAGCCCCAACACCAGGCGGTTCGGCGCGCCACCGGGGTAGATGGAGTGCGGCACGTCCTTGAACTGCACCACGATCTCCGACCGCCGGTACGGCATCCGCTTCCCGGTACGCAGGTAGAACGGCACCCCCGCCCACCGCCAGTTCTTGACCTCGGCCCGGATCGCGGTGAACGTCTCCACCCGCCGCGAGGCCTCGGTCGGCGGCGTGGAGGCGGGCTCGTCCAGGTAGCCGGGCATGCCGGCGGCCTCGACGTACTGGCCGCGCACGGTGAAGCGGTCCGCCTCCGTGCCCGTGATCGGCCGCAGCGCCTGCAGCACCTTGACCTTCTCGTCGCGGATGGCCTCGCGGTCGTTGCGGGCCGGCGGCTCCATCGCGGTCAGCGTGAGGAGCTGGAGCAGGTGGTTCTGCACCATGTCGCGCAGCGCGCCCGCGTGGTCGTAGTAGCCGCGCCGGCCGGGCGTGCCGACGGTCTCGGCGGCGGTGATCTGGACGTGGTCGATCCAGAGGGAGTTCCAGATCGGTTCCAGGAAGGCGTTGGCGAAACGCAGGACCAGGAGGTTCTGTACGGTCTCCTTGCCCAGGTAGTGGTCGATGCGGAAGATCTGGCGCTCGTCGAAGATGGCGCCGACTTCGTCGTTGATCCGCTGCGCGCTCGGCAGGTCGTGGCCCAGGGGCTTCTCCAGCACCACCCGCGAGCGCGGCGTCACCAGCCCGGCCTCGTGCAGCTCGCGGCAGAAGGGCCCGAACGTCCGCGGCGGGCTGGCCAGATAGAAGACCCGGTCGCGCTGCTCGTGCTCGCCCAGCAGTGCCGCCAGGGCGTTCCAGCCGGTCTTGTCCGCACCACCCACATCGACCGACACGTGGTGCAACCGGGCCAGGAAACGTCGCCACACGGCGGGGTCGTCGACCGGGACCCGATCGCGTACCTCGGCGTCCACCTTGCCGCGGAAGTCGGCGTCGGTCAGCCCGCCCCTGGACATGGCGATGACGCGGGACTCCGGGGAGAGCCGGCCGTCCCTGTCGCTGTGGTACAGCGCGGGGAGCAACTTACGCATGGACAGGTCGCCGGTCCCGCCGAAGACGACGAGATCGGCGGTGTGGGCGGCACTGGTTGTCGAGACGGGGGACACGGTGAGGGGCTCCGATGATCTGCCAAGCGGGGACAGAACGGACACTAACCAGAGTTTGGGTCGTACACAAGCGGAGTTTTGGCATTTGAGATGAAAAAGTCGTGACTTTTCATGACCTAACCCCATGTGGTTCACTTAGCCGATGCCACGACGTACCGCAGCGACCCTTGCCACAAGTGGCGAGGTGCTTCGCCTCATCCGCACCGGTGAGGCCGTGACGCGGGCCGACCTCGGCCGGGTGACCGGCCTGTCGCGTCCCGCGGTGCAGCTGCGCGTCGGTGAGCTGCTGGAACGCGGCCTGGTCGTGGAGCGCGACGACGCCCCGTCCACTGGCGGGCGGCCGCCGGTCCGGCTGGAGTTCAACGCCTCGGGCGGCGTGGTGCTGGTGGCCGCGCTCGGCGCCAGCCGCACCAGGGTGGCCGTCTGCGACCTGGCCGGGCGCGAGCTGGAGGGCCGTGACTTCGCGATGGACGTGGAGCAGGGGCCCGACGTCGTGTTGCCGTTGCTGATGGACACCTGGGACGAGCTGCTCGGCGGGCGGCCCCGGTCCATGATCAGGGGCGTCGGGATGGGCGTGCCGGCCACGGTGGAGTTCGCGCACGGCCGTACGGAGAGCGCCCGCGTGATGGCCTCCTGGACCGGCGTGGTGATCCCGCCGATCATCCGCGAGCGTTTCCCCGTCCCCGTGCTCGTGGACAACGACGTGAACGTGCTGGCCATCGGCGAGCACCGCGGCACCTACCCCGACCTGGATGACCTGATGTTCGTGAAGATCTCGACCCGGATCGGCGCGGGCGTGATCGCCGGCGGCGGGATCCTGCGCGGCGCGCTGGGCGCGGCCGGCGAGATCGGGCACATCCCGGTGCTGGACGGCGGCGGCGTGTTGTGCCGCTGCGGCAACACCGACTGCGTCGACTCCGTGGCCAGCGGCACCGCGCTGCTGCGCGACCTGCGGGCGAAGGGCAAGGACGTCAAGACGATCGCGGACGTGACCGCGCTGGTGCGGGCGGGCGACGCCGAGACGATGGCCACGGTGCGCGAGGCCGGGCGCAGGATCGGCGAGGTGCTGGCCGGGGCGGTCAACATCCTCAACCCGTCGGTGGTGGTGCTGGGCGGGGACATGGCGGAGGCGTTCGGGCCGCTGGTGTCGAGCATCCGCGAGGTCGTCTACCGCCGCTCCACGGCCCTGGCGACCAGGCGGCTGCGCATCGAGCCGAGCAGGCTGGGCTCGGGGGCGGGCATCAGCGGCTGCGCGGTGCTGGTACTCGACCACGTGCTGTCGCCGGACGCCGTGGACGAGACCATGAAGGTCTCGATTCTGCGTCGCGACCGGGTGGCCTCCAGTTAGAGGTCCCAGCGGGGCTCGGCGCTCTCCCGTACGAGCCCGTCCGCGCCGAACACCAGATACCGGTCGAGGTCGGCGGCGAACCACCGGTCGTGCGTGACGGCCGGCACCGTGCCCTCGAACCCGGCCAGTCCCTGCTGTCTCGGCGGCCTAGGGTGCCGGCGTGCCGTCTGAGAGCGCGCCGACGGGGCCGGGCGTGCGGGCTGTCCCTGGCGTGTGTGCGGTGCCCGGCCTGCGCCCGGTCTCGGGCAGAGGGCCGATCGCCGGCTCGGGCACCGTGGCGGGCGCGGTGGGCGTGGCTGCCGGGCGCGCGCCGCGCACCCGCCCCGGAGCCGATGCCCACCCCTGCACCTGACCCCAGGTCGCAGTCGCCTGCCTGCCGCCCCTGACCTCGCCGACGGCGCCCGCGGTGCCGCCCCTGAGCGCACCGACGGCGCCCTGCTTGCCGGCGGCGCCGGGTGTGCGCGCGGGTGTGGGGGAGGCGCTGGCGGCGGCGGGCGAGTCGGCGGGCATGGCCGGACCCGCAGGCGAGACCCCTCGGTCAGGCCAGGTAGAAGGCGGCGTCGAAGCCAGGGGCGTCGAGTTCGGGCGGGCTGTCGAGGCCGGGCGAGCGGTCGCGTGGGGTTCGACGGTGACCGGCGTGGGTTCCCTGGGGCCGAGGTCGGTGACAGGCCAGTCGGCCACGTCGAGACTCCTCGTGCCGGACGTATCACTGATCAACACCGCCGCCATGACCAGCATCAGCGTGCCGCCCAGCATCCCGGCGGCCATCAGCGCCCGCCGGCGCCGCTCGCCATCGTCGGCGGGCGCGGGCAGATCCGATGACCGGTGCGTCCCACTCACCAGTCACATGGTAGAGACGCGGGCGCACTCTTCGGGCGAATGTAAAGGTATGTCCAGATAAATCACCACTCGGCGAGAGACCCATTGCCGATCAGGCGCTCCATCATAAAAGGCTCAGCAGGTGCACAGCAGGCCGCGCAGCGCCGTCTCCAGGCAGAGGTGCGAACGCGCGGGGGTCGGCCACGGGAAGCGCACCAGCGACTCGTCCACCCGCACGGTCGCCCCGTACCGGTCCAGCTCCCACAACCACACCTCCCCGGCCTGCTCGCCGAGTTGCCTGGACACGCCCGCGGTGAGCTGCTGCCGGTGCGAGGCATTGACGTGCGCGAGCACCCGTTCGGCGATCTCGGCCAGCGGATCGGAGGCCGCCCCCAGGTAGTCGTCGGCGTCGAGCAGCCCCGACTCCTGCCCGGTCAGGTAGACGACCTGGCCCACGTCCAGCCGCAGCAGCCGGGGCGTGCCGCGCTCCCCGTACCGTTCCAGCGCCTCGAACAGGCTCTCGTCCGCGCTGTGGGCGGCCACCGCGACCGCCGCGGCGCGCGCCTCGCCCTCCGGTACGGCCTGCGCCCACCCCTGCACCTCGATCAATCCGCGCGGGTGCGAGACGGAGCCCAGTTGCCGCATCGCGGTGAGGTTCACCGCCACGACGGCGTCCTCGCGCAGGCCGTGCAGCGACTCGCCGGGCAACACCAGGAGCACCGGCCGGCCACGCTCGTCGACGCCGCCGCGCGCCGGCGAGGGAGCGCCGTCGACGGACAACTTGGCGAGGCTCGCGGTCGCGGCAAGGGTGCGGACCCGCTCGGGGAGCGGCAACATGGCGCCTCCTTGAGAGCCAAACGATAGTAGGTTAGGCTTGCCTAAGTAAGGACTACCTAATCACATTGAGGTGAACGTGCGCTACACCGGGCCGAAGGTGCGACTGTCGCGTCGCGCGGGCGTACCGCTGACCAGGAAAGCCGTCCGCTACTTCGAGCAGCGCCCCTACCCGCCGGGCGAGCACGGCCGCAAGACCAGCCGCCGCACCACCGGCGACTACGGGCTGCGGCTGATGGAGAAGCAGAAGCTGCGCTGGTACTACGACGTGTCGGAGCGGCAGCTCCGCCGCTACTGGGACCTCGCCGTCCGCAAGCCGGGCGCGTCCGGCGCCGAGCTGGTCACACTGCTGGAGACCCGCCTGGCCTCGGTCGTGCTGCGGGCCGGGCTGGCGCCGTCGATCTACGCGGCCAGGCAGTACGTCAACCACGGTCACATCGCCGTGGACGGCCGCAAGGTGGACATCCCCAGTTACCTGGTCAAGCCAGGACAGGTGATCACGGTCCGGGAGAGGTCGCGCAGGATGCAGCCGTTCGTGGCCGCGGCGGAAGGGATCCACGCCGACGACCGCATCGCGCCGTACCTCTCGGTGGACCACGCCGACCTGCGCATCACGCTGACGCACCGGCCCGAACGCGAGCAGATCACCATCCCCGTGGACGAGCAACTCGTGGTGGAGTTCTATTCTCGTTAGCCATGACGGCCGGCATCACCGCCACGGCGGCCGGGCTCGGCGTGGTCGCCACCGAGCCCGGCGCGCACCTGCACGGCGGCGTCGGCTGGGTGCTGGGCGGGGGCCTGGCCGTCTACTTCGCCGCCTCCACCGCGCTCGGTGTGGCGACGCGGGCCGAGCCACGGTGGATCTGGGGCTGGGCGGTGCCCTCCGTCGTCGCGCCGCTGGCGGTGGCCGCGGTGTCCGGGCTGGTCCAGGCCTGGGCCGTGGTCGCGCTGTTGCTGGCCGTGGCCCTGTGGCGGGTGGTCTACCGGCCGCGCGGCGGCTCAGTCCAGGACGTTGTGCCGGCGTAGCTCGGCGATCTCCTTGCGCAGCCCGGCGAGCTCGTCGAGGATCTGCTGGGTGTGGGCCGAGGTGCCCTCCAGCGCGGCCCGCTCCTCGGCGTTCTCCTCGTCCATCGCGCTGACGACCACGGCGAGGAAGAGATTCAACACGACGAACGTGCACACCAGGATGAAGATGGTGAAGAAGATCCAGGCCGATGGGTGCTCGCCCATCACGTCCCTGGCGATGTTGCCCCAGTCGTCGCCCGTCATCGTCTGGTAGAGGGTGAACAGCGAGGTCGGCAGGCTGCCGAAACGTTCCGGGGCGGTCTGTCCGTAGAGCTTGGTGGCCATGACGGCGGCCACGTACAGGACCAGGGAGAGCAGCACCACGATCGAGCTCATCCCCGGCATCGCGCGCAGCAGCGCCGACACCACGCGGCGCAGGCTCGGCACGACCGACAACAACCGCAGCGCGCGCAGGATGCGCAGCGAGCGCAGCACCGACAGGCCGCCCGAGGCGGGCGCGAGGGCGATGCCGACGATCAGGGCGTCGAAGATGTTCCACGGGTCTCGTAAGAACGCCGAGCGCTCGGCGTAGACCTTGGCCAGCAGTTCGGCGACGAAGATGTAGAGGGCCACGTGGTCGATAGCGGTGAGCAGGTGGCCGTGGCTCTCGACGACGGCCGGCACCGTCTCGAGGCCGAGGGTGCCCGCGTTGATCAGGATGACGCCGATGATGAACTGCTGGAAACGCGGATGGGCGAGGAAGTCGCGAGTGCGTTCACGCACGGGGGCAGGCTCCTAAGAGGTCGATCATGTGCCGTCCTATGATGACGCAACATGATCAAGAGGGAGACTGTGGTATAAAACCACCTGATCGCCATACGTCGAGGGGACACAGGGGCCATGTCTTATCCGAATTACGGTCCTTCCCCTTATGGCCCCGGGCCGCAGACCCACCCCAACGGCACGACCATCCTCGTGCTGGGCATCCTGAGCCTGGTGGTCTGCACCTTCATCGGCCCCTTCGCCTGGTCGATGGGCACCAGGGCACTGCGCGAGATCGACGAGAGCGGCTACTACTACGACAACCGCGGCTCCGTCCAGGCCGGGCGCATCTGCGGCATCATCAGCAGCGTGCTGCTAATCCTCACCGTCGGCTTCCTGGTCCTCGCGTTCGGGATCGCCCTGATCTCCGGCGGCTTCTCCAGCACCAGCAGCTACTAGCGGCCGCGTGCCGTAGTCGCCGAGGCCCGACTCCAGCAGGTCGAACGCCTTCTCCGCCTGCGTCCTGAGCGCCGGGGCGATCGCCTCCCACGGCTCGCCCGCCAGCATCATGGCCACCGCGTGGCCGGTCAGGATGCGCGTCGTGTTGAGGAGGTGCGCCGCCGCCATCTGCGGGACGAGGTCGTCGGGGTCGCTCCCGAGCTCGTCGGCCAGCATCCGCGACAACCCCAGCTCCCGCTTGACACCGATCTCGCGTAGCCGGGCGACCAGCGCGGGGCTGGCCTCCACGACCCTGGCGAACACGTCGCTGCCCAGGTTGAGGCCGTGGCGCCAGTCGCGCGTGTCGATCGCGTCGAGGTAGTCGCGCCTGAACGCGCGCACCACGCTCTCTCCCGGTTCCCGCTCGCGCAGCACCCGCTGCGGCAGGTCCACGGCCACGTCCTGGCGGTCGGCGAACAGGTCCTCCTTGGTGCTGAAGTAGTTGAACACCGTGTTGACCGACACGTCGGCGGTCCGCGCGACCTCGGCCACGGTCACGTTGTCGAACCCCTTGGTCATGAACAGCCCCATCGCGATGTCCGCGATGCGCTGCCTGGTCTCGCGCTTCTTCCGCTCCCGCAGCCCCTCTTCCATGCCTGCATGATATCGAAGTTGCAGTGACACCAAAATTGGAGCTACCCTAATTTTGGAGGCGATGAAATGATCAGGACATCGGGTCTGAGCAAGACCTTCGATGGCGGCGTGGAAGCCGTCAAGGGCGTGGACATATCGGTGGAGCCCGGCGAGATCGTCGGCTTCCTCGGCCCGAACGGGGCAGGTAAGACCACGACCATGCGCATGCTGACCACGCTGCTGCGCCCCACGTCCGGCACCGCCACCGTGGCGGGCCACGACCTGCTCGGCGACTCGAAGGAGGTGCGCAGGCGCATCGGCTACGTCGCCCAGGGCAGCGGGATCCCCCCGGTGACCCCGATGAAGGGGGAGCTAGAGCTCCAGGGCCTGCTGTACGGCCTGAGCCGCCAGGAGACCGCGACCAAGACGAGCGAGGTCCTGGCCAGGCTGGGCCTCACCGGGCTCGAGCCGAAGCCCGCCGCCGCGCTCTCGGGCGGTCAGCGCCGCCGCTTCGACATCGCGTTCGCCCTGCTGCACGACCCGGTCCTGCTCTTCCTCGACGAGCCGACGACCGGCCTCGACCCGCAGAGCCGGGCCAACCTGTGGGGCCACATCCGCTCGCTGCGCGCGGAGAAGGGGATGACGGTCTTCCTCACCACCCACTACCTGGACGAGGCCGACGCGCTCTGCGACCGGCTGCTGATCATCGACCACGGCCGCATCGTCGCCGCGGGCACTCCGGCCGAGCTCAAGAGCGGCGGGCGCACGCTCGACGACGTGTTCCTCGACATCACCGGCAGGTCGCTGCGCGAGGAGGCGGGCGTCTGATGGTGCGCGACACCTGGGTGCTCTTCCGCCACGGCGTGCGCGTCACGCTGCAGCAGAAGGTCGGCATCATCTTCGGCGCGATCCAGCCGCTGGTCTTCCTGGTGCTGTTCGGGCCCATCTTCACCACGTTCGGCACCTGGGAGACGCTCGTCCCCGGCCTGATCATCCAGCTGGGCCTGGTGAGCATGGGGCTGGCCGGGTTCGGCGTGGTCTTCGAGAAGCGCAGCGGCGTGCTGGAGCGCATGCGCGTCACCCCGGCCAGCCGGCTGGCGCTGCTGCTCGGGCGCGTGCTCAACAACGCGGTCACGCTGGTGATCCAGACGCTGCTGCTGCTCGCGGTCGCCTTCGCCTTCGGGCTGCGGGCTCCCGCGCTCGGGGTGCTGGCCGGGTTCGTGCTGGTCGTCGTGCTGGGGATGAGCCTGGCCGCGCTGTCGTACGCCATCGCGCTGACCATCAACGAGCAGTTGTTCGCGCCGGTGATGTCCACGGCGGTGATCCCGCTGGTGCTGCTGTCGGGCTCGTTCCTGCCGATGTCGATGGCGCCGGGCTGGCTCGACGCCATCTCGCACATCAGCCCGTTCAGGTACGTGCTGGAGGCGCTGCGCGACCTGTTCAACGGGCACTACGTGACGGGCACCGTGGGTGCCGGCGTGGCGGTGACCGCGGTCTTCGCCGTGGTCAGCCTCACGATCGGGACCAGGGTGTTCAACCGGGAGAACGCCTAGGCGAGATCAGGCCGCGCTCTTGGCCCGCCGCTGGAGCGCGGCGATGATCCCGGCCGGGTCCACGGTCCCGTACCCGTAGTCGTAGTCGAACCCCACCTCGCTGCGATCCTCCGCGGTACGCCGCAGCAGCGCCCGCAACTGGGCCGGCGACAGCCGGGTCGACGGCCACCGGGTGCGGATCGCGGCCACGAGCCCGGCGGCCACCGGCGTCGCCGCGGAGGTGCCCGAGTCCGGCTCGCCGTCACCGAACGCCTTCGACCCGGAGAAATGCGTGTACGCGCAGATGTCGGGCTTGCGCGCGGTCAGCCGCCCGGGCCCTTGCGAGGAGTAGCCCACCCGCGCGCCGTTGACGTCGATGCCGCCGATCGACAGGGCCTTCGGGTGGGAGTTCGCCCCCACGATGGGCCGGTTGGGGTAGGCGCAGCGGCCGTCCGGGCACTCGTTCCCGCAGTTGCCCGCCGCGAACAGCACGTCCGCGCCCGCCTTGTCCAGCCCGGCCACCATCAGGTTGAACGGGTGGGCCGCGTTGTCGGAGTAGTTGCCCGGATGCCCGACCGGGAAGTCCCATTCGGGGGAGAACGACCCCCAGGAGTTGCTCACCACCAGCGCCCTGGAGCCGGCGGGCTGGGCGTCGAGCACGTTGCGCAGGTGCGCGAACGCCGACACCGCGTCCGACAGGAGCCCGTCCATCGCCGAGCCCCCCGGCCGGGTGGACAGCAGCACCGGGATGTCGATCAGCGTCGCCTGGGGAGCGGCGATGAGCGTGTCGAACGCGCACATCGTCCCGTGGTCGACCTCGAACTCGCCCGGCTTGGCCGTGACGCCCGACGGGCTCCAGCACCGCTCGGCGTCCAGCGTGACGCCCCTGCCGAGCTGCTTGGCCGTGTGGGCCGCGTTGATGCCGGTATCGAGCACGGCCAGCGCCACCAAGGTGCCGTCGAGCCCCTCCGCGTGCAGCCCCGGCACGTTCAGCAGGCGTTCCACGTCGTGCCAGTCGCCGGCCGGCGGATCGCCGCCGCACGTCGGCGCCGACCCGATGACCGGGTCGGCGAAGATCCCGACCACGTCGGGTCTGAGCGCGGGCAGCAGCGTCACCCTGGAGGCCAGCTCGTCGTCCGAGATCGTGCCGCGCACCAGCACGGAGGCGTCCTCGGCGGCCAGCGAGAAGTCGAGCGGCTGGTTGAGCGAGAGAGGATCGCCGTCCGCCGGCGGAACGGGCCGCGGCACGGCCACGGGAACGAACTCCGAGTCGAGCTCGACGCCGGGCAGGCCGTCGGCGACGTCGGCCGTGGTGGCGGTCTGGCCGGGGTCGGCCACGGCCGCGACCAGATCGGGGGAGGGACGGAGCTGGATCAGGACCCGCATGAGTCACCACCGAACGTTTTGGAGGGAACGAACCTCCCAACATTCCTGCAACAATCGATGTTCGTCCAGCCCATCGCAGGGCTTTTGACCTGCAAGAACACCTCATTCCCGGCGAAGCGGACGACATTTGTTCTGGCCTGTCGTACTTCCTTGTTTTCGGTCTGTTCACTACGGTGAGACATCATGACGCTCCAGGCGCAGAAGCCGGTCACTGGCGGGGAAAGAGATCACTGGCTGGCGGTGCGACCAAGGCTCATCCTCGCCAGCGCCTTCATGCTCTTCCTCGAGCTGGCGCTGATCAGGTGGACCGGGTCGAACATCGTCCACCTCAGCTACTTCACGAACTTCGTGTTGCTCGGTTCGTTCCTGGGCATCGGGCTGGGGTTCCTGCGCGTGGGGCGGTCGCGGCGGCAGCCGTACTACTCACCGGTTGTGCTGGCCGTCCTGGTCGTCGTCGTGCTGACCTTCCCGGTGACCGTCGACCGGAACACCGAGGGCGTCCTGTACTGGACGAGCCTGTCCACCAGCGGCCCGCCCGCGTGGCTGATCCTGCCGGTGATCTTCTGCGCCGCGGCGGTGGTGCTCATGGGGCCCGCCGAGCTCGTCGGGCGCTGCTTTCCCGAGCTGCCGCGGCTGGAGGCGTACCGGTACGACCTGATCGGCAGCCTCAGCGGGATCGCGGCGTTCACGGCGTTGTCGTTCCTGAGCGCGCCGCCGGTGTTCTGGGGCCTGATCGCGGCCATCTGCTACGGCCTGCTGCTGATGCCCAGGCCGAAGTCCTTGTACATCGGCCTGGTGATCGTGCCCTCGCTCGGGGTGGTGAGCCTGCTCCTCACCGAGACCCTGACGGCGGGGGCGATCTGGTCGCCGTACTACAAGGTCACCTTCCGGCAGCTCCAGCAGCTCGGCATCGTCGTCACCGACATCGCGGTCAACGGCATCCCGCACCAGCAGGCGGTGCCCGCCGCCGCCAGGCTCCAGTGGGAGCGCCAGTACGGCCTGCCGTACGAGCGGACCACCAAACCCCCCAAGGACGTGCTCATCGTCGGCGCGGGCAGCGGCACCGACGTGGCGATCGCGTTGTCCAAGGGCGCCAACCACGTCGACGCCGTGGAGATCGACCCCAAGCTGCGCGAGCTCGGCGGCTCGGTGCACCCCGACAAGCCCTACGACGACCCGCGCGTCACCACCCACATCACCGACGGCCGCGCCTTCCTGGAACAATCCGGCCACAAGTACGACCTCATCCTCTTCGCCCTGCCCGACTCGCTCACCCTCGTCTCCGGAGCCAGCTCGCTGCGCCTGGAGAGCTACCTGTTCACCGAGCAGGCCATGCAGGCCGCCCGCGCCCACCTCAAGCCGGACGGCACGTTCTCGATGTACAACTACTACCGCGAGAGCTGGCTCGTAGACCGGCTGGCCTCGACCATGCAGAGCGCCTTCGGGCACAAGCCGTGCGTCGACGTGGTCAGCACCGCGGGCCAGCAGGCCGTGATCACCGCGGGCCTGACCGCCGCCGCGCAGCGTTGCGAGAGCGAATGGCCGGGCGCCGCACCCGGCACGCCGCAACCCGCCAACGACGACCGGCCGTTCCTCTACCTCAAGGACGCGACGATCCCGCCGATCTACATCATCACGCTCGGCCTGATCCTCATCGTCAGCCTCCTCGCCGTCCGCGTCGTCGCCGGACCGTACGCGCGGATGCGCCCGTACGCGGACCTGTTCCTGCTGGGTGTGGGGTTCATGCTGCTGGAGACGAAGAGCGTGACGGGATTCGCGCTGCTGTTCGGCACCACGTGGGTGGTCAACGCGATCGTCTTCGCCGGCGTCCTGGTCGCGGTGCTCGCCGCCGTCGAGGTGACCCGCCGCTTCCGCGTGCCGCCCCTGCCCGTCATGTACGGGGTGCTGCTGGCGGGCCTCCTGCTGGCCTGGCTGGTGCCGAACGAGTGGTTGTTGTCGCTCCCGCTGCCGTTGCGCGCGGTGGCGGCCGTGACGGTGGCGTTCCTGCCGATCTTCGCCGCGAACGTGGTCTTCGCCAAACGCTTCGCCGACACGGCCGACGCGACCACGTCCTTCGGCGCGAACCTGCTGGGCGCCATGGTGGGCGGCTGCCTCGAATACGCGGCCCTGGTGATCGGCTACAAGGGCCTGCTCATCGTGGCCGCCCTGCTCTACCTGGGCGCGCTGGTGCTGTTGCCGAGGAAGACCGCGGCCGTGTGACCGGGGGGCTGGATGCTCGAGAAGATGTTGCCAGGACACGAAGGGCTGCTCGCCGATCCCTACCCCGCCTACGCCCGGTTGCGGGAGGTGCGTGCGCCCCATCGCGTGAGCCTGGCCAACGGGCTGTACGGCTGGCTCGTGACCCGCTACGACGACGCGCGGGCCGCGCTCGCCGATCCCAGGCTCAGCAAGGATCCGCGCAACGCGCCGGCCGACTGGCAGGAGGCGGGGCGCGGGCGAGCGACGCCAGGCCCGAGGCGCTGCGGTGCCTGGGCGCCTACGTGGGCGAGCTGGTCGAGGCCAAGCGGCGGGCGCCAGGTGACGATGTGATCAGCGCGATCGCGGCGGCGGCGCTGGGCGCGGCCAACCGGGATCCCGAACGGTTCACCGAGCCGGACCGGCCCGACCTCATCCGGGAGGACAACACCCACCTGAGCTTCGGGCACGGGCCGCACTACTGTCTCGGCGCCATGCTCGCCCGCATCGTTGGCCGGGCCGCCCTGAGCGAGATCGTCCGCCTGCCCGGGCTCGCGCTGGCCGTGCCGCCCGACCGGTTGGGCTGGCGGTCCAGCCTGACGGTCCGGGGCCCGAAGGCCCTCCCCGTGACGTTCGACACCGCCCTCCGCTGAAATCGCTAGAGGCCGCAGAGCTCGTCGATGGACTTGGTGCCGCCCTTCTGGGTGTTCCTGGTCGGCGTCTGCGTGGGCGTCGCGGGCCGCGTCCGCGTCGGGGTGGCGGTGACGCCCGGCGAGGCGCTCACGTTGGCCGTCTGGGCCCGGGACGGGCGGGTCGAGTCACTGATCGCCTTCCGCGTGGCCTGGCGGATCTTGGCCCAGTCCGGGCGGCCCGAGTAGAACTCCGGCGGCACGAACTGCAGGCTGGTGATCTTGGCGTCCTTGACCTTGACGGCCAGCTCCACCAGCGGCTGTACGAGGTGCCGCGGGATGTTCGTCTGGGCCAGCCGCTTGGCCGCACCGGCGATCTTGGTGAAGTTGGTCAGGATCACTGTGGGCGTGGCCTGCTGGGCGAAGGCGCCGATGACGCAGCGCTGGCGGGCCATGCGGGAGAAGTCGTCGCTGTTGACGCGGGAGCGGCCGTACCAGAGGGCCTGCTCGCCCGACAGCTTCCGGTAGCCCGCCTTGATGGTGCCCGCCGTGCCGAAGTGGCCGCCCCACTTCACGTCCTGCTCGACCCGGATCTTGAGGCCGCCGATCGCGTCTACGAGGTCCGCGAAGCCGTACATGTTCATCAGCATGTAGTAGTCGATCTTGAGGTTCAGCGTGTAGCCGATGGCGTCCATCAGCGCCCGGGGGCCCTTGTTCTTGCCGCCCATGAGCTGCGGGTTGTCGTTGGCGTACTGCCAGACCTCGTTGAGCAGGCCGCCGTTGGGCAGCTCGGCCATGTAGCCGTTCGGGAACTGCTTGTGCAGCGGCGAGGACGGCGGGAAGCGTACGTGCTGCAGGTTGCGCGGCAGGCTGAACAGGACCGTGGCGCCCGTCTTGAGGTCCACGCTGGCCACGTTCATGCTGTCGGTCCGCACGCCGGTGCGGTTGCCCGCCGCGTCGCCGCCGATCAGCAGGAAGTTCACCCGGTCCTTGCCGGCCCACGGGTCCGCGCCCTTTGCCACGGGCGGGACGTCGGGGTCGGTCTCGGAGGGGAAGAGCTGCGTGATCGTGTCCCGCACCTGCAGGACGGCGTTGGCCGTGAGCGCGAACGGCGACATCACCGCCACGCACAACACGCCGACCACGATGCCGGTCACCACCTGGCCCTGCTGGTTGAGCTTGTTGGGGCCGAGCGCGACATAGGACGTCACCAGCAGGGCGAACCAGGCCAGCGCGCCGACCGAGGCGACGACGATCACCGTGATCATCATGCCGTCGTCGGCGAACGAGGTGAGGTTCTGCAGGTTGCGGGTCAGTCCGTAGGCCAGGCCCGCGAGCAGCAGCACCGCGTACACGCTGACCAGCACCAGCCCGGTACGGCGGTGCCCGGCGCGCAGGTGGGCGGCGCCGGGCACGATGGCGGACAGAGCGGTCCACCCGAGCAGGGAGGCGGTCGTCAGCGGCTTGGCGAACCGCGGCGTGGCGGAGCCGGAGGGCCGGCGGGACGCCGTACGCGGGCGGCGCGGGGGACGCCGTTTCCTGCCTCCCGGCACGGTGTCGACACCATCCCGATTGCTCACACCGGCTCCTTCACCTGGCAAAACCGTCGCTTGCCCACCAATGGGCACAAGATTGCCAGGATTCTAGTCCCCATATACGGACATCAGAGACATGTGCCCAAGCTGAGATGAACGCCACGTTGACATCAGGAGGTCGTTGAGGCCGGTGCCTGCCACGTATTGCACTGGAACGCCTTGTTCTTCTCCCAGCCCTGCCTGAACCACAGGTTGTTGTTCGCGGGCCTGCCGTGGTCGCGTGGATAGCCCGGATAGTCGCCCACCTGGCCGTAGAACCAGTACAGGCGGCTCCTGTTCGACATGCTCACCGGGTACGACCCCGCCACCGACCGCATCCACATGGCGCCGAAGCAGGTGGCCTGCAACTCCAGTCGCCTGCTGAGCGCCAGCTTGCCGCTCTGGCTGGAGGAGTCCAGGGTGGAGCGCCACCACGAGTCCATCAGGCCCGTGATGTTCTGGACATGGTGACCGTACTCGTGGGCCATCATGCTGATGATCCCGCCGTGCCAGGAGATGATCTGGCCGTAGCCGCGGGCGTTGCCATTGCCCCTGGCCATGGCCGAGGTGGAGGCGTAGATCGTGTTGTTGCGCGGGCAGTAGTACGGCACCATGCTCCCCGCCGACGGGTAGTCCCCGCACGCGCCCCTGCCGCGCTTGGCCGCGATGGCGTAGTTGGGCGCGCTGAACTCGATGCCCTGCTTCTCCAGGACCGGCTTCCACGCCTGGTCCATGCACCTGCCCGTCTTAAGGATCAGCGCCTTGAGCTGGCTGTGGTTGAAGATGTTGGCGTTGCCCGCCCGGCAGTTGAGCCTGGGCAGCGTGCCCGCCCGGTACATGGTGTTGTTCTTCAGGCTCGTGTTGAGCGTGACCTTGGCGGGCGGGGTGACGTTCGTCTCGGGCTCCTGGGTGGGCTCCTGCGTCCGCGTCCTCGTGGGGGAGGGCTCGGCGTCGTCGGTGGCCCGCTCCGACGGCTCGTACGTCGGGATCGCGACCGGCGTGGTCGTCTCCGACCTCGACGCGCTCTTGAACATCACGGCCCCGATGACGATCAGCACGAACAACGCCGCCACCGACCCCAGCACGGCGCCGAGCACCCCGATGACGCCCATCCCCGGCTTCCTGCGCTGCGGCGGCTGCGGCCACTGCCGCGCCGGCATGGGAGGCGGCGGAGGGGGAGGGGGCGGCGGCTGGCGGTACTGCCCGTAGGGCGGCGGCGGATACTGGGGCGGCGGCGGAGGCCCGCCCTGGGGGTACGGCCGCCCCTGCGGGGGAGGCCCCTGCTGCGGGTAACCGGGCGGCGGCTGCGGCGGGTACGGATTCCCCTGACCGCCCCCGCCCTGAGGCTGCGGCTGACGATAGCCAGGCGGCGGCCAGGGCAACGAGGGTG
The DNA here is from genome assembly GCF_043197025.1 of Nonomuraea marmarensis. Lineage (NCBI taxonomy): Bacteria > Bacillati > Actinomycetota > Actinomycetes > Streptosporangiales > Streptosporangiaceae > Nonomuraea > Nonomuraea marmarensis. Next base: position 99,101 of record NZ_JBICRM010000014.1, read on the forward strand.
GTCGTTGTGGCTGCCCTGGCCCTTGTGGCGGGGGTGGATACTGCCCGTTCCCTGTCACCGTGTCTCCCCGTGCACCCGGTTGTCGGTTATGGATGGGTTTGCGTCTGGACTTGTCGGACCCTTGCCAAATTTGGGGCAAAAGCATACTGATTTATCACCCGTCACGGATGTAGCAGTGCTCGGTTACAGTCCGAAATCATTCGAGGTGATCTCCGCTATCTCCCGGTGCGGGTGGCGGGCGGTGTCCTAGCTTTCTTGGCATGAATCTCCAGCAGCTCCGCTATGTGGTCGCGACTGCGGAGCACCGCACCATGACTGACGCGGCCAGGTCGCTCTACATCGCGCAGCCTGCGCTTTCCCGCGCGATCCGCGATCTGGAGCGAGAGCTAGGCATGACGCTCTTCGCTCGTTCAGGCCGAGGCGTGGTCGTCACCGCGCAGGGCCGCCGGGTGGTCAAGCTGGCGAGGGAGGCACTCGACGCGGTTCACGAGATCGAGGGCCTGGCCAACCATGGCGGCATCAGCGAGGCGGAGCTCCGCATCGCCTCCACGCCCAGCCTCGAACCCGGCCTCGCGGGGCGGTTGCTACCCGCCTACGCGGCCGAGCACCCGGGGGTACGCGTGCACATCGTGCGCTGCGACGGCAGAGACGGCGTCGTCAGCGCGATCCGGGATCAGCGAGCCGATCTCGGGCTGACCGATCTGCCCGTGCCCACCGACCTCATTACCCACCCGCTCGAGCGCCAGGAGATCGTGCTGATCTCCCCGCCCGGGCTCGACCTGCCCAGTCCCGTGCCGATGGGCAAGCTGCACGGCATGCGCCTGGCGCTGCCGGCTCGTGGCAGCATGCGGCGCAGGGAACTCGACGCGATGTTCGGCAAGTACGCGGTCACCCCCGTCGTCGTACTGGAGACCGACGAGCGCAACGGCTGGCTCAACGCGGTACGCGCGGGCCAGGCGTCACTGCTGTGGTACCGCGGCATGGCCGAACAGGCCGGTCGCGCCGGTTTGGTGGTGCGCTCGCTCGAACCCGCCGTGCGCCGGGTCATAGCCGTCGTGCACGCCCGCCGCCGCCTGCCACTCATAGCCCAGGACTTCCTGGCCACCGCCGAGAAGGGCACCGCCGCTTAACCTCTCTCGGAACGCTCCATGTCCATCCACTACCGCACAAAGGGCCCGGAAACGACCGAGCCCAGGGGGCCCGGCGACGACGCCGTGCCCCTCAGGGCCGCTGATTCTCAGCACCTCGCCTGCGTGCTCTTGCCGGACACGCCACAGGCGCCCCCGCCGCTCCCGTCGGCGCGAACACCCAGTCCCTAACGGGATACCGGCAGCCTCACCACCGCCCGCAACCCAGGTGCGGCGTCCTCCAGCGCGACCGTGCCGCCGTGTGCGCGCACGGTCTCGCGCACGATGGCCAGCCCCAGCCCGGCGCCGCCCTCATCGCGGCTGCGGCCGGAGTCGAGCCTGGTGAACCGGTTGAACACGCGCTCGCGGTCCTGCTCGGGAATGCCGGGGCCGTCGTCGGTGACCGTCAGGACGCCGTCGGCGGTCAGCGCCACCTCGACCTTGGAGGAGGTGTGACGTACCGCGTTGTCGACCAGGTTCGTCAGGACCCGGCTCAGGTCGAGGGCGTCGCCGCGGATCACGACCGGGTCGCAGACGGTCAGGCGGGCCTCGCCGTACCTTTCGACGGTCTGGCGCACCACCTCGTCGAGGTCGACCGGCTCGCGCCGGGCGGGCACGCCGCCGCGCTCGTCCAGCCTGGCCAGCGCGAGCAGGTCCTCGGCCAGCCGCGACAGCCGCATCGTGTCCTCGAGCACGCCCTCCGCGGTCTCCTGCCAGTGCTGCCCCTTGGGATGCCCGAGCGCCACCTCCAGCTGCAGCCTGATGCTGGCGAGGGGGCTGCGCAGCTCGTGCGCGGCGTCGGAGACCAGCGCCCGCTGGCGCTGCTCGGCCTCCTCCAGCCGGGCCAGCATGCCGTTGAGGGTGGTGGCCAGCGAGTGCACCTCGTCACGCGACTGCGGCACCGGCAGCCGGCGCGACCTGGCCGTGTGCGTGATGTCCGCCGCGCCCTTGCGCAGCGCGGTGATCGGGCGCAGCGTACGGCCGATCATCAGCCAGCTCGCCACCGCGAGCAGCACGATCAGCGCGGGCGTCCCGACCAGCAGGACCCGGCCGGCCGTCGCGAGGCTGGTCTGGATCTCGCCGATGGGCCTGGCCGCGACCACGGTCTGCCCGTGGTCCGCGCTGAGCACGATCACCCGCAGGAACCCGGGGATCGCGTACGGCCGCCCGTCCAGCATTGTGGCCTGCCCGTGGCCCAGCACCTTCGCCCTGGCCCGGGCGTCCAGCAGCGGCACCAGCCGGTCGGTGCCGTACGTGACGTGCGTGATCCGCCCCTGAGCGTCGATGACCTGCACGATCGTGCCGTCGTGCGTGGTGATCGGGCTGGTCAGCGTACCGGCGTCGGCGGCCACCCGGACGGCCTGCGCCTGCTGCCTGGTGGACTCGTCCACCGTGTCGATCAGAGCCTGGTCCAGCACGCTGAGCAGCACCGACGCCGACAGCGCGAGCGCCAGCGCGAGCCCCGCGGCGGCGGCCACCGTGAGCCGGAACCTCAGCCCCTGCCGCCGCCACCAGAGCAGCGGGGACTCAGCCACCGTCGCCCGCCAGCCGGTAGCCCGCGCCGCGCACGGTCTGTAGCGCGTTCCTGCCGAACGGGGCGTCGATCTTGCGCCGCAGGTAGCCGACGTACACCTCGACCACGTTCGGGTCGGTGTCGAAGGTGTCCCACACGTGCTCCAGGATCTCCGACTTCGACACCACCTCGTCACGCCTGCGCAGCAGGTATTCCAGCAGCGCGAACTCCCTCGGCGTCAGCTCGATCTGCCGCTCGCCCCGCTCCACCTTGCGCCGCGCCGGATCCAGCGACAGGTCGCCCGCGACCAGCACCGACGGCCGCCGCCCCGCGTCGCGCCGCATCAGCGCCCGCAACCTGGCCACCAGCACCACGTACGAGAACGGCTTCGTCAGATAGTCGTCGGCCCCCAGGTCCAGCCCGTCGGCCATGTCGTATTCGCCGTCCTTGGCGGAGAGCATCAGGATCGGCACCCAGTTCTCCTCCGCGCGCAACTGCTTGCACACGTTGTAGCCCGACAGCCTGGGCAACATGATGTCGAGCACCACGACGTCGTAGTCGCCTTGCCTGGCCGCGTGCAGGCCCTCCTCGCCGTCGTGGGCGAGGTCCACGGCGAAGCCCTCGGCCTGGAGCCCCCGCTGAAGCGCGGCCGCCATCCGCCGCTCGTCCTCGACGACCAGTACTCTCATGTGGCAATTCTCCTGTTCCTGCCCTGAGACAACGCTGAGAAGGCTGAGAGCCGTCTCAGACAGTCTCAGGTCTGCCACAGCATGCATCACGCAGGCTCTGAGCATCGGCTTCTATTTCGCTAACGTCGCCGAGTCCGCGGCGACGTTAGCCGTCGCCGAGTCCGCGACAACATACCGTTAAGGAGTGACATGCGAAGAGGCACGTTCGTGAGGTGGGGAGTCCCGATCGCGGCGGCGGCCGTGATCGGAGCCGCGATCGGCGCCGGCCCCGTCATCGCCGCGGTGAGCGGCGAGCCCGTGCTGCCGGAGCGCACGGCCCAGCAACTGCTGGCCGACGCCGCGGCGGCGACCAGCAAGGACGGCATCCCGCCGATGTCCGGCACCGTGCAGCAGACGGCGTCGCTCGGCCTGCCGGCGCTGCCGCAGATCGGGGGTGAGTCGCCGCTCAGCCTGCTGTCCGGCTCGCACGAGGTGAAGGTCTGGTACGGCGCCGCCGACAAGCTGCGGGTGGCCATGCCGACCCAGTTGAACGAGACCAACCTGATCGTGAACGGCGGCCAGGGCTGGTACTGGGACAGCAGCACCAACACCGCCACCAAGCTGACGATCAAGGCGGGCACCGGCCAGGAACACCACCTGGCCACGCCGCGGCCGACCGAGCTGACGCCGCAGCAACTGGCGGAGCAGCTGCTGGCCAACGTCGACCAGCACACAGCGGTCCGGGTGATCAACACGGCCGAGGTGGCGGGCCGCCCGGCCTACCAGCTCGTGCTGACGCCCAAGGAAGAGGGCTCGCTGGTGCAGGAGGTGCGCATCGCGCTCGACGGCGAGACGTACGTCCCGCTCCAGGTCCAGGTCTATGCCAAGGGTTCGGCGGAGCCGGCGCTCCAGGTCGGGTTCACCCAGGTGACGTTCACGCCGCCGGCGGCCGAGAACTTCGCCTTCACCCCGCCCGCGGGCGCGAAGGTGGAGGAGAAGACGATCGGCGCGGACGTCGGCCAGGGCGCGGAGGAGCACGCCGAGAAGGCCAAGGACGTCGCGGGCACGCTCAAGGTCGTCGGGGACGGCTGGGCGACCGTCGCGGTCGTGCCGTTCTCGCAGGCGGACCTGGCGGCCAAGCCCGCCGAGACGTCGTCCGGCTCGCATGAGGGGCTCGGCGGCGGCGGCGACCCGACCGCGCTGGTGGACAGCGTGCTCAAGTCCGCCACCCCGGTGAGCGGCACGTGGGGCTCCGGCAAGCTGATCAAGACCAAGCTCGTCACCGCCCTGCTGACCGACGACGGCCGCCTCCTGGTCGGCGCGGTCACCCCGGAGGAGATCACCAAGGCGGCGGGCATCAAGTGACCGCCGTCACGCAGGAAGCGGGGGCGCCCTTCGGGGCGGCCCCGCCCTCCGGGGAGGACGCGATCGTCACGCACGGGCTGACCAAGCGCTTCCGGGGCGGCCAGGTCGCCGTGGACGCGCTGGACCTGGCCGTGCCGCGCGGCTCGGTGTTCGGCTTCCTGGGCCCGAACGGCTCGGGCAAGACCACCACCATCCGCATGTTGCTCGGCCTGGTGGCGCCCACGGCCGGCGAATACGCGGTGCTCGGGTTGCCGCTGGCCCAGGCACTGCCCAGGGTGGGGGCGCTGGTCGAGGGCCCGGCCTTCTACCCGTACCTGTCGGGCGCGGCCAACCTGCTGCGCTTCGACTCCGCCGACCCGACCGCCCCGCGCGGGACCGCCAGGCGGCGGATCGCCGAGGCGCTCGAACGCGTGGGCCTGTCGGCCGCGGCCGGCAAGCGCTACCGCAACTACTCGCTCGGCATGCGGCAGCGCCTGGCCATCGCGGCCGCCCTGCTCGGGCCGCGCGAGCTGCTCGTCCTGGACGAGCCGACGAACGGTCTCGACCCGCAGGGCACCCGCGAGGTCCGCGCCCTCGTCAAGGAGATCGCGGCCGACGGCACCACGGTGTTCGTCTCGTCGCACCTGCTGGCGGAGGTCGAGCAGATGTGCACGCACGCCGCGATCATGCGTACCGGCAAGCTCGTGGCGCAGGGCACGATCGCCTCGCTGAGCGGCGGGCTGGTCGCCCGCGTCAGGGTGGAGACCCCGGACGTGGCCGACGCCGCGCGGGTCCTCGGTACGCTCGGGCTGACCGACGTGCGCCCGGGGGGCCTAGAGGTCACGGCGGAGCTGGGCGGGCACGCGCCGGAGCAGATCAACGCCGCGCTGGTGGGGGAGGGCGTGGCGGTACGGGGGCTGGCCGTGGTGCGGCCGAGTCTCGAGGACGTTTTCGTGGGACTTACAGGGGAGGGCTTCGATGTCGACGGCTGACACTTCGACGCCGGGGGCTGGGACCTCGACGGTCGCGACGGAGACGCGTCGTACACCAGGGCTGGTTCCCGTGACGGAGACGTTGCGCACCACCGAACGCCACCCGCCGTCGGAACCCCCCGCACGTGGCCTCGCCATGCCGCCCACCAGGGCGACCTGGGCGTTCTGGCGGCTCCTCGGCTCGGAGCTCGGCCTGACCTTCCGCCGCCCGCGCAACCTGGTGATGCTGGCCGTGATCGCCACCGTGCCGGTGATCGTCGGCGTGGCGCTGCGGATCGTCAGCTCCGAGGAGGGCATGGGCGGGATCATCCAGGACGTGGCGGGCAACAGCCTGATGCTGACGTTCGCCTCATTCTCCTTCCTCGTGCTCCTGCTGATGCCGGTCGCCGTCAGCGTCGTGGCAGGCGACTCCGTGGCGGGCGAGGCCGGGGCCGGAACGCTCCGCTACCTCCTGGCCGCCCCGGCGGGCCGCACGAGGCTCCTCCTCGTCAAATACCTCAACGCGGCGATCTTCGCCTACGCGGTCACGGTGGTGGTGGCGCTGTCGGCGCTGGTGACGGGCCTGATCCTGTTCCCGGCCGGCCCTGTGACGCTCCTGTCCGGCACCACCATCTCGATCGCGGACGGCCTGCTGCGCATCCTCATCACGGTCGGGTACGTCGGTGCGGGCATGGCCGCCCTGGCCGCGATCGCGCTGGCGCTGTCGACGTTCACCGAGGTCTCCATCGGGGCCATCGCGGGCACCATGGTCCTGGTCATCATCTGCCAGGTGTTGCGGGCGATCCCGGAACTCGGCTCGATCACGCCGTACCTGCTGCCGACCTGGTTCACGAACTTCGACGCGGTGCTCCGCAGCCCCATCGACACGGGGGCGCTGGGGGAGGGGCTGCTGGCGTTCGGGGCGTACATCGCCCTGTTCGGCTCGATCGCCTGGGCCCGCTTCTCGGGCAAGGACATCACGTCCTGACGCGCGTCCGCGCCACTGTGCCCGTGCGGGGCGCCCGCGGTTCGGCGGGCGCCCCGGCTGCGGGTCAGGCCGTGGGGCGGCGGCGGCGGAGGGCGAGGGCGGCGATCACCACGCCGACGATGCCGACCACGAGCCCCGCACCCCCGAGGATGCGTGCCGTTCCGTCCGACGAGGACTCGGCCGCCACCGGGGTCACCGAGGGCGCGGCGGCGGCCGCGCTCGCCGGGGCGGCGGTGGCGGGTGAGGTGGACGCGTGAGCCCCATCTGCGGCGGCCGGGACGAGTTTGAGGACCGGGGCCGGGTGTTCGGCCTCCGTGCCGTCCGCCTTGGGCGCGTCGGCCCAGTTCACCACCTCACCCCCCGAGTACTCCTGCTTCGTCGGGAACGTCAGCGAGTCCGTGTCCTTGGGCAGTTGCCCCATGGACACCTCGAACTCCTGGAACTCGCCCGGGTTGATCTTGCCACCTGACCACACGACCTTGGTGACGGCCTCCTTGAGGTCGCCGTACTCGGTCTTGACCGGCGCGGGCAGCTTGCCCTCCGTGACCTTGACGTCCCACCCGGGCACGGGCTTGACGGACACGAAGGCCAGCGGATGGTCGGTGGGGAAGGACACCTCGATCTTGACGGTCGCGGCGTCGTCACGCTCGTTCGGCACCCGGAACGCGACCTTGGTGAACCCGCCCTGCTCGGCGGTGCCCGGCTGGATGGTGACGTGGGCCAGCGCCGGTATGGCGAGCCCGACGGTGATGGCGGTGGCGGCGGCGAACACGGTCGCGGCACGGCGTACGAAGGACATGCGAGAACTCCACTTGGGTGAAGGAAAAGGAAGGGGTGTCAGACGGTCAGGCGGGAAGTGGAGGACCACGCCTGGCCACGCTGTGCCGGAAGACCGGCTGGAGCGGGACCACCCTGGTGTAGACGATCGGTACGCAAGGCCCCACGGCAGGCACGGCGACCAGCGGCAGGAGCACGAGACGGCGGCCGAGGCGGCGCAACAGCGACCACAACGCGGACTCGCCGCGTGACAACCACACGCCCGTGACCACCGTGGCCGTCAGGTGCGCCAGCAGCATGCCGGCGTCGACGGTCAAACCGCCCTGGCCGTGCCCGTGCACCGAGAGGTAGGCCATGTCGTCGCCCGCGAACAACTCGTGCAACCCGAACTGGACCCCGACCAGCACGACGTTGATCGTCGCCGTCGAGCGTTCCCTGCCGCACAGCGCCAGCCCCAGCGCGGACACGCCCGCGAGCCCGAGGCCGGCGGCCCATGGTGCGGGCCCGGAGCCGCCGCCCAGCACGTGGGCGAGCGCGGCCAGAATCACGCAGACAGCGGCGAAGGCGGCCGTCCGCGCGAGCCTGAGGGGGAGTTGCGCGCGCATGGGTGTGCCCCATGCTCTCACGGGGCAGGGAGTGATGAGACCTCGATTACCAAGCTGCGCAATGCCTGTCCGAAAAGGGCATTTTGTCGCTAGGGTCGTGCCGAGCACGTCAAACATAGAGGTGAGAACGTTGCGGCACTTAGCTGGTTTGCTCATCGGGCTTGTGGTGACGGCGGCTGTGCTGGGAGGCGGAGGCTGGGCCGTACAACAGGCGTTCGGCGGCGCGGCGGCCACCCCACCGGACGACCAGAGGATGTGGATCGCCCTGGGCGCGATGGCCGCCGTCGGCTTGGTCGTCGGGCTCGTGGTGGCGGGCAGGGTCTCGCCGCTGGCGACGTTCGTGCCGTCGATGGTGCTGCTGGCCTGGACGGTCGTCTACGCGCTCGACATGAACAGGGCCCTTTCCCTCATCCCGGCCGAGCCGTCGGTCAACCAGATCATCAGGGACGCCGGTTTCGGTGACAGGACCATGCTCACGACGGGCGTGTTCGCCCTGCTGGGCGTGGCGCTGTTCATCCCCGTGCTGATGCCGTCGCGCTGGTCGCGCCAGCACGACGAACTGGACGAGGACTACGAGCAGACGCCGGAAGGCAGCTACTACTAGGTCGCGGATGCCGTGCTCGCGCGCGGCATCCGCCACGAGGTGGCGCTCACGACCGGGCGCCGGTGTAGAGGCGGGTGACGACGTCCTCGATGCTGGACTGGTCGGGCGCCGTGGCCATCAGGTCGTCGAGCGTGCCATCGAACGCCAGCCGCCCGTGGTCGATCACCATGACCCGGCGGCACAGGCGTTCGATGTCGCCGAGGTCGTGCGTGGTCAGCAGCACGGTCGTGCCCTGCTCGGCGTTCACCCGCCGCAGGAACGCCCGGATGCCCGCCTTGCTGACCACGTCCAGCCCGATCGTCGGCTCGTCCAGCACCAGCACGTCGGGCGCGTGCAGCAGCGCCGCCGCGAGATCGCCGCGCATGCGCTGCCCCAGGCTGAGCTGGCGCACCGGCGTGCGCAGGAACTCGCCGAGATCGAGCGTCTCGGTCAGCTCGCCCAGCCGCGACCCGAACGTGCCGCGATCCACCCGGTAGAGGTGCCTGATCAGCTCGAAGCTGTCGGCCAGCGGCAGGTCCCACCAGAGCGTCGTACGCTGCCCGAACACCACGCCGATCCGCCGCGCCAGCGTCGTGCGCCGACGCGACGGATCCAGCCCGGCCACCCGCACCTTGCCGGAGGTGGGCGTGAGGATGCCGCACAACATCTTGATCGTGGTGGACTTGCCTGCGCCGTTGGGCCCGAGGTAGCCGACGAACTCTCCCGCCGACACGGTGAACGACAGGTCGCGTACGGCGTGGACGACGTTTCTCTTCACCTTGAACGAGCGTCCGACCCGGTCAAGCTCGATCATCGTCAACTCCCTGTGGATCGGTAGTGCCTGATGCCGTGCCGCCAGGCCAGCCCGGCCAGCAGGGCGAGGACCAGCGCGGCGGCCGGTCCGAGGAACCGCATGAACTCCGGCGTGCCGAACGGATCGTCCCGGCCCAGGACGTACAGGCCGGGCTGCCAGTTGATGAAGGCCAGCGGGAGCGCGTAGGTCACGCCCCTGACCAGGTCGCGGGTGTAGATGCTGAACGGGTACTGGCTGAGCTGGTGACTGCCATAGGTGAAGGAGCTGGACACTTCCGGCGCGTCGGTCAGCGCGAACTGCAGCGCGCCGGCCAGCGTCCAGAGCGCGGTGAAGATGACGATCCCGGTGATCACCATGACGGGGATCATCCAGGCACGCCGCCAGCCGAGGTCGAGCGCGGCGATGGCGTAGCCGAGCACGAGGCCCGCCTGCACGATCCGCCCGGCCCTGTTGGCGTTGAAGCGGTCGGCGGTGAGCTGGATCCACGGGCTCACCGGCCTGATCAGGAACGTGTCGAGGGTGCCCGCCTTGATGTGCTGGCTGATCCGGTCGATGTTGCTGACGAACGTGTCGCAGATGGTGAAGGACAGGGTGGCGGCGCCGTACAGGAAGAGGACCTCGTCGCGGGAGAACCCGGCGAGCGTGGTGGTGTTGGCGAAGACGACCAGGATCACCGCGACGTCGAGCGCGGCCGTGACGAAGCCGAGCAGGGTCATCAACGTGAACGAGGCCGGGTACGCCGCGGCGGCGCGGGTCCAGGTCCACAGCAGCAGGAAGTACGTCCTAACCACCCTGGATCACCACCTTGTGGCGGATCGCCCTGGTGGCGAGCGCGCCCAGCCCGAGCAGCGCCACCGCCCAGAACGCCTGGAAGGCGAGCGTCTCCAGGACCGGGGCCTTGCCGAGGTAGAGGTCGGTGGGCAACTGGACCATGGCCGCCCACGGCAGCGACGCGGCGAGGTCGCCGAGCCAGCCGGGGAAGATGTGAAGGGGGACCATCATGCCGCTGAAGAAGGTGGTCAGCACCAGCGACAGGACGGCCACGCCGCGGTCGTCGAGGAGCCAGCAGACCGACAGCGCCATCAGGTAGCGCCAGCCGAAGCTGACCAGGACCGCGATCGCGAAACCCGCCAGGAACGCCAGCCACCGGCCGGGCTCGGCGGGGAAGACGATGCCGAACAGCGCGGCGCCGACCAGCATCGGCGGGATGCCGCGGACCAGGAAGAGGTACGCGGCCCTGCCCAGGTCCTCGGCCAGCGTCCAGAGCTGCAGTGAGGCCGGGCGGACCAGGTCGAGCGCGATGTCGCCGCTGCGGATGCGCTCGGGGATGTCGAGCCCGCCGCCGAACAGCTGCATCGGCCCGATGAACGCCTGAGTGATGAAGCAGAAGGTGATGGCGTCGGTCATGTCGTAGCCGGCCAGCCCGGGGCGGGCCTGCCAGAGCGCGATGAGGATGTAGGCGCGCAGGATGCCGAACACGCTGTTGGTGAACGCGCCGGCGACCGCGGCCCAGACGTAGGTGGCGTGCTTGCGGAAGCCGTACCGGACGAGCCGGGCATAGAGCGGTATGGTTTTGCACCTCCGAAGTGTGAGGACACGGTGACAGGCCGTGTCCGGGCGCGCGCACGGGTTTGCCGTTGGCAAGCATGGAATTATGCGTCGAGGGCTGCGGTCACCGCAACGCAATAAACGTCAGCGGTCCGCGAGGCGGTAGACGAAGCGCAGGGCCGACCAGGTCGCGTCCACGGCGGCGACCTTGTTGTCGACCAGGCCCATGGCCAGGCCGTACGCGCGGATGGGGTTCTCGGAGAGGTCCGTGGGCACCTTGCTGGCACGTTTGGGCCAGCAGACCCAGAGGCCGCCGTTCTTCGCCAGGACGGCCATGGCGGCGGGGAAGGCGTCGTGTAGCGCGGCGGTGTCGGGACAGAAGACCAGGACGACGTCGTAGGGGCCCTCGGCCGCGGTCCGGTGCACTTCTGCGGCGGGTTCGCCCAGGTCGAGGCCGGTGGGGGCGTCGATGGCGAGCACCTGGAGCCCCGGCTTTATCCCGAGCTTGCGCGGCAGCGGAGTGCCTGAATATCCGGCCATATCAACCAGCGTGACACGTTGCCGAAATATCCGTGTAAGAGAGGAGATACTTACTCGCCGGTAGGACGATCCCCGAGGGGGAAGAAAACCCTTCGGAGGGTCAATATGCGGATAGACAGGGACATTGTTCCTGAGTACCCCTTGAGCTGGCAAGCTCGCGCGCTCACCGGCCTCATGCGCGGCACCTTGAAGCCGGCTTCGATCCTGCTGATGCGTCACCCGCTCGCGTTGGCAGGGGCGGCCCAGCTTGGCGAAATCACGCGGCTGGTCCAGGTGCCGCAGCCGCCGAATGTCGCGATCGAGTCGGCGGAGTTCTCGGCGTGCGAGGGTGAGTGGGTTCGTGGCGGTCGGGGGCTCGACGAGCGGAAAGTGGTGCTGTACTTCCACGGCGGGGGATATTTCTCGTGCTCGCCGCGTACGCACCGGTCCATCACGTGGCGGATGTCGGTGACGGCCGGGCGGCCGGTCCTGGCGCTCGACTACCGCCAGTGTCCCGTGCACACGCTGGCGGACTCGCTGGACGATGCGCTGGACGCGTACGAATGCCTGCTGCGGCGCGGGTACGCGCCCGAGGACGTCATCGTCGCGGGCGACTCAGCGGGCGGCCACCTGACGCTGGCCACCCTGCTGGCGCTGCGCGACCGGGGGCTGCCGCTGCCCGGGGCCGCGATCTGCCTGTCGCCGTGGGCCGATCTGACCGACTTCCCGCGCCGCGCGAACCGGTGGCAGGACCCCATGCTCCCCGCGAGCCGGGTACGGTGGCTGGCCCGCCGCTGGACCTCCGGTCTCGATCCGCGGGATCCGCTCGTCTCCCCGGTGCTCGGGGACTTCACGGGGCTGCCGCCGCTCATGATCGTGACGGGGTCGACGGAGGTGCTGCGGGACGAGGCCAGACGGGTGGCCGAGCGGGCGCGGCAGGACGGGGTCCCGGTCCGGTACGAGGAATGGCGCCGGATGCCGCACGCCTTCCCGATCCTGGCGGACGTGATGCCCGAGGCGCGGCTGGCGTTCCGGCACATGAAGCAGTTCCTGGGGGCGGTGGCCGAACGGGCCGCGACGACGAGGAATTCAGCGGCGGCGTAGATTTTGCACTGCCCTTTTTGTGGTGATTGACATACGCTTACACCTCCGGGATGTGTAAGGTTAGGTATACCTAACTAACCTGTTGTCAGGGGGCTGTTGCATGGGTGAGAAGCCCAGGGATCACCATCGCGGCGTCGTCCTGCGGACCGAGTGGATCTCGCGGTACATGATCCGCGTCGTGGTCGGCGGCGAAGGGCTGGCCGACTTCGCCACCACGGGCATGACCGATCACTACGTGAAGCTCGTCTTCCCCTACGAAGGGGTCGAATACCCCGAGCCGTTCAGTGTGAAGACCTGCCGCGAGACCATGCCCCGCGAGCTCTGGCCCCGGCTGCGGACCTACACCGTACGCGCCTGGGACCCGGACTCCGGCGAGCTGACCCTCGACTTCGTGGTGCACGGCGACAGCGGGCTCGCCGGGCCGTGGGCGGCGCGGGCCGAGCCCGGTGACGTCGTGCTCATGCTGGGCCCCGGCGGCGGTTACGCGCCCGATCCCGCGGCCGATTGGCATCTCATGGTGGGCGATGAGAGCGCGATTCCCGCCATCGCGGCCTCGCTGGAGGCGCTGACGGAGGGAGCGCCGGCGCACGTCCTGGTGGAGGTGGACGGGCCCGAGGACGAGCAGAAGCTCGGGACGGCCTCCGACGCGCGGATCGCCTGGGTCCATCGCGGCGGCCGTCCCGTGGGTGCGGCGCTCGTGGAGGCGGTGCGGGAGCTGGAGTTCCCCGATGGTGACGTGCACGCGTTCGTGCATGGGGAGGCGGGGTTCGTGAAGGAGCTGCGCCGTTTCCTGCGTCTTGAGCGGGGGATCGGGCTGGATCGGCTGTCGATTTCCGGGTATTGGCGGACCGGGGTGGACGACGAGGGCTGGCGGGCCGTCAAGGGCGACTGGAACCGCCAGGTCGAGGCCGAGGAAGCGGCCCAGCTTCGTTAACGCCGCAGTTCGTCAGAAGCGTCTCTGATCAGCTCAGCGATCCTGTGTCAGACATGGGCGCCTGGGATCGTTTCCCATCGGGGTGGCGAGGCGTGGGCGTGCAGGTGGAAGCCTGCGCCCAGGGCTGCCCCTCGTGGCCGGTGCCGCCTGGCGGGTGTGCTGATCGTCGTCCCGTCCTGGTGCCGGTGGGCTGCGCGGGGCAGCCGGATCCGGTCCGTTGATGCGGGTCCCTCCGGACGCTGGCCAGCATGGCCGGTGGGCCGTGCTGGGGAGGGTGCCCTGCGTCGCCTGGGCGCGGGGCGTGTGGTCTGGCGCCGGGTTGGTCCGGTCTTCGACCGATCCGTTCGACTGGTCTTGGCGGCGGGCGGGTGATGACCGCGTTGGCTTCGAGTGCGTCTGTCACCGAGTGGATCGCCATCTGCCCACTCGCCCGGTCCACGGCGGTCTTGCCCTGGTGGGTGAGGCCGCGGGCGGCGATCCGGCGCCAGGCGCCCTGGTCGCGGTCGCCTGGCCCCGGAGTGGCGCAATTCGCGGTTTTCGGTCCGCTCTTCGTGACGCTGGCCGTACTGAACGTGATCATTCTCGTGCGGCACGCCAAGGGTAAAACGCCACTTCAGACCGTTAGGTCACAGCACTTACTTACCCCGGAGGAACGAACTCCTTACCTGCAATACCCCTTATGACAGACATGCGGAAAGCCTCCGCGGATCCGGCCACAGTGTGCTTTGCCGTGTCCCAGACAGGAGAGGCGAAACCCGGATGGCGCGTGGTTCGAGCGACATGCCTCCTGGCGTGCGACCGCTTACGGTGGGCGACCCGGTCATCATCGGCCGATACCTTCTCCTCGGCCGTCTGGGCACCGGCGGGATGGGAGTGGTGTATCTGGCCGAACACCCTCAGGGTGGCCTGGTCGCGCTCAAGACGCCGCATGCGGTGCATCTCAACGATGCCACGTTACGCGCGCGCTTCGCTGAGGAAGTGGCTTTCTCGCGAAGATTGGTGCCCTTCTGCACGGCGGCGGTCGTGGAGGACGGCACCGACAAGGACCGCCCCTACCTGGTCACCGAGTACATCGCGGGCCCGGCGCTCTCCCAGGTCGTGATGGCCAGGGGGCCGCTCACGCCCGACCTCGCGTACGGTGTGGCGCTCGGGGGCGCCGCCGCGCTGGTGGCCGTGCACGAAGCCGGGCTCGTGCACCGGGACCTCAAGCCGGGCAACGTGCTCCTGTCCCCGCGGGGGCCGCGCGTCATCGACTTCGGCATCGCTCGCGACGTCGACACGCTGGCCGCGCACACGCAGGCCGGTCAGGTCATGGGCAGCCCTGGCTGGGTGGCGCCGGAGCGGCTGACGGGTGGCGCTGCGGTGCCCGCGTCGGACGTGTTCGCGTGGGGATGCCTGGTGGCGTTCGCCGCCAGCGGGTACCACCCGTTCGGCGGTGGGGAGGCGGATGTGCTGACCAGGCGCATCCTGTTCGAGCCGCCGCGGTTGGAGGGCGTGCCCGCCCTGCTCATGCCCGCTGTCGAAGCGGCGCTGGCCAAAGACCCGGCAGACCGCCCCAAGGCGGCCGACCTGCTGCGGGCGCTGCTGGCCGCCGGTGGCGTCGGTGATCCCTGGGATCTCCGGCAGGCGGTGACGGGCGTGCTGGCGGAGATCTGGACGCCCGTTCCCTATCCGCCCGGAGGGGGACGGGTACGCCTCGCGTACCCGCCTGGTGAGCAGGACTCCGACGGGCATGCGGGGTCGCACAGTGAGGGGGACTTCGGTGCGGAACGGGCTACTGATCCTCGGCGGAGGGGCCGGGTGTCCGACACAGAAGGAGGTGGCGCACCCAAGCGGAAACGCCGGGCGAAGGCTGGGGCGCATCTGTCGCACGCCAGTTTCGCGGCCCTGGCCACGGTGTCGATCGCGGCTGTCACGGTGATCGCGGCGTCGGGCAGTAACGGGGTGAGCATCGAGGGCGGCTCGCTGCTGCCCGCCAACCCGTCGGCCGTTCAGCCCCAGGGCAGTGCCAACTCCACCGTCCGTCCCACGGCCACACCGACGGGCGGGTTGACGCTCACGCGAGGGGCTACGGTGGCCCCGGTCACCGCCACGCCCACGATCTTCGTCACGCAGACCCGTACGAGAGACCCGTTCACCCTCGTCAGCCCCTCGCCTGACCGGAAGGACACGCTGCGGCCATCGAACACGAGCGGCCCGGGCGATCCAGGTGGCGCCGACCCCGGGGAGTGCGCGAACCCGGCGGGGCGGAAGCGCGGCAAGGCGGCGGCCAGGCGGGACTGCCCGCAACCGTCGACCTCGATCACCACCATTCCCCAGGACGGGCCAGGTGAGTCACCGGATCCCACCGCGTCGGTGCCGACCACTCCGACGGCCACCGCCACCGGCACCCCGTGAGCCGGGGCCGCGCCTGCCGAAGCGGGCCGCCGAGCAGCCGGGCTTCGGGTAGCCAGGCGGCTCCGCGGCCACCGTGCGAGATCCATCACGCGGGCAGCGTGAGGAGCACGATCCCGCGCCGGTGGACGCGGAGCCATCCGGCCGTTCGCGTCCTCAGCGCACCCGGACCTGGGAGGCCGTCGTCCCGCCGCCGGCGGCCTCCCAGCCGGCCACCACCGTCGGGGAGGCGGCCGGCGCTCGGGTCAGGGGCACGGTCACCGTCGTCGTCCCCTTGCCGGACACGGTGACGACGCGACTGCCCGCAGTCCCCTGGCCGTCGCGGACGAACAGGTGCGCCTTGCCGGCGGCCTCCGCGCGGAGCGTCACCCGCACCGCGTTCTCACCACGGGATGCGGAGGTCACCCGGCCGCTCTCGGACGTCTTCGCCGCGGGGCCGCCCGCCAGCGGGACGTCGATGCGGACCGCCTGCTCCAGCGACTGCGGCGAGTCCAGGCTGGACAGCGCGGTGTCGGGGATCATCGCGTCGGGGACAGGCCGGTCCGCCGGAGGCTGGTAGCCCGCCAGCGTCGCGACGCCCCACCGGTACGGGTCGCCCTGTACGCCGCCCCAGGTCGACCAGCCGATGCGGGTCTGGCCGGTCTTGTCCTGGGTGTCGGAGTCGTACACCAGGATGTTCAGGCCGAGGTGCGCGGGATCGACCGTGCCGGGCAGGAGCCCGATCGGGATGGACATCTCCACGGCGTACTCCCCGGCCGAGACCTTCGAGGCCACCCGCATCCCCGGAGCGGTCTGCTCGCCCGGCCCCTGGCGGTTGTCGGCGTCCCGCTCGAAGCAAGGCGGCCCAGTCATCGCGGACTCGGCGATATTAGAAGTCGCGGACTCGGCGACATCGGAAGTCGCAGTTACTGGCAGCACCGCTGCCTTGAACGTCGTGGAGGTGTTCTCGGACGTGCCGCGCGGATCGATGGTGACCTCGACCGAGTCGGTGCGCCAGTGCCGCTTGCAGTCGGAGGCGGGCAGGCGCGTACCGAGTATGTCGTCCTTGACCTGGACCAGCACGTAGAGCGTGTCGTCGCGCCAGGCGAGCTTGGCCGTGCCCGAGCAGTCGGCCGCCGACGAGCACGCGGTGCCCTCCCACAGCCGCGAGATGTCCAGGGCCGCCCCCGGGTACTCGCCGTCGCCCTCGGCCCCGTCCACGGAAGGCGCGGCCTGGGGGATGGAGGTCGCCGGTACGAGCTCGAGCGCGGGCCTGCTCGTGATCGCGCCGTCCACGCTGATGGTGTACGCGTAGTCGCCGCCCTCGTTGGAGGTCTTGAGCGAGGTGTCGGAGTTGGTGACGGTGAACGGCACCGTCGTCGAGGCCCCGGCGGCCAGGCCGGTGTAGGGCGCCTCCACACGATCGGCGGTGAAGCCGGCGGGCAGATCCACCCGTACCGTGCCGGACCGGGTGGCGTCGCTCACGTTGCTCACCACGACGCCGACCTGCCTGGAGCCGCCGGACGGAAGCGTGAGCACGGGCGTGACCAGGCCGCGCAGCTGCGGCACGCCGAGGTCGGCCACCCACTTCTCGTACTGGGCGACCTGGGGGAGCAGCTGCTGCCCGCCCCGTACGGCCGGGCTGACCTCGACCTGCCCGTCGGTGTAGCCGCGGCCGCGCTCCGTGGTCAGGGTGGCCGCGACGCGGGCCCGGCCTGCGGCGCCCTGGGGCGGCGTCACCGCGAACGTCGCCGTACCGGTGCGCCCGGCGGCGAGCCGGCCCAGGTCACCGGACCCGCTTACCACCCAGCCCGCCGGGACGCGCAGCGCCACGGCCGACCGGCCCAGCGGCTCGCGGGGCGGAGCGGTCGCGGTGACCTTGACGGTGAACGCCGTTTCCGGGCGGACGTCGAACGTGCTGGCACGCAGCCCGAACAGGGTGCCGAGGGGCACGGCGCCGCTCGCCCGGGTCAGCGCGCCATCAAGGATCGCCGTAGGGGCTGCCGCCTCCCCGCCACCTGGCGAAGGGAACGGCACCCGCGAGTCCACCTGGGTGAAGAAGTCGCAGCCGAGCTGGGCGGGGTCGGCGGGCACGTCGGGGAAGACGGCCCAGCCCTGGGAGGCGTACGTGCGCTGGGCCTCGCGCTCGATGGCGGCCCAGGTTTTGCCCTGAGCCTGGGAGCCGCGCCCGCTCCACACGCCGTACACGTTCTGCGCCGGGTTGGCGGGGCGGAACGTCGAGGCGCAGTCCTGGCCGGTCTGGGAGGTGCCGCGGGCGCCGCCGGTGAGTAGGCGGGCGGGCGCGAAGGGGCGCAGTCCCTCGCGGGTGATCTGCTCGGGGAACGCCTTGGGGTCGGCGGCCGCGTAGAACGCCTCGACGGCCAGCCGCGCGGCCTGCTGGTGGTTGCCGTGGTTGCCCGGGGTGGGGGCCGGATCCATGGTCATCAGGATCTCGGGCCGGGTCTGGCGGACGGTCCTGACGACCTTCTCCAGGGTGTCGCCGCCCCACACCTGATCGGTCAGCGGGGCGCTCACCGTGTAGTAGAAGTCGACGTCGTCTAGGTTGAACACCTCGCGCACGCCGGCCTGCACGACCGCCGCCCGCTCCTCGGCCTCACGCAGCAGGCCGAGCGCGGGGCCCTCCTCGGGCCCGACGGCGTTGCCGCCGCCCTCGCCCCGGGTGACGGTGACCACGCCGGCGCGGACGCCGTGGTCCTCGTTCCACTGCCCGAGCGTCGACAGGCTGAACGCCTCGTCGTCGGGATGCGCGCCGACGAACAGCACATCGAGGTCCAACGGATCCGCGGCGGCAGCGGGAACGGCAGGTAAGGGGGCGAGTACGAATGCGGCGGCGAGTGCCGGAATCAGAAGACGCATCGAGCCTCCGGAGGGTTACTCGCGGACCGCCCCCTGGAGCAGCCCGCGGACGAAGTGTCGCTGGAGGAACAGGTAGAAGAGCACGACCGGGGTCGCGACGATGACCGAGCCGGCCGCGAGCAGGGTGAAGCCGGAGGTGTACTGGCCCTGGAAGAAGGCCAGCCCCAGCGGCGCCGTCCGCAACGACTCGCTGGTCACCATGATCAGCGGGATGAGGAACTCGTTCCATGTCCACATGAAGACCAGGACGGTCAGCGTGACGACGGCGGGCCGGGCCGGCGGGACCAGCACCTGCCACAGGATGCGCCAGGTCGAGGCGCCGTCGATGCGGGCGGCCTCGACGATCGCGCGGTTGGCCGCCCGGAAGTAGGCCCGCATCCAGAATGTGCCGAACGCCACCGACAGCGCGACCTGCGGCAGCGCGACCGACCAGAACGTGTCGATCAGGCCGAGCGTACGCAGGTCGAAGTAGAGCGGCACCGCGATGGCCTCGCTCGGCATCATGATCCCCAGCATGAACAGGTAGAACAGCACCGACTGGCCGCGGAAGCGCATGGTGCCGAACGCGTACCCGCTCATGATCGACAAAAGCACGCTGACGACCACGACGAACGACGACACGGCCAGGCTGCTGCGTAGGTAGGCGCCGAACCGCCCGATCTCCCACGCCGCCGCGAAGTTGCCGAGCCCGGCCGTGCCGCCACTGTCGGCGGGGCCGAGCGCGGCGGACAGGATCGTGACGATGGGGAAGAGCGCGAACGCGGCGAACACCGACAGGATCGCGTAGTTGGCCAGCCGCTCCCCGCGCGAGATCACGAGACCCTCCTGTCCGCGAAGCGGTTGATCCCGAACGAGATCACGAAGATCACGACGGTCAGCGTGACGCCGATCGCCGCCGCCGAGCCGATCTGGCTGAGCCCGAAGGCGCGGTGGTACACCTCGTACGACGGCACCGAGGTCGAGTCGCCGGGACCGCCGCGCGTGGTGACGTACACCAGGTCGAACGTCCGCAGCGCGGCGATCACCGTCAGCGTCAGGGCGACCGCGATCTCCCCGCGCACCGACGGCAGCGTGACCGCGAAGAACTCCCTGACCGCCCCCGCCCCGTCCAGCCGCGCGGCCTCGTACAGAGACGAGGGGATGCGGCTCATCCCGGCCAGCAGCAGCACGGTCACCAGCCCGGTCTCGAACCACGTGCCGACCACCCCGACCGCAGGCAGCGCGAAGGTGTAGTCGCCCAGCCAGCCCCGCGTCAGCGAGTCCAGCCCGAGCGCGCCGAGCAGGGAGTTGAGCGTGCCGTCCGGGGCGTACACGCGCCGCCAGGCGACGGCCACCACGACCATGGCGACCACCTGCGGCAGGAACACCACCGTGCGGAAGAACCCGAGTCCGCGCACCTTGGCGTGGTTGAGTATCGCGGCCAGCGCCAGCCCGATGGCCAGCGGCCCGGCCGAGTAGAACACGATCAGCACCAGCGCGTGCCCGAACGCGGCCCGCAGCCCCGCGTCGGAGACGATCGCGACGTAGTTGTCCAGCCCGGCCCACCGGCCGAGGGACAACCCGTCCCAGTCGTAGAGGGACAACTGCACCGCGCGGCCGATCGGATAGAGCAGGAAGGCCGCGTAGACGGCGAAGGCCGGCAGCAGGTAGAGGTAGGCGACGCGGCGCGGCTCCCCCGGGGGCCGGGCTGTGGTCATCCGTTGCTCTCGGCGAAGGTCTTGTAGTCCTTCTCCAGGGTGGCCAGGAACTCCTGCGGGGTCTGCTTCTTGGCCAGCAGGTCCTGCAGCGCCGCCCCCAGCGTGTCGGCGAACGTCGGCGTGGCGTAGTCCAGGTACGGCACCAGCCCGTCCTTCGCCGTCACCGTGCCGAACGCGCTGAAGACGTCCTGCTGCGGCCCGGCCGGCACGGTCTGCTGCGCGGTGTCGGCGACGGGCAGGTTGCCGGTGCTGGTGAGCACCTTCATCGCCGCGGCGTTGGTGATGAAGTCGATGTACGCCGCCGCCGCGTCCGGATTGGGGCTCTTGGCCGTGATGGCGAACGGCAACCCCGTCCCGCCGGTCGCGACGGGCGGCCCACCGGCCGTGGTGCCCGGCGGCAGCATGAAGCCGAGGTCCTTGCCCAGCGCCTGCTGCAGGTCGGCGAGCAGCCAGGTGCCCGCGATCATGAAGACGCCCTCGCCCTTGCCGAACGCCTGCCACGCCGGGTCGTAGCCCTGGCCGTTGAAGCCCTTGTTGAAGTAACCCTTGTCGACCCAGCCGGCGAGTTGCTCGGCGGCCGTGGTGTTCTCGGGCGTGTTCCAGGAGGCGCCCTTGCGGCCGAAGGCCAGCGTGCTGATCTGGGCGGCGGGGACGACGCGGCTCTGCACGGTGCCGAACACGTGGATGGCCGGCCACTTGTCGAGGTTGCCCAGTTGCAGCGGCACCTCGCCGGCCGCCTTGGCCGTGGCCAGCGCCGTCTCGAAGTCGGGCCAGGTCTTCGGCGGCTGCAGGCCCAGCTCGGCCAGCTTGGCGCCGTTGTAGAAGACGCCGACGACCTCGCCGACCTGGGGCAGGCCGTACAGGTTGCCCTCGCCGAACAGCTTGCCGTCGGCGCTGTAGCTCGAATAGCGCAGCACCGACTGCGGGTAGCGCTGCTTCCACCCGTACGCCTCGGCGTAGGCGTCCAGCGGGCGGAGCTGCCCGGCCTTCACGAACGCGCCCATCGACGAGCGGCCGTTGTTGGCCTCGACCACGTCCGGCGGCTCGTTGCCGCTCAGCGCCAGGCGCAGGGTGGTGTTGAGATCGTCGAAGGAGCGGGACACCCGGTTGAGCTTGATGTTGGGGTATTTGGCCTCGAACGCGGCGTTGAGCTGCTTCATCTGGGCGGCCTGCCCGCCGCGTACCTCCTGGTCCCAGACGGTGAGCGTGACGTTGCCGAGGGCCGCGGCGTCGGTGCGCACCGGCGCGGCGCCCGGCTGCGCGGAGGTGGCCGCGGGCGGGGCCGAGGAGCCGGGGGCGCACGCGGCGACGGTCCCAGCGACGGACAGGGCGCTCACGGCGAGCACGGCGAGCGTCCGGAGTGGGGGGTTCATGGTGTTACTCCTTCTGCGCAGGCACGCGGGGCGTGTCGGGGTCCTCGTCCTCGGGCTGGTCCGGCTGCGGTTGGGGGGTCTTCGGGCCGACGTCGGCGTGCCGGGCGATGGTGGCGGCCGCGCGGCGTACCGCACCCACCGGGACGGTCGGCACCAGCCGGTCGAGGAAGGCGTAGCGGCGGGCCAGCGAACTGCCGTAGGCGCCGCCGCGGTCGGCCGCCGCCCGCACGTCGTGCCACCAGTCGGCGATGTCGCCCCATCCGGGGGCGGCCAGCGAGCCGCCGAACTGCTGCACCGCCAGCGCCGCGCAGACCTGGGCGAACGCCAGCCGGTCGGCCAGCGGCCAGCGGGACAGGGTGCCGAGCACGAAGCCCGCGCCGAAGACGTCGCCCGCGCCGGTCGGGTCGAGCGCCGTCACCCGCGGCGCCGGGACGAACGCCTCCTCGCCCGTCATGGAGTCGATGGCCATGGCGCCGTGGGCCCCTTCGGTCACCACGGCCACGGGCACCTTGTCGGCGATCGCGTACAACGCGTCGCGCGGGGTGTCGGTGCCGGTGTAGGCCACCGCCTCGATCGCGTTGGGCATGAACGCGTGGCAGAGCGAGAGCTGGTCCAGCACGGACGGCGACCAGTCGCCCGAGGGGTCCCAGCCCACGTCGGCGAAGATGAGGGCGCCGTCGCGGCGCGCCAGCTCGGCCCAGTTGCACGGGCTGTCGGGGGAGTCGAGGGCCTCGTCGGCGGAGAGGGTCACGATCACCGCCTTGGAGCGGGGCGGTTTGCCGATCATCTCGGACGCCGGCATGGGCGCCGGGTGGCCGTGCGTCACCATGCTGCGGTCGCGGTCGACCGCCATGGAGACGGTGACCGGCGAGTGCCAGTGCTCGAAGCGCCGCGACCTGGACAGGTCGACCGACTCCTGCTGTTCGAGCGTGCGCCAGCAGAAGTCGCCGTAGTCGTCGTCCCCGAACGCGGCGGCCAGCGAGGTACGCAGGCCCAGCCGGCTGGTCGCGATGGCGAGGTTGGCGATGCCGCCGGGACACGAGCCCATGCCCTCGGCCCAGATCTCGGTGCCCGCCGCGGGCATCGCGGGCAGGCCGGTGAAGATGATGTCCAGAAAGACCGTGCCGGCCAGGAACACGTCGAACTGCGGACCCTCCGGGGTCCGATCGCTGGCGAGAGGGTCGTACACCTGGACAGACACGGGACTGAGTCCTCCTCGACACACCGAGATGTGCGCAATCTTGCATGTTTACTCGCACACTTCAAGTGTTTCGCGCGAGAAGGTGGAGCAATCTGCATATTCATGCGCGAAAATGACTGATACACTCGCGCCGTGCTCCAGCACCTCAGGCATGCCGAGATCATGCGCCGCGTCCGGCTCTCGGGCGCCACCAGCGTTCGCGATCTCGCCAGCCAGCTGGGCGTGAGCCCGTCGACCATCCGCAGGGACCTCGAGGTGCTCGACCGCGACGGCACGCTGCGGCGCGTCCGCGGCGGCGCCCTGGCCGGCGTCGACGCCGACGCCGACCGGCCGTTCGCCGAGGTGGCGGCGGTCGACGAGCAGGACAAGGAGGCCGTGGCCGCACGCGCCGCGCGGCTGGTCGCCGACGGCGACGTGGTGCTGCTCGACATCGGCACGACGACGATGCGCCTGGCCCGCCGGCTGCGCGGGCGCCGCGTCACCGTGGTCACCTCCAGCCTCGCCGTCCTCGACGTGCTGCGCGCCGACCCGGAGGTCGAGCTGCTGCTGCTGGGCGGCATGGTGCGCAGGCCCTACCACTCGCTGATCGGGGTGCTGACCGAGGCGGCGCTGAGCCAGGTGGTCGCCGACCGGGTGTTCCTCGGGGCCAGCGGCGTGCGGCCCGACGGGCAGCTCGTCGACACCACGCTGGCCGAGGTACCGCTGAAGCGCGCCATGATCGCGGCGGCGGGGCAGGTGGTGCTGCTCGTCGACCGGCACAAGTTCCCCGGCACCGGCGCGCTGCGGGTGTGCGGTCCCGAGGACATCGACGTGATCGTGACGAACGAGGGCGCCGACGCGACGACGCTGCGCAACTGCGCGGCGGCCGGCGCCGAGGTGGTGCTTACGTGAAGGGGTGTTGATGAGACTGGCCGTTCTCGGGGGCGGCGGCTTCCGGGTGCCGCTCGTGTACGGCGCGCTCCTGCGCGACAGGGCGAAGCCGCGCGTGGAGGAGGTGGTGCTCTACGACGTGTCGGAGGATCGGCTGGAGGCCATCCGGCACGTGTTGCGGCAGTTGGCGGCCGGGCACGACGATCCGCCCGCGGTGCGGATCACCACCGACCTGGACACGGCGCTGCGCGACGCCGCGTTCGTCTTCTCGGCCATCCGCGTCGGCGGTCTGGCGGGCCGTACCGCCGACGAGCGGGTCGCGCTGGAGCTGGGCCTGCTGGGCCAGGAGACGACCGGTCCCGGCGGGATCGCCTACGGCCTGCGTACCGTCCCGGTGGCGGTGCGCGTGGCCGAACGGGTGGCCGCCCTCGCGCCCCGGGCCTGGGTCATCAACTTCACCAACCCGGCCGGCATGATCACCGAGGCGATGCGGCGGGTGCTCGGCGACCGGGTGATCGGCATCTGCGACTCGCCGATCGGGCTGGTCCGGCGGGCCGCCGCCGCCCTCGGGCTCGACCCGGCGCGCGTGTCGCCCGACTACGTGGGGCTCAACCACCTCGGCTGGCTGCACGGCCTCGTTCACGAGGGCCGCGACGTGTTGCCAGGGCTGCTCGCCGACGAGACGGCGCTGCGGCAGGTGGAGGAGGCCCGCATCTTCGGCGCCGACTGGGTGCGCACCCTGGGCGCGCTGCCCAACGAATACCTGTACTACTACTACTTCACCCACGAGTCCGTCGCCGCGATCTCCGGGCAGACCCGCGGGGAGTCCCTGCTGGGCCAGCAGGAGGAGTTCTACGCGGCCGTGCGCGCGCGGCCCGGCCAGGCCCTCGCCGAGTGGGTCAGGGCGCGCAGGCAGCGCGACGCGACGTACATGGCCGAGGCCCGCGACTTCACGGACGCCGGCGAGCGTGACGCCGCCGACCTGGAGGCAGGGGGGTACGAGGGCATCGCGCTCGCCCTCATGGCCGCCATCGCCCGCGGCGAGCCGACCTCCATGATCCTCAACGTGCGCAACGGCACCGCGGTGCCCGGCCTGCCCGAGGAGGCGGTCGTGGAGATCCCGTGCGCGGTCGACGGCGCGGGGGTCCGGCCGCTGGCCACCCGCCCCCTGCCCGGCCGTTTCCTCGGCCTCGTCCAGCAGGTGAAAGCGGTGGAGCAGACGGCGATCGAGGCCGCGCTGACCGGATCGTCCCGGCTGGCGGTCGCGGCGTTCGCGCTGCATCCCCTGGTCGACTCGGTGGCGACGGCGCGCAGGCTGCTCGACGGCTACCGTGCGCGCATCCCGGAACTGGCGGCCGTCTTCCCTGAGCCTTCGTAGAGAGTGGCCGCGCCAGTGCTGGGGGAGACTGGCGCGGCCGATCGCCGGGGAACCATCCCATGCCCTGGAGGTGGCCGGCGAGATCAGGGTGTCAGTGGCCGAACTGCTCCTCCTCCGTGGACCCCCTCAGCGCCGTCGTCGAGGAGTCGGGCGCCACGGCCGTGCTGACCAGGTCGAAGTAGCCGGTGCCGACCTCGCGCTGGTGCCGGGTGGCGGTGTAGCCGCGCCGCTCGGCGGCGAACTCCGCCTCCTGCAGTTCCACGTACGCCGCCATGCCCTCGTTGGCGTACCCCTGGGCGAGGTCGAACATGGAGTGGTTCAGCGAGTGGAACCCGGCGAGGGTGATGAACTGGAACTTGTACCCCATGTGCCCCAGCTCCCGCTGGAACTTGGCGATCGTGGAGTCGTCCAGGTGCTTCTTCCAGTTGAACGACGGCGAGCAGTTGTAGGCCAGCATCTGGTCCGGATACTCGGCCTTGATCGCCTCGGCGAACTCGCGGGCCACGTCCAGGTCGGGCGTACCCGTCTCCATCCAGAGCAGGTCGGAGTGCGGCGCGTACGCCAGGCCGCGGGCGACGCACGCCGCCAGGCCGTTCCTGACCCGGTAGAAGCCCTCCGCGGTGCGCTCGCCGGTGGTGAACGCCTGGTCGCGCGGGTCCACGTCACTGGTCAGCAGCGTCGCGGCCTGGGCGTCGGTCCGCGCGATGATCAGTGTCGGGACTCCCGTGATGTCCGCGGCGAGCCGGGCGGCGTTGAGCGTCTTGATGTGCTGGCCGGTCGGGATCAGCACCTTGCCGCCCAGATGGCCGCACTTCTTCTCCGAGGCGAGCTGGTCCTCCCAGTGCACGCCCGCGGCGCCCGCCGCGATCATGCCCTTCATCAGCTCGAACGCGTTCAGCACCCCGCCGAACCCCGCCTCCGCGTCGGCCACGATCGGCGCCAGCCAGTGCGGAGCCTCGACGGCACCCTCCGACCAGGTGATCTGGTCGGCGCGCAACAGCGCGTTGTTGA
This sequence comes from Nonomuraea marmarensis, assembly GCF_043197025.1. Taxonomy (NCBI): domain Bacteria; kingdom Bacillati; phylum Actinomycetota; class Actinomycetes; order Streptosporangiales; family Streptosporangiaceae; genus Nonomuraea; species Nonomuraea marmarensis. The sequence goes on from NZ_JBICRM010000014.1 coordinate 125,376, forward strand.
GGCGGCGCACGACGGCCGGCACGGAGTTGGCCGGATAGAGGCTCTGGTCCGGGTACGTCTGCCCGCCCAGGTTCGCGTCCGCGGCGACCTGCCAGCCGGACAGGTAGATCGCCTTCAGGCCCGCCCGCACCTGCTGGACCGCCTGGTTGCCGGTCAGCGCGCCGAGGGAGTTGACGTAGTCCTCGGTGTGCAGCAGGTTCCACAGCCGTTCGGCGCCGAGCCGGGCCAGCGTGTGCTCCTCCTGGACGCTGCCGCGCAATCTGATCACGTCTTCCGCGCTGTAGGTGCGCTCGACACCCTCCCAGCGAGGATCGTTGTCCCACTCTTCCCTCAGCTGCTCAGCAGCTCCCTTGAGGCGATCGTTCATCGTTGACTCCTTGAGGTCGTCCCCTGGGCTCACGCCGAGTCTCTGCCCCAGGAGGCGGCGCCAATAGTCGGAATCATGGAGAAGAATCATCATAATTTCCGCATGCGGTATTACTGGCGGGTATTCACCGGTGAAACAATCGCGATTTTTCCCGTTGGCCTAGACCAATCGTGGTGAGCGAAGAACGGCGCGGCAGTCTCCAGGCTCTCTGGCCGGGAGGCTAGAAAATGGGCCGAATTTCTGTCTAAGATTCGGCCATGGCGTCCTTGCTAGGCGAAGAACCGCTGTCTTTGACGCAGGAGCTTGATCTGATCGCGTTTGGGCAGCGCCTCCGCCACCTGCGGAAACAGCGTGGCCTCACCCTGTCCGACCTGGGCTCGCGGGTCAGCAGGGCGCCCAGCCAGCTGTCGCTGCTCGAGAACGGCAAGCGCGAGCCCAAGCTCTCGCTGCTCAAGTCGCTGGCGGCCGCCCTGGGCGTCCCCGTCGAGGAGCTGCTGCGCCGCCAGCCGCCCAACCGCCGCGCCCAGCTCGAGATCGCGCTGGAGGAGGCGCAACGCGACCCCATCTACGCCGGGCTCGGCCTGCCGCGGCTGAAGGTCTCCGCCCGCGTGCCGAACGATGTGCTCGAACACCTCCTCGGCCTGTACGGCGAGCTGCGCGCCAGGCAGGCCCGGGGCACCGCCACGCCGGAGGAGGCCAGGGCCGCCAACGCCGAGCTGCGGCGCCGGCAGCGCGAGGTGGGCAACTATTTCCCCGAGATCGAGAAGGCCGCCGCGCAGGCCCTCGACGCGGTCGGATACCGGACCGGCGCCCTGTCCCAGAGCATGATCCAGGGCCTGGTCACGCATTTCGGCTACACCGTGCACACCGCGCAGGACCTGCCCCGCTCCGTACGTTCCATCACGGACCTCCGCAACCGCCGCATCTACGTCAAGCACGAGCAACTCGGCATGCACACCCCGCGCACGATCCTGCTCCAGACCTTGGGGCACCTCGCGCTCGGCCACGACAAGCCGCGCGACTTCGCCGACTTCCTGCGCCAGCGCACCGAGGCGAACTACTTCGCCGCTGCCGTCCTCGTCCCCGAGGGTGCCGCCGCGCTCTACCTCCAGGAGGCCAAGTCCTCCCGGGCGGTGTCGGTGGAGGACCTGCGGGACGTGTTCGCGGTGTCGTACGAGATGGCCGCCCACCGCTTCACCAACCTGGCCACCCACCACCTGGGCCTCGTCTGCCACTTCGTGCGCAACGACGCCGGCGGTACCATCTACAAGGCGTACGAGAACGACGGCATCGTCTTCCCCGCCGACGAGCAGGGGGCCATCGAGGGGCAGCGGATGTGCCTGCAGTGGTCGGGGCGGCAGGTGTTCGCCTCGCCGGATCGGTTCTCGGTGTTCTACCAGTACTCCGATTCGCCCACGGGGACCTATTTCTGCGTGGCCCACGTCGATCCGTCGCGCGAGCGGGACTTCGCGATCACGCTCGGGGTGCCGTACAAGGAGTCGCGGTGGTTCCGGGGCCGCGAGACCACCAACCGCACCAAATCCAACTGCCCGAACGGCGACTGCTGCCGCCGCCCGCCCGCCGAGCTGGCCGAACGCTGGGAGGGGTACGCCTGGCCGTCCGCCCGCGCCAATTCGCACGTCCTGGCCGCGCTGCCGCCGGGGTCGTTCCCCGGCGTGGACGAGGCCGACGTCTACACCTTCCTGGAGCGGCACGCCGCCACCACATAAGCTGATATGTGGGGAAACGGGGGGAGGGGTCGCATGCTGCCTGAAGTGTGGGGATGGTTGCGGCGCCGCACTTCGTGCGCCGGGGACTGGCCACTCGGGGATGTGATGGCCGCCAAGGGGCAGACCACGGTGAGCGTGGTGCTCCCTGCCCGTGACGAACGGGACACCGTGGGTGACATCGTCGGGACCATCCGGCGGGAGCTCGGCGGGCTCGTCGACGAGCTCGTGGTCATCGACTCGCGTTCCTCCGACGACACCGCGCTGGTGGCGGCGCGGGCGGGGGCCGTGGTGCACGCCCAGGACGAGATCCTGCCGCACCTCAAGCCGCTCGACGGCAAGGGCGAGGCGCTGTGGAAGTCGCTGGCGGTCACGTCGGGGGATGTGGTGGTGTTCGCCGACGCAGACCTCCGGAATTTCCGATCCTCGATGATATTCGGGCTGCTCGGCCCGTTGCTCGCGGATCCTTCCGTGGTGTACGCCAAGGGCTGCTACGACCGTCCGCTGAACGGCGCGCCCGCGGGCGGCGGCCGGGTCACGGAGCTGGTGGCCCGCCCCCTGATCAACCTGCACTGGCCGGAACTGGCGGGCTTCGTGCAGCCGCTGGCCGGCGAGTACGCCGGCCGCCGGTCGGCCCTGGAGCGGGTGCCGTTCCTGACCGGGTACGGGGTCGAGCTCGGGTTGCTGATCGACCTGCTCGAACTGGCCGGGCTGGACGCGTTCGCGCAGGTGGATCTGGGGACGCGCGAGCACCGGCCGCAGTCGACAGAGGCGCTCGGGAGGATGGCGTCGCAGATCATGCTGGCGGCCTGGTCGCGGCTGCAACGCCAGGGCAAAATCCAGTCCTGCCATGAGCCTTCGGTACGGCTGTCGCAGTTCCGGAGGGGGTTGGACGGGCATGACGTGACGGTGAGGGACATCGGGATCGGCGAACGGCCCCCGATGATCACCATCGCCGCGTAACGGCTGTTACTTGAGGCTGGCCGCGACGAAGGTGGCGATCTGGTCGCGGATGGCCTCGTGGTCCTCGACGTTCTCCCCCAGAATGATGCGCCCCAGCTGCGGCATCATCGACGGGTACAGCGCCAGCCCCGTCAGCATGAACAGCAGCCGCGCCGTATTCGCCGAGGGCGTTTCCCCCAGGCCCGCCGCCAGCGAGGCCGACTTGCGGGCACAACGCTCCACGCGCGACTCCTGGCCCGGCAGCAGGTCCTGGCCGCGGTAGTTGAGCGCCTCCCACATCAGCAGCCGCACCAGCTCGGGATGCGAGTGGTAGTAGTCGGTCAGCTTCGCCACGTAGTCCACCGGATCGGCGCCGGGTAGCGCGATCTGGGCGGTCAGGTCGTCGAGCGCCTCCGTGATGACCGCGTCGAACAGCTTCTCCTTGCTGCCGAAATGGCCGTAGATGCGTTCCTTGTTGACGCCGGCGCGCTCGGCGATGCGATCCACGCGGGCGCCTGCCACGCCGTACGCGGCGAACTCCTCCCGCGCGGCCTCCAGCAGGGCGGCCCGGGTGGCGGCGGTCGAGACCTTGGGTGCCATGGGGGCCATCATAGCCTCTACCAACCGGTTGGTTGCAAACCAACCGAACGGTTGACATCCAACTAGTTGGTTGGCTACCGTCCCGGCTCATGGCAATAACCTCTCCTTGCAAACCGTCGGCGCCGGACCAAGCGGCCGGTGAATCCGTCCACGCCCCGTTCGGCCGCACGCTCGCGATCTTCACGCTCACCGGAGTGCTGGTCAGCGGCCAGCTGTACGTCGTGATCCCGCTCCTGCACGACATGGCCACCGGCTGGGGATCCTCGGCCGGCGGATTGACCTGGCTGGTGACCGCGTTCGGCATCGGGTACGGCGTCGGCTTCCTGGTGTTCGGTCCCCTGTCCGACCGTTATGGCCGCCGCAGGTTGCTGATGATCGGATTGCCGCTGGCCGCGATCACCACGGCGCTGGTGGCGCTGAGCCCGTCGCCCGAGGTGGCGTTCGGGTTGCGGGCGGTGCAGGGGGTCGCGGTGGCGATGTTCCCGCCCGCGGGCCTGGCGTACGTGGCCGAGCGGTTCGAGCCGCGCCGCCGCGTGGCCGCGATCGCCGCGGTGACCGGATCGTTCCTCGCGTCCGCCGTGTTGTTGCAGGTCATTGCCCAGGTCACGGTGGACGCGATCGGCTGGCGCGGCATGTTCCTGGGCTCGGCGGCGGGGTTCGCGCTGGCCGCGCTGGGGCTGCGCGCCGTCATGCTGCCCGACCTGCCGCGCGAGCGCACCGGATCGTTGTTGTCCGTCTATCGGGCGGTGCCCGGTCTGCTGTTCGACCGCGTACTCGTGCTCCGTTATGTGGCGACGATCATGCTGATGGTCGGATTCGTGGCGGTCTACACCGGGTTGCAGATCTACGGCGTGACCTCCCCGACCGAGTTGCTCGCGCTGCGGGCGGCCGGGTTGCCGTCGATCGTGCTGGTGCCGCTCGGCATGCCCTGGCTGGCCAGGATCTCGCCGACGATCAGGTCCGCGGCGTTCCTGGCGGGCGGGGCCCTCGCGCTGGCGGCCGTCGGCCTCACCGGCGCCGCCGTACTGGTGCTGCTGCTCGCCGTGTACGTCGCCGCCATCACCGGCGGCCTGCCCAGCATGAACGAGTCCATCTCCACCAGGGCAGGGCAGGCGCGGGGGACCGCGCTGGCGCTGTTCTCCTTCGCGCTCGCCGTCGGCGGCAGCGTCGGCCCGCAGGTGGCCGCCGCGTTCGGCGGGTTCACCCCGCTCATGTACGGCCTCGCGATCGGCATGGGCGTGGCGGCCCTGGTCGTACTGGCCTCGGCGAGGTCACCTCGGTAACCCGCTTCCCCGGCGGACCTACTGGCCGGTAAGGTGTTACCAGTGGTAACCCATGGAGGAGTGCAGCGCATGAGCGGGTTCTGTCCGGAGCTCAGTGACGACGTGGTCGAGGTACGCGACTGGGTGCACGCGTTCGCCCGCGACGTGATCCGCCCGGCCGGCGCCGAATGGGACGAGCGGGAGGAGACGCCCTGGCCCGTCATCCAGGAAGCCGCCAAGATCGGCCTGTACTCGCTCGACTTCTTCGCCACCCAGTGGTTCGAGGAGAGCGGGCTGGCGCTGCCGGTGGCGTTCGAGGAGATCTTCTGGGGCGACGCGGGCATCGGCCTGTCCATCGTCGGAACCGGCCTGGCCGCCGCCGCCCTGTCCTCGAACGGCACCCCTGAGCAGATGGGGGAGTGGCTGCCGCAGATGTTCGGCTCGGAGGACGACGTCAAGCTGGGCGCCTTCTGCGCCTCCGAGCCGGACGCCGGCTCCGACATCGGCGCCATCCGCACCCGCGCCGTCTACGACAAGGGCGACTGGGTCCTGAACGGCGTCAAGACCTGGGCCACGAACGGCGGCATCGCCAACGTCCACGTGGTCGTGGCCACGGTCGAGCCGTCCCTCGGCACCAGGGGCCAGGCGTCCTTCGTCATCCCCCCGGGCACCCCCGGCCTGTCCATGGGCCAGAAGTTCCGCAAGCACGGGATCCGCGCCTCCCACACGGCCGAGGTGATCCTGGACGACGTCCGCGTGCCGGGGTCGTGCCTGCTCGGGGGCAAGGAGAAGCTGGAGGCCCGGCTGGCCCGCGTACGCAATGGGGAGCGGGCCGGGGAGCAGGCGGCGATGCGGACGTTCGAGACCACCCGCCCGTCGGTCGCCGCGATGGCCGTCGGCATCGCCAGGGCGGGCTTCGAGTACGCCAGGGACTACGCCCGGGAGCGGGAGCAGTTCGGCCGCAAGATCGGCGAGAACCAGGCGATCGCCTTCCTCCTGGCCGAGATGGCCACCCGCGTGGACATCGCCCGCCTGCTGACCTGGCGGGCCGCCTGGATGGCCCGCAACGGCAAACGGTTCGAGCAGGCGGAGGGCTCGATGTCGAAGCTGGTGGCGGGAGAGACGGCGGTGTGGGTGACGGAGCAGGCGATCCAGATCCTGGGCGGGGCGGGATACACGAGGGAGCATCCCGTGGAACGCTTCCACCGTGACGCCAAGATTTACACGATCTTCGAGGGGACGTCGGAGATCCAGCGGTTGATCATCGGCCGCGCGGTCACGGGCCTGCAGGTTCGCTGAAAATGTCCGATTCACCACCGCCGCGCATTCGTGACCGGTGTCGCGCCGAGAGTCTCCTCCTGACAAACTGGCCTGACATCCGGGCTTGGCCGTGCGCCCCCAGGAAGTCGGCCGCTATGCACCTCATCTTGGGTTCGCTCTGAGCATCCGCTCAGGTTGACCTCATAGTGTGACCCGAATGTCTATCAACCTGGCCGCGCGGGAGGGCGGTGGCGGGCTGCAAGCCGTGGCCCGAGCGCAGGTGCTTCCGCCGACCCGCCGGCAGACATGGCTGGACGCCCTACGGGGTGTGGCCGTGATCGCTGTGGTCTTCGAACACTTGCTGGATCCCCTCTTTCCCGAGGTTCGCGCGATCATCAGCCCATGGTTCGACTTCGGCCAATACGGCGTCATGATGTTCTTCCTCGTCAGCGGGTACGTGGTGCCGGTCTCGCTCGAACGGCGCGGTAGCATCGCCGGGTTCTGGATCAACCGGCTGTTCCGGCTTTACCCCCTGTGGATCGTCGCGGCGATCGCCGGGACCGTGTTCGGTCTCCTTCCGGTGTACTCGGCCCTGCCCGGCCAGTTGAGCGACCACCCGGCCGTGTCCACAGTGGCTCACCTGACGATGCTGCAAGATGTCCTTCAGGTGGTCAGTGTCGTCAACGTGTTCTGGACGTTGTCCTACGAGATGGTGTTCTACCTGCTGGTGACGGCGATGTTCGTGTTCGGGCTGCACCGTGCGAGCACCACCGGCGCGCTCGCCTTCGCGGCAGCGGGCGTGCTCGTCGGTGGCGTGCTTCCGGCCGGCGCCTTGTCCCGCGGTCTCGGCGGTGACGTCGTCGTGCTGATTGCCACCGTTGTGCTGATGGCGGGAGTCGCCGCGATCCTCGGCGGTGGTCATCGCCTACGACTATGCGGTGCGACTGCCGTGGCGGTCCTGGTCGTGGTGCTGCTGGGGGTAAACAGCCGGATCGGGGCCTGGCAGAGCTTGGCCATCGTGTCCACCATGCTCGCCGGTACCGCGTTCTATCGACTGGACCACGGGCAGCTCAGCCGGGCAGGAGCGGGCTGGCTGATCGGACTGGTGCCCATCGCGTCCATCGCCGCCGCGGTCTGGTTCGGCCCCGGCTGGGGCATGTCCGACCAGCAGGCACTGGCGTTCAAGTGGAGTTGGTCCACTGCCGTCGCGGCGGCGTGGCTGACCTTCGTGATCGGCCGTCTTCTGCGGTCCGCCGCTCTGCCGCGCTTCCTCGTACGGCTCGGGCTGATCAGCTACTCCATCTATCTGCTCCATCCCCTCGCGATACAGGCCATGCGACGGTTGATCCCGGATGCCGCCCTGATCCCATTCCCCGAGCGGCTGACGTGGTCCATCGTGCTGATGGCGGCGGTACTCTCCTGCGCTGCCCTGAGCTACCGGTTCATCGAGCAGCCGGCTCAGACACTCGGCCGTCGCCTGGCCCACTTGGCTACTCGAAGACGAGGCGAGACGACCGGTTGACCCAAACCGTTCCGGTCGCACCTTCGCGGAGTCTCAATGCCCACGCAAGCGCGTCGTCACCGACCATTGCGACGGTGAGATCTCCTATCGACCCAGCCGGCGGCATGTGCTCGGCCAGAGCGGCCCCGGAGACGGCGACAACGTCTACATCGACTTCACCGTCGCCTGTAACCCCTCCGCAGCGATCGTTCATGGGTTGATGCGTGAGCTCGCCGAGCACCAGAATCAGGGGGCCGCGATCACCGTGAGCATCGATCGCATGCGAGAACTGCTCACGCGCCCAGAGATCACCTATTTGATCGCGGAGAGGGGCGTCGAGTCCCGCGCCGCCGGGGAGTCATGATGGGCCGCGCTCGGCCGGCAACACAGGGGAGCCCTCCGGCGGGAACGGGTCGTTGCCGGGCGCGATGGCGCTGGTCGCGGACCTTGTCATCGGTTGTCCCTGCAGAAAGTCAGTGGAGATGGACGCCTTCGGGCAGGTGCGCCTTGCCCTTCGGGACGAGCGCGACCGCGATGAGTGCGGCGACGACCGCCGCGCCCGCCGCCACCGCGTACGCGGCAGGGAAACCGCTGGCCGTGCCGGCCTCGATGCCGCGAGCTGCGATCGCGGATACGACCGCGACGCCGACTGACCCACCGACCTCGTGGAAGGTGTTGACCACGCCGGAAGCCAGTCCCGCCTCGTGTTGAGAGACGTATCCGAGCGCGGTGGTGGTGGCGGCGACGAACGTCAGGACGATGCCGCCCGCGCCGATCGCCAGGCCGGTGATGACCCCGGCGGTGCCGTCCACCAGGGCGAGGACGGTCGCGCCGGCGGCGGCCAGCAGTAGTCCGCTGACGGCGGCCCCCCGCGCGCCGTGCCGATGGATGACGTGCCCGGCCAGGTGCCCGACAGCCCCGGTCGCGAGCGCCACCGGCACGAACAGGAGCCCGGTGACCAGCGCGGGCATGCCCTGCACCCGCTGCAGGTAGAGCGAGCCGAGGAAGACCATGGCCAGCAGCAGCGCGGTGGCGGCGAGCATCAGGAACGCGCCGGTGGCGACCGGCCGGCGGGCCAGGATCCGCACGTCCATCAACGGTTCGGCGGTGGCTCGCTCGACCACCGCGAACAGAACGTATCCCGCCAGGGCGCCACCGAGCGCGAGCAGGGTCGTGGCCGACCCCCATCCGGAGTCGCCCACGTTGACCAGGCCGTAGACGAGGGCCGCGGTCGACCCGGTGGCCAGGACGGCGCCGGGCAGGTCGATGCGCCGCCGGCGCGCGGGACGGTGCGCGGCGACCATGCGGGGCAGCAGAACCAGCACGGCCAGCCCGACCGGGACGTTGATGAAGAACACCCAGCGCCAGCCGGGCCATGCGGTCAGCAGCCCGCCGAGCAGCGCGCCCGCCGCGAATCCGGCTCCGCCGAGCGCCGCCCATGCGCCGAGCGCTTTGCCGCGTTCGGCGCCGTGGAAGGTGCGGGTGATGGTGGCCAGCGCGGACGGGGACAGCAGCGCCGCGCCCACGCCCTGGGCGAGCCGTCCGCCGATCAGTACGGGCCCGCTGGTGGCCAGGCCCGTGACCAGCGAGGCGAGGGTGAACAGGGTCAGGCCGGCCAGCAGGATCCGGCGCGTGCCGTAGGCGTCCCCCAGGCGGCCGCCGAGCAACATGAGCCCGCCGAAGCACAGCGTGTAGGCGGTGACGGCCCAGGTGAGCCAGGCGCGGTCGAGGTCCAGGCCGGAGCCGATGCTCGGCAGCGCCACGTTGATCACCGTAACGTCCAGGATCAGCATGAACTGGGCGACGCAGAGCAGCACGAGAGCGATCCACCGCCGCGAGTCCGGCACCGCTTGCGTGGCTGAGTCAGTCACGAGGCCTCCGTAAGTAAACACTGATGTTCGACTTACTGTAGCCCCTTATGGCCAAAACCTGAACACTCTTGTACGAATTAGCTGCTCGCGCGGCGCGTGCCGTACGACCACCTCGCCCCGCTCGACGTCCAGGCCGACGCCCTTGAGCACCTCCAGTTCGCCGAAGCGCTTGCGCAGCCCGCGGACACTGATCGGTCGGCGCGGGGCACCCAAGGGGCGGGCCGCGCGTCCAGACACTCTGGCTACTTACGGCCCAGGGCGCGGAGTTGGTCCAGGCTCACGGAGGAGACGTTCTGGTCCACCGGGCTGTCGGTGTACTGGTGGATGGTCCACGTCTTCCACGGCGGGGGTGGCGTGACCGTACCTTTGGCCTTGCTGTAGTGGGCGACCCACAGCGGATACTGGCCGAGGCCTTGACCGTATTTGCTGGCGAAGTTCCAGCCGGAGTAGAACAACGGGGTGACGCCGGTCTTGGCCTTCACCCGCTCCAGCCACGTCTTGGCCCAAGCGTTGACGTAGGCCGCGGGTTTGCCGTCGGTGGTCTCCAGGTCCAGGGCCAGGAGGTCACCGGGCTTGGCCGGCTGCTTGTTCACCACGGACAGGAAGAAGTCGGCCTCGGCGACGGGGTCGTTGGCCGGGCGACCGTAGTGGTAGGCGCCGCGCACCATGTTCTGCCCGGCCATCTCGGCCCAGTGGCGGGCGAAGGCGCGGTCGGTGAAGTCGGTGCCCTCGGTCGCCTTGACGATGCCGAACTCCGCGCCACTGGCAGCCCAGTCGTGCGCCGGCTCGTAGTTGGAGACGTCCTGGCCGTAGGCGAACTCATGGGCATGCGCGGAACTGGCGACGGACGCACCAGCCACGGCGGTGATCATGGTCAGCAAGGCGGTCGCCGCGAGCTTACGCACGATTCCGGGAGTGGCCATTCGGGCGATGTTGATCTTCGGGGCTGGGGTAGGACGGTGGTCGGCCATCGGTAGGGAGTTCTCCTTGCTTCCATACCGCTTACCGGGTTAGCTGACGGGTTCGGGCGTGGAAGCTGCCCTATGGCACTATCCGTGCCAATTCACCCCAAGTAGTACGAACGGGTCCCCGGTTCCGCCCGCAGGCGGACTCAGCGGTCACAGGCGCGCCTGCGATGTCATGCGATGCTCAAAGTAGCGACCGGACAAACCGGATGTATTTCGCAGAAGATAACGTATTAACCAAAAGCCTGACAAGTAGACAAACCGCAAGTTTTGCGAGTGCGACATCACAGTCGTGTAGGCGAGAACCCGGTGGCGCTGCAGCGCCTGAAGCACCTTGCGAACCGAGACGGGCTTCCGGCACCGTCCGCTCCGGGACCGATCAGCAACTTCGTGGCCGGCGATTCGATGTGGCTGAGCAGGGGCGCCTTCTGTACCGGCCCGAAGTCCATGCCGCCGTTGCCTTGCTCTGGCCGAAGGCCCAGGCTGATCTCCTGCGTGGCAAGTGGCGCTTCCTACTATCCTGCCTAATAGCTGATGCCTGCCGGTGCGAGGGGCGTGGCCCCCTCGCGGTGGCGGCCCGGCTCACACTCGCACGTGTGGCGGGGAGGATACGGAGATCCGCTCGGCCACCATGGACTGGAAATGGGAACAGCTGGTGAAGTCCTCGTGGTCGCAGTCCAGTGCGCAGTCGATGAGCTCGAGCGACGCCTGCGCCTCGGCGATGCGCCGGGCGAGCTCCGCCCGACGGCGCAGCAGGACACCACGCCGTTCCGCCGCGTCCGAGGTGGTCATCATCTCGCGGATGTCGTCGAGGCTGAATCCGGCTTCCTTGGCGCGCAGGATCACGGCCACCCGGTAGAGGTCGTCGGGCCCGTATCGGCGGCGTTCCCCGCCGATCCGGGCCGGGCAGAGCAGGCCCATGGCCTCCCAGTGCCTCAGGACATGCGTGGCCAGCCCGAACCGCTCCGCGATGTCGCCGATGCTCATGGTCGCATTTGACTTCATGCCGACATTAAGTCGCATGCTGGCTCGCATGTCCAAAACGACGGAACACATGGAATCATTCATTCAGCTGCTCGACGTCGTCGACGCGTTGCCGGGGGCGGTCGCGTTGCGGGCGCGCTCGTCCGAGCTGCTCGGCCTCCCGGACGGCGCGGCCGTGGTGGACGTGGGCTGCGGCGCGGGACGTGCGGTACACGAGCTGGGGGAGCGCGGGGCGCGGGCGATCGGCGTGGACGTCAGCGAGGAGATGATCGCGGTGGCCCGCCGTCGGTGGCCGCAGGCCGACTTCCGGATCGGCGACGCCTTCGGCCTGCCGCTCGAGGACGGCGAGGTCGCCGGGTATCGAGCCGAGAAGGTCTTCCACGAGCTCGCCGACGCGGCCAAGGCGCTGGAGGAGGCCAAGCGGGTGCTCGCTCCGGGCGGTCGCGTCGTGCTCATCGGGCAGGACTGGGACACCTTCGTCATCGACTCCGACGACCCGGCGCTCACCCGGACCATCGTGCACGCCCGCGCCGACCTGACCGCCAATCCGCGGGCGGCCCGCCGTTACCGCAACCTGCTGCTCGACACCGGGTTCGAGGACGTCGCGGTGGAGGCGCACATGAGCGTCTTCACCGACGCGGCCATGCTGCCCATGCTCACCGGCATCGCGGAGGGCGCCCGTGCGGCCGGAGCCGTCACCCCTGAGCAGGAAGCGGCGTGGGTGAGCGAGCAGAAGGAACGAGCCCAGGCAGGTCGCATGTTCCTGGCGTTGCCGATCTTCATGGCCTCGGCCTCGCGACCTGAGGAGTAGCGCACGCGCCGCGGCGGTTCGCGAGCTCGCCAAGGCCGCGCATCATGCCGGAGGTCTACCGGAGTCGGCGGACGCCGGCGTGACCGGCAGGCCGCGTCACCGGGGCAGCGGGCAGGCGGCCCATCCGATGGTGCCGAGCCGGCCGTCGCCGGCCGTACACCATCCGCAGCTGCGGCACCGCGGGGTGATCGCCGAGGTCGAGCACCCCTCGCTCGGCTCCGTGCCCCTGCCCGGCGTCACCGTGAAACTGTCCAGGACACCTGGCTCCGTACGGCTCCCGCCGCCTCGTCTCGGCGAGCACACGGCAGAGGTCCTGGCCGAGTGGCTCCAGGACTAGGACGTCGGTGAAGCTGCCGAGGCCGTACCTGGTATTCGGGCGGATATGTCGTCGATCAACCGACTTGTCCTGTATTTTGATCATTCATCATGGTGAAACCGGAGCGGTGCTAGCTTGACTCAAGCTCTTCCGGGTGAATCAACAAAGCACCCTGCATCGCAGGGGTTTCCTCGCCCTGGCGGGCGGCGCCCTCGGCGTCCTGGCGGTCGGGCAGATCGCCCAACCCGCGATGGCGCACGCCGACGATGTGGACGCGGTCCCGTTCACCCTGGGGGTGGCCTCCGGCGATCCCGATCATCACAGTGTCGTGTTGTGGACCCGTCTCGTCGCCGATCCGCTGAACGCCGAGACCGGGGGCATGCCGGCCGAGCCGGTCGAGGTCTTATGGGAGGTGGCCCGCGACGACGCCTTCCGGCACGTGGTGCGGCGCGGTTCGGTGACCGCGGTGCCCGAATCCGTGCACACGGTGCACGTGGTCGTGGACGACCTGGCGCCGGATCGGTGGTACTGGTACCGGTTCAAGGCCGGTGACACCTACAGCCGGACCGGCCGGACCCGCACGATGCCGCCGCCCGGGGCCAAGGCGGACCACATGCGGTTCGCCTTCGTCTCCTGCCAGTCGTGGGCCGGCGGCCCCTACCCGGCCTACCGCGACCTGGCCGAGCAGGACGTCGACTTCGTCCTGCACCTCGGCGACTACATCTACGAGACCGCCAACGGCGGCCTGACCGAGTTCCGCCGGCTGCACGCGCTCTACAAGACCTCGCCGCACCTGCGCGCCGCGCACGCCCGTTTCCCCTTCTTCCTGACCTGGGACGACCACGAGGTCCAGAACAACTACGCGGGCGACATCCAGGGCGGCGCCGGGGACGGCAGACCCTTCCTGGAGCGGCGCGCGAACGGCTATCAGGCGTACTACGAGCACCTGCCGATGCGCCCCGCCCAGCAGCCGCACGGCCCGGACGCCCTCATGTACCGGCGGTTCGACTTCGGCAGGCTGGCCGAGTTCAGCATCCTGGACACCCGGCAGTACCGCAGCGACCAGCCGTGTGGCGACGGCCGCAAGGCCCCGTGCGCGGAGACGGCGGACCCGGCCCGCACGATGACCGGGCCGGAGCAGGAGCAGTGGCTGCTTTCCGGCCTGGGCCGGTCCAAAGCCCGCTGGAACGTCGTCGCGCAGCAGACCATCATGGCCCAGTTCGACTACGACCTCGGCCCCGGCAAGATCGTCAACCTGGACGAGTGGGACGGCTACCCGGCCGCGAGGTCCCGCATCCTCGACTTCATCGCCGAACGCCGGCCGTCCAACCCCGTGGTGCTCAGCGGCGACTGGCACACGCACTGGGTCAACGACCTCAAGACCGACTTCGACGACCCGAACTCGGAGACCGTCGCCACCGAGTTCGCCGGCACGTCGATCTCCTCCGGCGCCGGCTGGGACGCGGACGTGCGGGCGGGCCTGGCGGCCAACCCGCACGTCAAGTTCTACAACGGCACCTACCGGGGCTACGTCATCTGTGACGTCACCCCCGAGCGGTGGCGCAGCGACCTGCGGATCGTCCTGGCCGCCGCGGACCCGGCCTCCCCGGCGTACACCATCGCCGCCTTCGAGGTGCGCGACGGCGAGCCGGGCGCGCGCCGGATCGACGAAGGCGACGGGCTGGCGGGCCGGGTCACGGACAAGGCCACCGGCACCCCGCTGCCCAACGTCCAGGTGACGGTGACCGCGGCGGACACCGGCCTGCGGATCGCGACCGGCACCACCGACGCGACCGGCGAGTTCCTCGCCTTCGCGCCGCCCGGCGACTACAAGATCGCGATCAACGGCGTCGGGTACGAGCCGGTCACCGTCACGGCCAAGGTCACGCAGGGCCGGCAGACCCGGGTGGAGCCGGCGCTCGAGCGGGCGGCGGTACGGGCCGGCACCGGCCGTTCCGTACCGGGACCGCAGTCCCAGGCGGCGCTCACCGACATCGTCCTGTCCAACGACCTGGTCGCCCTGACGGTCTCGGCCGGCACGCAGGACTCGCAACTGCCCGGTGTGACCGTGGGCAAGCCGATGGATCTGGCGGCCGTCGGCCACCTGGACCAGATCGACTGGCTGAACCTGCCCTACGCCTCCCTCACGCAGCCGCGCGGCGGCAACGCCTGGCAGCAGCTGACCGTGCGGGCCGACACGACGCAGGTCGTGTCCGCCACCGGTCCGGAGGCCGTGGCCCGAGCCACCGGAGCGTGCACCGCCGCACCGGAGGTGCGGGTGGTCACGACGTACACCATCCGGGCGGGAGAGCCCTGGGTCAGCGCGGAGAGCGTCTTCACCAACCAGGGCACGGCGGCGCGGACGCTGTGGATCGGCGACGTGATCGACCACGACGGAGCGGGCCAGCGCAGCGGCGTACCCGGCGCCGGGATCGTGACCGCCTCGGCCCCGGCCGACTTCACCCCGGCCGCGCCGTGGATCGGCATGACCGGATCGGACGGGCAGACCTACGCGCTGCTGTACGACGAGCCGGGCTTCACCGCCTACGCCTGCGGCATCTGGGTGATGAGCCAGCGCCAGGTGACCATCCAGCCCGGTGCGGCGTTCACCCTGCGCCGCAGGATCGCGGCGGTGGACAACGGCGGCGCGGCCGACCCGTTCGCGGTGCTCGCCAACCTGTGATCGGCCGGAAGAGCCGCCCCGCCGGTCCCGCACCGGCGGGGCGGCTCCTCCGCTGGGGGAGGAGTGCGTCGTCCTGGATCGGCTGCTCAGGCGGTGTCGGCGACGGCGTGGATGAGGTTGCGGGCCTGCCCGACGATGGCCAGTCGCCAGGCGTCGAATGTGGCGTCGCTGGGGTTGAAGTCGGTTTCGAAGTGCTGCATGTCGGGGGTGTGGATGTGGCCGGCCGGGATGTCGAGGCCCAGGCGGTCGCGCAGGAGGGTGTTGCGGTAGGCGCTCTCGTTCGACAGGTAGTTGCCGCCGCCGCCGCTGTAGGCGCACGATCCGGGGCTCGGTGGGACGGGAGCGGTGGGCGGCGGGTACTCGGTCGGCGGCGGGTTGTTGCGCGTCACGCGAGCGGTCGACGCGCAGTCCGGGAACTCCGTGTAGTTGGTGTGCCAGACCACGCCGAACGCCACCGAGGGATCCGGCCAGGTGTCACCGGGCGGCCGTGGAATCGAGGCTCCGGTGTTGGCGCCGATCATCTCGGCGATCGGCAGGGTCGCGCTGGTCCACTGAGGCGGGTCGGTCAGGCTGAACTGCCCGGGTCCGCCCCAGCGGTCGACCACGGTGGCGTTGCACCCGTTGTTGTTCACCGCGAGTTGCGGAACTCCGTCGACCGCCGCGCACGGCCGGAAATTGTCGTTGCCGAGGGAAACGCCGTGGTAGCGCCCGTTCCACTGCTCCAGATTGAACACCGCGCCGCCGGCCTGGCTCACCGTGATGGACGCGTCCACCTGCTTGGGCCCGGGACGCATGAACGGCCCGACAGTGTCCTCCAGATACCCGCGCTGGAATTCGGGGTAGCTGACGGGAAGCGTATAGGCCTCGATACGCGCGATCTTGCCGTTCTTCGTCCGGTACGTGGTGCCGTCGAGGGCGAGCGCGGTCGCACCGGAGGGGTTGCCGTGCCGGATGTTGTTGCCCACCGATCCGGGCGCGGTGCCGGCCTTGCCGCCGTCGAGCGTGTACGGGTCGAAGCCGCTGATGATGACCCGCTTCACCCCTTTGCCGCTCGGGAGGTCGATGTCGAACATGCCACGGGAGGCGCGGTCGAACGCGGTGATCAGTTCGGTGCGCTGCGTGCCGGACAGCGGGAATCTCGGTGTCCACTGCCGCAGGGCGGCGGTCGACTGCAGGCGGGTCCAGTAGAGCGGCCGGTCGTCGCTGTACGGGAGGTCGCCGTTGCCGCGGTCCTGGTGCTGCGCCCGCCGTACGGCGTCTTTCCAGAGCCTCTCGCCCCTCTGGCGGACGAGTGCCGTGGCGGCCTTGAGGCTCGGCGTACGGCAGAGGTCGCGGGTCAGGGCGGGGGCGAAGTCCTGGAAGCCGCCGCCCTCGATCAGCTGCTGCGCGAACGTCCGCGACTGCGGCACCGACGGGTCGGCGTTGTCGGGGAGGGTGAAACCCAGCCGGTTCTCCTCCACCGAAGGCGGCACGCTGGCATCGAGGCAACTGTGCGCGTTCTGCGCCGAGACCGGGCCGGCCGTGACGAGAACGAACGCGGTCACGACCGCCATGGCCAGTACGCCGGCGGACTCGGGTCGTAAGTACTTCATTCTGAGCGCTTCCTCCTCATGGGCTTCCGCTCCCCGAACGGGGTTGTCCGCAGCCGAGGTGAACTCCACACCGCCGAACGTCAGGACCGTCGGCACCGCGAACCCGCCATGACGGCTCTCCGGCCTGCGGGTTCATCTATCGGCAAATGGGGGGCTTCTTCGGCTGCTCGTGAGGTTGTGATGCCGTTGACGAGGTCGTGATACGCGGACCTGGGTTCGGATCGTGGACAACTGGGAGCTACGAGCCGTAAAGCCCGAAGACGGCCCGACTTTATAGAATCGTTCAACAATCCGTCAAGAGGACAACACATCACCGGTCATCTGGAGAACGTCCAGAACTCCGACGCGTTCTCCTTGGTCGCCACCTTGACGGGTACGGCGATCGTCTTCGCGATGGTCTCGCCCCTGGCGGCCCGGATGGCGCCGTCCACCGCCTGCCGGCCGATCATTCTCGGCTGCTGGGCGACCGTGGCGGCCATCGTGCCCGCCACCACCGCCCTGATCCCGTCCGGCGTGCCGTCGAAGCCGACCACCTTGACCTGCTGTCCCGCCCTCGCCCCCAAGGCCTTGATCGCGCCCAGCGCCATCTCGTCGTTCTCCGCGAACACGCCCGTGATGTCGGGATGCGACTGGATCAGGTTCGTCATGACGTCCAGGCCCTTGGCCCGGTCGAAGTCGGCCGGCTGCCTGGCGACGACCTTGATCTTCGGGTACGCGGCGATGCCCTCGGTGAAGCCCCGCCCCCGGTCGCGCGAGGCGGAGGTGCCGGCCTTGCCCTGGAGCACGACCACCTTGCCCTTCTCGCCGAGCTGCTCGGCCAGCTCCTGGGCGGCCAGCCTGCCGCCGGACACGTTGTCGGAGGCCACGGTCTGGGCCACCGCGACCCCGTTGATGGCGCGGTCGGCCGCGATCACCGGGATCTTCGCCCGGTCCGCCACCCTGACCGCGGGGGCGGCCGCGTCGGAGTCGACCGGGTTGATGATGATCGCCTTCTTGTGCTGGCTGGCGAAGTTCTGGATCTGGTTCATCTGCTGGGAGGCGTCGTTCTGGGCGTCGGTGACGGTCAGCGTGGCCCCGAGCTTTTCCGCCTCGGCCTGCGCGCCGTCGCTGAGCTGGACGAAGTAGGGGTTGTTCAGGGTCGACACCGACAGGCCGATCTTGGGCTCTCCCGTGGCTCCGCCCTCGCAGGCGGCCAGGCCGAACGCGGCACCGGCCAGGATAATCGCGGGAATCCGCATGATCTTTCCCTTTCTAGTTCGTTCCCCGGCGTCGCAGGGTGTCGACGAGGACCGCGAGCGCGATCACCACACCGATCACGACCTGCTGCCAGAACGCCGAGACCGACAGCAGGTTCAGGCCGTTGCGCAGGACGGCCAGGATGAGCGCGCCGATGAACGTGCCGAGCGCCCTGCCCTTCCCGCCGGACAGGCTCGCGCCGCCGATCACGACGGCCGCGATCGCGTCGAGCTCGTAGCCGGCCGCCGCCTGCGGCTGCGCCGAGGCCAGCCGGCCGGCCAGCACGATCCCGGCCACCGCGGCGAAACCGCCGGACAGCGCGTACGTGATGAGCTTCTGCCTGCCGACCTCGATGCCCGACAGCCGCGCGGCCTCCTCGTTGCCGCCGATGGCGTACATGGCACGGCCCGGGTAGGTACGGCCGAGTATCACGGCCGCGACCACCCCCATGATCACCATGACGATGACCGGGATGGGCAGGTAGGGGCCGATCCTTTCGCCCACGTGCGAGACGGCCTCCGGCATCGCGATCGGCCTGCCCTGCGAGATGACCAGGGCCAGGCCGCGGGCGATGCCCATCATGGCCAGCGTGGCGATGAACGGCGGCAGCTTCCCGTACGCGATCAGCCCCGCGTTGACCAGCCCGCACACGACGCCGACCGCCGGCGAGACCAGGGTGGCCAGCCCCCAGGGCAGGCCCGCGGTGGTGGCGGTCCAGGCCAGCGCGGTCGCGGAGAGCGCCGCGACGGAGCCGACGGAAAGGTCGATGCCGCCGGCCACGATCACGAACGTCGCCCCGAACGCCAGGATCGCGGTGACGGCGGCCTGTACGGCGACGTTGAGCAGGTTCGTGACGCTCAGGAAGTCGGACGACAGCAGTGACAGGGCCACGACCAGCACGACGAGCGCGGCGAAGGCGGCGTTCTCGGCGAGCCACACGGAGGTCGGCGATCGGCGGGCGAGCACATTACCGGACACGAGGGCCTTCCGTGTCCGTGAGTGCCAGCGCCAGCACGCGGTCCTGCGTGGCCTCGGCCGCCGGCAGCTCGCCGACGAGCCGGCCCCGCGCCATGACCAGGATCCGGTCGCTCATCCCGAGGACTTCGGGCAGATCGCTGGAGATCATGAGCACCGCGTGCCCCGAGTCGGTGAGCGCGTTGATGAGCCGGTAGATCTCGACCTTGGCCCCGACGTCGACGCCGCTGGTGGGCTCGTCGAGGATGAGCACGACCGCGTTCGCCAGCAGCCACTTGCCGATGACCACCTTCGCCTGGTTGCCGCCGGAGAGGGTGCGTACCTCCTGGTCCAGCCCGATCATCCGGAGGCCGAGTTGTTCGGCTACCTTCGCGGCTGCCCTGCGCTGGCGGGCACGATCCACGAACCCGGCCCTGGTGGCGCGGCGCAGGGTGACGAGGCCCAGGTTCTCGCCGATGCCGGCGCCCAGCACCAGCCCCTGACCCTTGCGGTCCTCGGGGACCAGGCCGAGCCCGGCCTCCACGGCGGCGTGCACGTCGCCGGGCGGCAGCCGCCTGCCCCGTACGACGACCTCGCCCGTGTCGTAGCGGTCGGCCCCGAACACGGCCCGCGCCACCGCCGTGCGGCCCGAGCCCACGAGCCCGGCCATCCCCACCAACTCGCCCGCGCACACCTCGAACGACACGTCGTCGAACGCGCCGCCGCGGGTCAGCCCCGACACCTGGAGCAGCGCCTCGCCTCGCTCGCACGGCCTCCGGGGATAGTGCTGGGCTACGGGCCGCCCGACCATGAGGCCGACCAGCTCGTCCCTGCGGGTGTTCGCCGGCACCTCGGCCACGGACCTGCCGTCGCGCAGCACGGTCACCCGGTCGCCGATCTCGGCGATCTCCTCCAGGTAGTGGGTGATGAACACGATCGACACGCCCTCGTCGCGGAGCTGCCGGACGATCGCGAACAGCGTGGCGACCTCGCCGGTGGTGAGCACCGCGGTCGGCTCGTCCATGATCAGCAGCCGGGCGTCCCACGCCAGCGCCTTGGCGATCTCCACCATCCGCATCCCGGCGATGCCCAGCCCGGCGACCGGCGTGCGTGGGTTCACGGCCACGCCCACGCGGTCGAGCAGCCGCCTGGCCAGCCGCTCCATGCGCTTGACGGCCACGAACCCGAACCTGCCCGGCGGGCGGCCGAGCGCCAGGTTCTCCGCGACCGAGAGCTGGGGGACCAGGTTGACCTCTTGATAGATGGTCGCGATGCCGAGCCGCCGCGCGTCGCCCGCCGTGCGGATGTCCACGGGCCGGCCGTCCATGAGGATGCGGCCGCCGTCGGGGCGGCCGGCGCCGGAGAGGACCCTGATCAGGGTGCTCTTGCCGGCGCCGTTCTCGCCCAGCAGGACGTGCACCTCCCCGGTGCGCAGGCTCAGGTCCACGCCGTCGAGCGCCACCACGCCGGGGAACTCCTTGCGCAGCCCCTCGGCCCGGAGTATCTCCTCGCTCACCCCGTGATCCCTTTCCGCTCAGGGGGGCGGTGAATCCATGAACACGCAGCCGCAAGGGACAGACGCGCCGCTGTAGGCGAGTGGGAAGGGGGCGCTTCCCTTGTTGCTAATTGTAGTCAACCAAGCACGGAATGTATTTGTTGGATGCCGGTGAGCGTCTCAACCAGAGGCGTCACCGAGCGACCACAGTCCCCCGCATCTCCCCGCAGAAGGAGAACACGCATGCGCTTGCAGCGCACCTCGCTCGTCCTCGGCGGCATCGCCTTCACGGCCATGCTGCTGTCCGGTCAGGCCTCCGTGGCTCAGGCCGCCCCGCCCGCAGGCAACGGCTGCCTGGCGGACGGGCAGATCGGTAGTTACCTGTCGAAGGAAGGCAGCGCGAAGGCCACCTTCTCGCGCGCGTTCCTGGACGGGCTGAACCGCGCCGGGATCACGTTCGAGGCGCTCGACCCCATCGTGCTGGTCGACGGCGGGACGGCGGCCTGGATGCCGATCGGCGAAAGGTACGACAACATCGAGACGCCCAGCGGCCGGGTCTGCTATCCGGGCGGCTTCCGGCTCACCAGCCGGACGACCGGGACGGTCTACGAGATCGAGACGTTCTGGGTGCTGTTCGCCGCCATGGGTGACAGCAGGTTCTTCGCCACCCCCAAGATCAACGGGCTGCCGCGCCCCGGCGGCGAGCTGACCATGGTCAACTTCAGCGTCCCGCAGGCTCTCACCCCCGGGAACTTCGTCCCGCACAACGGCGGCATCGGCCCCAAGAAGGTCATCATGTCCATGGACGCGGCCTGGGCCGACGATCTCAACGACGCGCTCGGCACGAACTTCCGCGCCGGCATGCACTGGAGTGACCTGGACATCGCCTGGAAGAACCCGCCGAGCAGGCCCATCCCCTCGGGCGCCTCGCTCGGCCTGCTGGGTCTGCGGCTCGTCGCCGACGCGATCCAGCAGGGCCGGCCGGGCTCGTCGCTGCCCGTTCCGAACCTGCCGGGTCCCGGCCTGTTCTGACGGAGGCGGCCAGGGTCACAAAACCACGCCCAAAGGCGCACTGCAGTCATTCAATGAAAGAGTCGCTATTTCCGATTAATGTCCAATCTGGACCAATATCAAGTGGAAATAATTAGAGTTTTCTCCGACGCCGAAGAATGCATTTACAAAGTCTTTACTTACCGTGATCCGCTGACTATGTTGAGTGCGTCTCGGCAGGTCACAGGGCCTGCATCCCCATCGGCGAAAGGTCGGAAAGCATGCGTGTTCTCGTCAGAATCGCAGCACTGGTCGCCATCCTGTTCATGGCGACTCCAGCGCTGTCGGCCGCAGCCAGTCCGTTCCCCCCGATACCGGGACTCCCCGGCGCCCCGTCCCCCAAGCCGCCCACCGCGAGCTGCTTCGAATTCCCCTATTTCGGTCCGAAGGGGCACGCCGACTTCGACTTCGGCACCGAGGTCGTCAACCTGCTCAACGAGCGCGGCGTACAGGTCGAGGGCATCGACCCCATCGAGGCCAAGCCCGGCAACACAGGCGTCTACATGCCCATCGGCTGGCAGCAGGACCACATCGACCCGTGCAACGGCGTCTACTACCCCGGCGGCTTCACCCTCAACGACGTCCAGAGCGGCCACCGGCTGTCCATCCACGACATCTACCTGCGCCCCGACGGCGCCCACGCGCAGGTGAGCATCGACGGTGTGGAGCAGGGCGAGCAGTTGGTGGCGACGTACAAGCTGCACGAGTTCCTGCCGGGCGTCCTCACCCCGCGGCCGCTCGAGGGCGGGATCGGGCCGAAGGTCTGGCCGTTCTACGTCAGCGCGTACCTCGGCCAGACCGTCGGCGAGCTCACCGGCATCCAGCTCAACGAGGGCGACTACCTCGCCAACCTCGACGCGGTGGTGCAGTACGTGCCGTGACCTGCCCGGACTGACCTACCTGAAGTGAGACCGGCGGCGCGGCGGGCGCCGCCGGTCCGCGCGAAACGAGGGACACGATGCAACAGACCCGCACCAGAACCTGGATCCTCGTCGCCGCGGCCGCCACCGCCGTGCTCGCGGCGAGCGTGCTGCTCGGCCCCGCGATGGGGCCCGGCACCGCGACCAGCCACTGGGACGCCCCGGCCACCTTCGCCGACAAGCAGATCGACGCGACCGACCTGTACGCCTTCACCAGCCCCGACAAATCGGACACCGTCACCATCGTCGCGAACTACATCCCGTTCCAGGTGCCCGACAAGCCCTACCAGTTCGACACCAACGCCCGGTACGAGGTGCACATCGACAACACGGGCACCGGCAAGCCCGCGCTCACGTACCGATGGACGTTCAAGAACAAGGGTCTGCCGGTGCCCTCGTTCCTCCGCAAGCAGGAACGCACGCACATGGCGGGCCCGGAGTCGCTGGTCGAGCAGAGCTTCACGCTGACCAGGCTCCGGCCGGGAAAGGCGGCCGAGACCCTGGTCAAGGACGGGTACGTGGCGCCGGGCGACATGGGCGCCCTGGTCACGCCCGGCTACGCCAAGCTGCGCAGGAAGGCCGTCATCGGCCTGCCCGGCGGCGGGACGGTCTTCACCGGGCAGGCCGCCGACCCGTTCTACTCCGACAACGACGCCGTCAACCTGCTCAGGTTCGGCCTGCGGTTCTTCCCCGTCAAGACCGGCGTGCCGATGAACGTCAACGCGCTGGCCCTCCAACTGCCCAAGTCGGAGCTGGCGCTCGGCGGCGACCCGGCCGCCAACCCCGTCATCGGCGTCTGGACCACGGCCGCTCGCAAGTCGGTGTCGCTGCTCGGCGGCTCGGGCGACTACAAGCAGGTGTCGCGGCTGGGCAACCCCAACTACAACGAGGTCATCATCCCGAAGTCCGCGCGCGACCGCTTCAACGGCCTGCGACCGGAGGGTGACGAGAACGGCGGCCTGGTCGTCCCGGCCACGCTGGACCCCGACCAGGCCAAGGTCGTCGCGTCCAGGGCCGGCGTCAAGGCGCCGGACGCGCCGCGCAAGGACCTGGAGGAGATCTACCTCACCGGCCTGACCCGCGAGGGCCCCATCCAGGAGGACCTCAACTCGCACCGGCTCAACCGCGACACCTCGAACGCCGTGCGCGCGGAGGAATTGCGGCTCAACATGAGCACCCCGGTCACCGCCGAACCCGACAAGTACGGCTACCTCAAGGGCGACAAGCAGGGCTACCCCAACGGCCGCCGGCTCGTCGACGACGTGGTCACCGTCAACCTGCGGATGCTCCTGGGCGAGCCCGCGGGACCCGGCGCCCCCGGCCTGATCGACGAGAACAACCCGGCCTTCCTCACCAAACCGATCACCGACCACTTCCCCTATCTCGCACTGCCCGTCAGCGCCTAGAGGACCAGATGACACACGTACGGAGATTCCTGCCCCTGGCGGGCTGCGCGCTCCTCGGGTGCGTGCTGCTGGCCCTGTTCGCTCCCGGCGGCCTGCTGCGCCGGGACGAGCCGCCGGAGCGGGCACGGTGGTCGCCGTACGGCCTGAGCGTGTTCATCGACGACGCCCAGCGATACCTGCGCCGGCAGCCGGACGACGCGCCGGCCTGGGCCGAGCTCGGCGGCGCGTACCTGGAGCAGGCCAGGCGCACCGGCGACGTCACCTACTACGGCAAGGCGCAGGGAGCCTTCCAACGCTCCCTGCGCCTGTCACCGGGCGAGCCCGACATCGACGCGGTGATCGGGATGGGTTCCCTGGCCAACGCCAGGCACGACTTCGCCGGCGGGCTGCGCTGGGGCGAGCGCGCCCGCCGGGCCGCACCGTACCGCTGGCCGCTGTACGGCGTGCTCACCGACGCCTACCTCGAACTCGGCGCGTACGACAAGGCGGAGCGCGAGCTGCGGCGCATGCTCGACGGCCGGCCCGGCCTCGCGTCCTTCACCCGCGCCGCGCGCCTGCAGCACCTGCGAGGACGCGCCGACCACGCGCGCGCCGCCCTGGAACGAGCCAGGGAGATCGCCGCCGACCCCGCGGAATACGCCTTCTGCCTGTGGCAGGTCGGTGAGCTCGCCTGGAACGAGGGCGATCCGCACCGCGCCCTCGACGCCTATACCCAGGCGCTGGCCGCCGATCCCGGCCACGCCCCCTCCCTGGCCGGCGCCGCCCGAGCCCAGCAGGCGCTCGGCCGCACCACGGAGGCACTGCGCGGCTACGCCGCCGCCGTCGCCCGCGCCCCGTCGTTCGTCGTGGAGTACGGCGAACTGCTCGAGCACCTCGGCAACCGGGCCGAAGCCCGCCGCGAGTACACGCTGTTCACCGCGCAGACCAAGCTGCTGGCCGCCAACGGGGTGAGCGACGACCTGGCCGCCGGCCGGTACGAGGCCGACCACGGCGACCCCGCCGCCGCCGTACGGCTGCTGCGGAAGGAGTGGGAACGGCGCCGCAGCGTGGAGGTCGCCGACGCCCTCGGCTGGGCCCTGCACCGGGTGGGCCGGCCCGCCGAGGCGGCCCGCTACGCCGCCCTCGCCGACCGGCTCGGCGGGCACAACGCCCTGTTCGCCTACCACCGCGGCGAGATCGAACGTGCGCTGGGCCACCCCGCATCCGCCCGCGCGCACTGGTCACGGGCGTTGTCGCTCAACCCGTACTTCTCCTTCGACGGGCCGGCCAAGGCCCGGGCGGCGCTGGCGGAAACGGCATGATCGGACCGGTCATGGCGGTGATCCTGGCCGCCCACCCGCTGGGGAACTTCAGCGTCAACCACTACGACGGGCTGACCGTCTTCCCGGACCGGATCGAGAACACCGCGATCATCGACAAGGCGGAGATCCCCACGCTCCAGCAGCGGCAGAGCGCCGAGTCTCCCGCCGCCTACGCCCGCCGGGCCTGTGCCGAGCTCGGCGGCGCCGTCCGCGCGCAAGCCGATGGGCGCCCGCTCACCTGGCGGGTCACGGACGCCTCCTTCGGTTACCACGCGGGCACCGCCGGCCTGCAGACCAGCAGGCTCACCTGCCGCCTGACCGCGCCGCTGCGGGTGGATCGGACGCTCGCCCTCACCTTCGCCAACCCCTATCTCGGCGCGGCCGTCGGCTGGCGGGAGATCACGGCGACCGGCAGCGGCGTGCGGCTGCGCGCGTCCAGCGTGCCCGCTCGCAGCGTCTCCGGCGAGCTCCGCGACTACCCGTCCGACCTGCTCAGCTCGCCGCTCGACATCCGGCAGGCGCGGCTCACCGTGGAGCCGGGCAGCGGTGACGGCGGCACGGCCGTGCGGGTTCCGGGCGTGGACGTGGTGACCCGGTACGCCGGGATGCTCGCGGACCGGCTCAACGCGCTGGTCGGCGCCGAACGCCTGACCCTGCCGCTCGGGCTGCTGGCGCTGCTGGTGTCCCTGGTGCTGGGAGCCGTGCACGCGGCCATGCCCGGCCACGGGAAGACCGTCATGGCCGCCTACCTGGCCGGACGCGACGGCCGGCTGCGCGACGCGGTCACCGTGGCCGTGACCGTCACGATGACGCACACGGCCGGCGTGCTGATCCTGGGCGTGCTGCTGTCCCTCACCGCCTCGATCGCGGGGCAGGTGGTGCTGGGGTGGCTCGGGCTGGTCAGCGGCCTCATCATCGCGGCCATCGGCACCGCCCTGCTCTGCTCGGCCGTACACCCCCGGCACGGCCACGGCCATGGGCATCCCGTTCGATCGGAACGTGGGGTCGTCGCGCTGGGCGTCGCCGGCGGACTGGTGCCGAGCCCGTCGGCGCTGGTGGTGCTGCTGGGGGCGGTGGCGCTCGGACGCACCGCGTTCGGCATCGCGACCGTCGTGTGCTACGGGCTCGGCATGGCGCTGACCCTCCTCGCCGCGGCACTCGCCCTGCGCCGCCTGCGCGACCTCCCGCTGACCCGCCGCCTGCACCGGCTACGCCCCTACACCGCGACCATGACCGCCGCCCTCGTCCTGCTCGTCGGCGCGGGCGTCACCCTGCGCGCCGCCGCCTCCCTTATTGTTAGGTAAGGTAAACACCTCCAACTGTACAGTTTGGACTTAAGGCTTTAGGGTGGAGGTATGGACGGGAGAGGCACCTCCGAGCTGGCGGCACGTGCGGGGAGCGATGTGTGGGTGGTGTTCAGCCGCCTGCGCCGCAGACTCAAAGACCTGGCCGTCGAGGGTGATCTCACCCCGGCGCAGGCTTCCGTGCTGGCCCGGCTGGACAAGCAGGGGCCGGCGTCGGCCAGTGATCTGGCGGTGGCCGAGCGGGTGCGCCCGCAGTCCATGGCGAAGATCGTCCTGGCGCTGGAGCAGTCCGGACTGGCCGAGCGGCATCCCGATCCCGGAGACGGGCGCCGCCAGCTGGTCACCCTGACCGAGCCGGGGAGAGAGCGCCGGCTCGGCGACCGGCGGGCCCGCGAGGAGTGGCTCGTATGCGCCCTGCAGGAGCGGTGCACCGAGGCGCAGCTGCGCTCGGTCATCGAGGTGATGGCGCTGCTGGACGACGTGACGCACGCATGACGCGGCTCTCAGCCCTGGCCGTGACCGTGGCGGACCGCTCGCTGCGCCGGGTCGGCCGCTTCCCCGGCTCCGACTGATCGCGCATGACACTCCAGTATCAGAAAGGCACCACCATGTCCGTCACGACCCTCGACCCCACGACCGCGCTGGTCGTCATCGACCTCCAGAACGGCGTCCTCGGCATCCCCGGCGCCCCGTACGGCACCTCCGACGTGCTGGCCCGCACCGTGGAACTGGCCGAGTCCTTCCGCGCCCACGACCTGCCCGTCGTCCTCGTCCGCGTCAGTTTCGCCGCCGACGGATCCGACAACGTGCCAGGACGCAGCCAGGCGCCCGGGCGACGCGGCACCCCGTCCGACGGGTGGGACCTCATCGCCGACGATCTGGCGGGACACCCGCGGGACATCGTCGTCACCAAGCGCAACTGGGGCGCCTTCTACGGCACCGACCTGGACCTCCACCTGCGCCGCCGCGGTGTCACCCAGATCGTGCTGACCGGCGTCGCCACCAGCATCGGCGTGGAGTCCACCGCCCGCGCCGCCCACGAGCACGGCTATCACCTCACGCTGGCCACCGACGCCATGACCGACAGGGACGCAGAGGCCCACCGCCACAGCGTCGAGAAGATCTTCCCCCGTCTCGGCGAGACCGGCACCACCGCCGAGATCCTCGATCTGCTCACCAAGACGCACTCATAGTCGCGTTTCAAGGTGATTGCCTTAATAAGGCGATCGCCTTAGAGTGGCGAGATCAGGCTCCGGAGCAGGAGGACAGGATGACTGCTGACTCGATCCCCGATTACCCCTTCGACCGCGCCACGGCCTTGGAGCCGCCGCCGGAGCTGGCGGACCTGCGCGAGCGGTGCCCGGTGGCGCACGTGCGGTTGCCCAGCGGGGATGTGGCCGGCTTGGTGACCCGGTACGACGATGCCCGCACGGTGATGGCGGACCCGCGCTTCAGCCGCAACCTCGCCAGGGAGGGCGCCGCCCGGCTGTCCACCACCGAGGACGGCGGCCTGTTCAGCAGGCGCAAGGAAGGCACCGTGGACATCAACGAGGGGCAGGGGCACCTGCGGTGGCGGCGGCTGCTCAGCCGCTCGTTCACGGTGCGGAAGATGGAGGCGTGGCGGCCCAGGATCCAGGCGATGACCGACGAGCTGCTGGACGCCATGCTGGCCAAGGGCTCACCGGGGAACCTGTCGTCCGGGCTGGGGCTGCCGCTCCCGGTGCGCGTCATCTGCGCGCTGGTCGGCGCGCCGAGCGAGGACCAGGACAAGTTCGCGCACTGGTCGCGCACCATGCTGACGCTGACGCGCAACACCCAGCAGGAGGTCGACCAGGCCCACCGGGAGTTCAACGCGTACGTGTCCGACCTGGTCGACCGCAACCGGGCGGACCCGGGCGACGACCTGCTCAGCGAGCTGACCCAGATCTCCGACGCCGAGGACGGCCGGCTCAGCCATGACGAGCTCATCGCCACCGTGCGGGGACTGCTGCTGGCCGGGCACGAGACGACGTCCAACATGATCGCGATCATGGTGGCGATGCTGCTCGCCGACCGGCAGCGGTTCGAGGCCGTGATCGACGATCCCGAGCTGGTCTCGGGCACCGTCGAGGAGGTCCTGCGGCTGGACAGCACGCTGTCGGTCATCGGGGTGCCCAGGTTCATCACCGAGGACGTCGACCTCGGCGAGATCACGGTGCCGGCCGGCACGACGCTGATCCCCAACACGCCCGCCGCCAACCGTGACCCGGGCAAGTTCGCCGACCCCGACCGGTTCGACCCGCGCCGGCAGAACAACAACCAGCACCTCACCTTCGGCGCCGGTCCGCACTACTGTCTCGGGCAACCGCTGGCCAGGACGGAGCTGCAGGTCGTGCTGGGCACCCTGGCCCGGAGGCTGCCCTCGCTGCGGCTGCGGGACTCCGCGGACGACCTCCGGCTGCGTACCGGTGGGATGTCCGGAGGGTTGCAGGACGTATGGGTGACGTGGTGACCTTCCGCCGGGCGTCGTACATCCGGCTGACGGAATGACCTCCGCCGCGCCGGCCGCCCCGCCGTCTTCACGTTCGGCGCTCGCCCGGGAGAAGCTGATGGCCGCCGCGGAGCGGCTCTACGCCGAGCACGGGTTCGCGAACGTCTCCATCAGGATGATCGGCGAGGCGGCGGGCCAGCGTAACAAGTCCGCGGTGCAGTACCACTTCACCACCCGCGACGAGCTCATCCAGGCGATACTGACGCGCCACGCGGCCGCGATCGAACGGCTCCGTGCCCCGATGGTGGCCGCGCTGGACGCCTTGGGTGAGGTCTCACCCCGGGAGCGGATCTCCTGCATCATCGTGCCGACCATCGAACACCACATCGAGCTGGGCACGCCGTCCTGGTACGGGCGCTTCCTCGCGCAGGCCCTCGTGGAACCCTCCCTGCGCGAGTACGCGATCCGGACGCAACTCCAGATGCCCTCGCTCCGCCGCCTGGAAGAGCTCCGGCGCGGGCCCGACCGCGACCCCGAGCTGTTGGCGCAGAACGCGGCCATGATCCGCCAGCTCATCGTGCACATGACCGCCGAGCTGGAGGCCGACCTGGCCGGCGGAAGGGCCGACCCCGCGACAGCCGAGCGGTCCTGGCGCCGCCTGGGCGAGAACCTGATCACGGCTGTCTGCGGGCTCAGCTCGGCCCTGGTGGGAGACCGGTGACGCGCGGGCTCCTCAGCAGGTCGAGTTGGTCTGGGTGAGCAGGGCCAGCCTCCAGGGCAGACTGTTGTAGTCGCCGCCGGCGTTGGGGTCCTTGCCCTGGTAGAGGTAGCGGAGCTGGCAGGAGCTGATGGTCAGGGTCTGGTCGTAGCCGTCGCGGAGCATCTCGCCGTGGCTGATGTCCCTGGTCCAGGCGGTGGTGTCGAAGGTGACGTTGTTGGCGCGGGCGAACGGGTTGCTCTCGGTGGCGGCGAGCTGGGTCCACGGGCCGGTGATGGCCGTGGAGGTCCAGGAGCGGAAGTAGCGCCGGCCGTCCGTGCCGATGGCCTCGACCAGCAGCAGGTACTGGTTCGTACCCTTGATCTTGTAGACGTTGGCGGCCTCGAAGAGGTTGTTCCTGTTGGCGTCCTGCATGGCGATCACGGTGTTGGTGAAGCCGTTGGGGAAGTTCGCGACCGTCGTCTGCGACCGGTAGAGGTGGCCGTTGTCGTCGGAGGAGAACAGGTAGCAGTTGACTGTGTCGCAGATGACCCACATGTCGACCCAGTAGCCGTTGCCGATGTTCTGCCGGATGATGTCCGGCATGCTCGGGTAGAAGTTCTGCGGCGCGCTCCAGGAGCGCGGGTTGGCGATGTCGGTGGTGGTCGAGTACGAGGCGTTGCCGGTCTGGTAGACCAGGTACCACTTGTTCTGCGGGGCGAAGTAGAACGCCTGCGGGGCCGCCCGGTAGCCGGTGCCGATCGCGCTCTGGTCGAGGTACTGGTGCGTGGCGGCCCCCGCCTGGGCCCAGTCGGTGAAGTTCAGGTAGACCAGGTTGTAGCCCGCCGCGTTGGCGGTGCTGGCGAAGACGTGCCAGCGGCCGTTGTAGTAGACGACCGAGGGGTCCTTGACGGCGGCGATGTTGTGGCCGGCATCGGGTTTGGGGGCGATCAGGGCCGGACCCGAGCGCCAGCGGAAGCTGCTGGGCAGCGCGCCGGTGCCGCCCGTGGGTGTGACCGTGGGCGTGGCCGTGGGCGTCACCGTGGGGACGCTGCCGGTGCAGGTGGTGCCGTTCAGCGCGAAGTCGGTCGGGGCCGGGTTGGCGGCGTTGTTCCACGAGGCGTTGAAACCGAACGACGTGCCGGCGCCGGTGGCCAGGGAGCCGTTGTAGGCGGTGTTGGTGACCGTGACCTGGGCGCCGGACTGGGTGTGGACGCCGTTCCAGAGCTGGGTGATCGCCTGCCCGGCAGTGAACGACCAGGTCAGACGCCAGCTGGTGAGCGGGCCGCCAAGGTTGGTAACGCTAACATTGGCGCCGTAGCCGTTCTGCCATTGATTGCTCACCGCGTAGGAGACGCGGCAGCCGGGGGCCGCCTGGGCGGTGGGGGTGATGAGCGCGGCAGCGATCACGGCGGCGACCGCTGCGATGATCCATAACCGGGTGCGGTAGAGGTGCACTGCGTCCTCCGTGGGGGGCGGGACCGACGACGGCTGAGCGTCTCAGAAAGCTTTAAGGCCATCAAGCGAAACTTTCGGTCCCGTGATTTCCGCATGGTAGGAGCCGTTGGGGCGGTGAAACTTTCAAGTCTCAGGCCAGGCGCGATCCGCGTCCCATTGACCGGCAGGGCTGCGCAGCCTATGTTTCGTGCCTGAACTATTCGACCTTGTATCGAAAGTTTCGACGCCGAAGCGAGGCCGCTCTATGGGAAGGGTGTGGGCGCTGATCATCGTCGCCGTTCTCGCGGCCGCGATCGGCGCGGTGAGCAGCGCGGAAGGGTCATCGTCGGAGAGCGGGCGCTGGGTCGGCACCTGGACGGCGATGCCGCAGCTGACCGAGCCCGGCAACATGCCGCCCCCGCCGTACACGAAGGACGATCTGGTGCTGGCAGACAGCACGCTGCGGCAGACCGTCCGGGTGTCGGTCGGCGGGCAGCGGCTGCGTCTGCGCTTCTCCAACGCCTTCGGGGGTGCGCCGCTGCCCATCACCCGGGTCTCCGTGGCGCTTCCCGAGGGCGGGAAGGCCGGCGTGAGCGCGATCCGGCCCGGAACCGCCCGCCCGGTGACGTTCTCCGGACGCTCCTCCGCGGTGGTGCCGGTCGGGGCGCAGTTCGTCTCCGACCCGCTCGACCTGCCGCTGGCGCCCGGCTCGGTCCTGGCCGTCACGGTCTACCTCGCCGAAGGCCAGGCCTCCAGCGCCCTCACCTCGCATCCCGGCTCCAGGACCACCTCCTACCTGGCGCCGGGCAACCAGAGCGAGGCCCCGGACCTGGCTGGCGCGACCCCCGTCGACCACTGGTATCTGCTCAGCGGCATCGAGGTGTGGTCCGAGCGCGCCACCGGCGCGCTCGTCCTGGTGGGCGACTCGCTGACCGACGGCAGGGGCTCCACCACCAACCAGAACGACCGCTGGCCCGACCAGCTCTTCGACCGGTTGCGAGCCGACCGGCGCACCGCGGGCGTGGCCGTCAACAACCAGGCGGCAGGCGGCAACCGGGTGCTCAACGACGGCCTCGGTCCCAGCGCCCTGGCCCGGCTCGACCGCGACGTGCTGGCGCAGAGCGGCGTCAGGTGGCTGGTCGTCTTCGAGGGCGTCAACGACATCGGCACGGCCGAGGCCACCCAGGCCGCCCAGAAGCAGATCGCCGACGACCTGATCGCCGCCTACGAGCAGATCATCGTCCGGGCTCGCGCCCAGGACATCCTGGTGTACGGCGCCACGCTCACCCCCTTCGGCGGGAACACGTCGTATGACGACGCCCAGGGGTACCGGGAGGCGGCCCGGCAGGCGGTCAACGAGTGGATCCGCACCAGCGGCAGGTTCGACGCCGTGATCGACTTCGACCGGGCGGCCCGCGACCCGGCCGACGCGCGGCGGTTGCGGCCGGCGTACGACGTGGGTGACCACCTGCACCTCAACCCGGCCGGCTACAAGGCGCTCGCCGACGCCGTCCCGGCCAGGCTGCTCCACCGGTAAGCCGCTGCCGTAACCGGACGATTGTGTCCGGCTCCTGCCCGGTCGCCGGGGACGAGCGCCGTGTGGCGGGACTAATGCTCGATGCTGGCGTTGAAGTGCGCCAGGCCTTCGGCGAAGGAGGCGAGTTCCTCCGGGGTCCAGCCCTTCAGGACTGTGGCGAGGCCGTTGAGCCGCCAGTCGCGCTCCTGGGTGACCTGGCGCATGCCCTCCTCGGTGATGCGCAGCTTGCGTGCCATGCCGCCCTCAGGGTCCGGGATGCGCTCGGCCAGGCCGCCGCGGAGCAGGACGGCGGTCTGCCGGTTGACGGTGGAGGTGTCCAGGTTGAACGCCTGCGCGAGCTGCCCGATCGACATCGGCCCTTCGGCCTCCAGCCGCCTGAGCAGGATGTAGCTGCTGCGCTCGAGCCGGCGCTCCTCGTGGCCGGTCGCCAGCTCCTTGTAGCGGCCGATGAGCATGAGCTCGCGCTCGATGTCAGCGATCTCGTCGCGCACGAAAGCCTCCCATCGGGGGTCAGAATATATCCCTCCATATGGCTATGTGTAGGATACACGCCATATGCATCATGCATATGGTTGCGAGATACGGAGAGCTCATGAGTTCAATGCACGCCGCGCCGCGTAGCGGAGCGATCATCAGCGTGCTGGCAGCAGCGGGCATCACGGTCTCGCTAATGCAGACCCTGATCGTGCCCCTGATCGCCAGCCTGCCGACCCTGTTGCACACCGCCCCGGCCAACGCCTTCTGGGCCATCACCGCCACCCTCCTGGCCGGCGCGGTCGCCATGCCCGTCGCGGGGCGGCTCGGCGACCTGTACGGAAAGCGCCGCGTCATGGTGGCCAGCGCGCTCCTGCTGGCCATCGGCTCCTTGGTGTGCGCGCCCGCCAACTCGTTGATCCCCATGGTGATCGGCCGCGCGCTGCAGGGGCTCGGCATGGGCGTGATCCCGCTGGGCATCGCCATCATGCGGGACGTGCTGCCGCCGCAGCGGCTCGGCGCGGCCATCGGCCTGATGAGCTCCTCGCTCGGTGTGGGCGGAGCTCTCGGCCTGCCCGCCGCCGCGCTCGTCGCCCAGTACGTCAGCTGGCACGCCCTGTTCTGGGCGGCGGCCGGCCTCGGCCTGCTGATGAGCGTTCTCATCCTGCTGATCGTGCCGGAGTCCCCGGTCAAGTCGCCGGGCCGTTTCGACTTCGTCGGGGCGGCGGGCCTGGGGGCGGGCCTGGTGCTGCTCCTGCTGCCGATCTCCAAGGGCAGCGACTGGGGCTGGACGAGCGGCACCACGCTCGGCATGTTCGCCGCCTCGCTGGTGATCCTGCTGCTGTGGGGCTGGTGGGAGCTGCGCAGGCCCGCACCCCTGATCGACCTGCGCACCAGCGCGCGCCGTCAGGTGCTGATGACGAACCTGGCCTCCATCGTCATCGGCTTCGGCATGTACGCGATGTCGCTGATCACGCCCCAGCTCCTGCAACTGCCCACGGCCACCGGCTACGGCCTGGGCCAGTCGATGGTCGCGGCCGGCCTGTGGATGGCGCCGGCCGGGCTGGTCATGATGGCGATCTCTCCCGTGGCGGCGCGCCTGTCAGCGGCACGGGGGCCCAAGACCTCCCTGCTGCTCGGCACGATCGTCATCGCCTCCGGCTACTTCCTGGCCCTCGGCCTCATGGGCCACGCGTGGGGCGTCCTGGTCTTCTCCGCCGTGGTCAGCGCCGGGATCGGTTTCGCGTACGCGGCCATGCCCTCCATCATCATGAGCGCGGTGCCGCTCACCGAGACGGCCGCCGCCAACGGCCTCAACAGCCTGATGCGCTCGATCGGCACGTCGTCGGCCAGCGCGGTGCTCGGCGCGATCCTGGCGAACATGACGGTAAAGCTGGGGCCGGTGACGCTCCCGTCCGAAGCCGGTTTCCGCACCGGCTTCATCATCGGTGGCGGCGTCGCGCTGCTGGCGGCACTCATCGTCCTGACCATCCCGGGCCGCCGCGCCGCCGCGCACCGGGCCTCCGGCAGTCCCGCCGACGTCGGCCAGTCGGCCGGCATCCGCTCGGGTCGAGTGTCGTAAAGGTCAGGCCGCTGACCAGCCGCCGTCCACCGGGACGATGGCGCCGTTGATGAACGAGGCGGCGTCGGAGGCGAGGAAGAGGGCGGCGTCGGCCATCTGCTCCGGCTGGGCGAGGCTCTCGCCGAGGGCGAGCACGGGGGCGAGCCGGGCGGCGCCGGTGGGGTCGAAGGACAGGTTCGTGCCGATGCCGGTCATGGTGGGTCCGGGCAGGATCGCGTTGCAGCGGATGCCGTCCTTGGCGTAGGCCCAGGCCACGCTGCGGGTCAGGCCGACCACGCCGTGCTTGGAGGCGGTGTAGGCCACCCCGGCCGCGCCGCCGCGGATGCCGGCCTCGGAGGCGGTGTTGACGATCGCGCCGGAGCCCTGGCGCAGCATGTGCGGCAGCACCGCGTGGGTGACGAGGAACGTGCCGGTCAGGTTGATCCGCAGGACCCGCTCCCACGTCTCGACCGTGGTGTCGGCGGGCAACGCCATGGTGTCCATGATCCCGGCGTTGTTGCACAGCACGTCGATGCGGCCGTACGTGCTGATCGCGGTCTCGACCAGCGCGGCCACCGAGGCTTCGTCGGAGATGTCGGCGGCCACGGCGATGGCCGCGTCACCGAGCTCGGAGGCCGTGCTCGCGGCGCTGTCGGGGTTGACGTCGCAGACCACGACGCGCGCGCCGGCCTTGGCGAAGGCGACGGCCATCGCCCTGCCGATCCCGGAGCCCGCTCCGGTGACCAGGCCGACCTTGTTGTCAAAGGTGCTCAAGAGGGGGTCCTTTCGATCCAGGCGATCGCCAGACCGGACAGAGGTGTCCGGTTGCTATCGTAGAGACTATGCCTGTTGCGCGCCGGACGAACAGAGGGCCCAGTGCCGCGGCGGAGAACCGGGCGGCGCTGATCGCCGCGGCTCGCCGCGTGTTCGCCTCCGCCGGATACGACGCGCCGTTCAGCATGGTCGCCCGCGCGGCCGGGGTCGGGCAGGGCAGCCTCTACCGGCACTTCCCCGACCGCATCAGCCTCGCGCTGGCCGTGTTCGAGGACGGGGTCACCGAGTTGGAGGCCCTGGCCGCCGAACCCGGCGTCTCGCTCGACGACGTGCTGGCGCTGATGACCGAGCAGACGATCGCCTCGACCGCGTTCATCGAGATGGTCAGCGTGCTCCCGGCCGACCCTCGCATCATCGCGGTGCGCGACCGCGTGGCGGACCTGCTGACGGGTGCGCTCTCACGGGCTCAGCGCGCTGGCCGCGTCCGCGCGGGTGTCACCGCCGAGGACCTGGTCCTGGCCGTCGGCATGCTGGCCGGGGTGCTCGCCAAGAAGCCGGCACCCGCCCGGCGCGTTGCTGCCGCCCGGGTGTGGACGCTGCTACGAAAGGGAATCGACGCCTGATCGCTCCGCTATCGCTTCGGCTTCCACCATGACGGGTTGTCGGCGTACCAGCGGACGGTCTCGGCCAGGCCCTCGGCGAAGCCGACGCGCGGCGCGTAGCCGAGCCCGCGCAGCCTGCCGTCGTCGAGCGAGTAGCGGCGGTCGTGGCCCTTGCGGTCGGGCACCCGATCCACCATGTCCCAGCCCGCGCCGAGCGCGTCCAGCACCATCCCGGTGAGCTCCAGGTTGGTCAGCTCGGCCGTGCCCGCGACGTGGTAGACCTCGCCGGGAGCGCCCCGCTCGGCGACCAGGCGGATGGCCCGGCAGTGGTCGTCCACGTGGATCCAGTCCCGGACGTTGCCGCCGTCGCCGTACAGAGGGACCTTCAGCCCGCGCAGCAGGTTGGTGACGAAGAGCGGGATGACCTTCTCGGGATACTGGCGGGGGCCGTAGTTGTTGCCGCACCGGGTGATGGAGACCGGCAGGCCGTGGGTGATCGCGTAGGAGAGCGCTACCAGGTCGCCGCCCGCCTTCGCCGCCGCGTACGGCGAACGCGGGTGCAGCGGCGCGTCCTCGGTCCAGGATCCGGACGCGATGGTGCCGTACACCTCGTCGGTGGACACCTGGACCACCCGGGGCACGCCCGCGTCGAGGCACGCCTGCATCAGCGTCTGCGTGCCGAGCACGTTCGTGCGGACGAACTCGGCCGATCCCGCGATCGACCGGTCCACGTGTGACTCGGCCGCGAAGTTGACCACCAGGTCGTGGCCGGGCACCACCTCGCGCAGCAGTTCGGGGTCGCAGATGTCGCCGTGGACGAACTCGTGCCGCACGCCTTCGAGGTTGGCCCGGTCGCCCGCGTAGGTGAGCTTGTCGAGCACGGTGACCCGCGTGTCGGCCGCGGTGCGGACGAAGTGCGAGCCGATGAAGCCGGCGCCGCCGGCGACGAGCACTTTCATGGGGGTGTCCACGCCTTTCTCTGACTCCTTGGCGCTGAACAGTAGCCGGTCCCACCGGACTCCGGGCGCCTGTTATGCGGCCAGGAGCTGGTCGATGGTGATGGGGACGGAGCGGATTCGCCTGCCGGTGGCGTGGTAGACGGCGTTGGCGATGGCGGCCGCCATCCCGACCAGGCCGATCTCGCCGACGCCCTTCACCCCGACCGGGTTGTACCGGTCCGGCTCCCCGACGAAGGTCACCTCCATGTCGGGAACGTCGGCGTTCACCGCCACCAGGTAGTCGCCGAACGTGGCGTTGGCGACCCGCCCGGTGCCCGGGTCCGTGACCGTGTCCTCGAACATCGCCATGCCGATGCCGCCGACGGTTCCGCCGATGATCTGGCTCCTGGCCAGTTTCTCGTTCAGGATCCGGCCGCCGTCGATCGCCGACACGACGCGGGCGACCCGGAGCAGCCCGAGGTCGGGATCGACGCGGACCTCCACGAACCTGGCGCCGAAGGGGCCCGCGGGCGCCATGCCGGCGTCCTGCGGCCGGGGCGGCGCGCTGTCGCCGTCGGCGCTCAGCTCGGCCAGGCCTTGCGCGGCGAGGATGCGGGTGTAGGACTCGCCTCGCTCCGGCTCCCCGTTACGGTGGATGCGGCCGCCGGCCACGGTGACGTCGTCGACGCCGCAGCCCGCCAGCGGCGAGGCGGGGTCGCCGGCGAGCGTGTCGAGGAACGCGCGCACGAGGTTGCGGCAGGCCGCGTGTACGGCGGTGCCGAGCGCGGCGGTGAGGCCGGAGCCGCCCGCCTGGGGCCCCGGGGGCATGCTGGTGTCACCGAGGTCGAACGTGACCAGACCAGGATCGAGCCCGAGGAACTCGGCTGACAGCTGGGTCATGACCGTGTACGTGCCGGTGCCGATGTCGGTCACGGCGCTGCGCACGTACGCCGTCCCGTCCCCGCGGACGGTCGCCCTGGCCTGGCAGGGCGCCTGGTACCAGAAGTAGCTGATGCCGGCCATGCCGTACCCGACGAGCCAGTCGCCGTCGCGCATCGAGCCGGGCCGCGCCGGGCGCCGTGACCAGCCGAACCGTTCGGCGCCCACCTCGTAGCACTCGCGCAGCGCCTTGCTCGACCACGGCAGGCCGTATTGCGGATGCACCTCGGCGTAGTTGCGCAGCCGCAGTTCCAGGGGGTCGAGGCCGAGGGAGTACGACAGCTCGTCCACGGCGGATTCGAGCGCGAAGTTGCCCTGCGCCTCGCCGGGTGCGCGCATCGAGCTCGTCCAGGGGATGTTCAGCCGTACCTGCCGGTCCCGCGTAGAGACGTTGGGGCAGGCGTACGCGCTGGTCGCGCCCGCCGCGCACGGTTCGATGTTGTCCCCTTCGATCGACACCGTGGACAGGCTCTCCTGGTCGATCGCGGTCAGCCGGCCGTCGCGGGTGGCGCCGATCCTGACCCGCTGCACCGTGGCGGGGCGGTGGCCGATGCCGGTGAACATCTCCGGGCGGGTCAGCACCAGCTTGACCGGCCGCCCGGCCTCACGTGCCGCCAGCGCGGCGAGGATCACGTGCGGCCAGACGCGCAGTCCCGCGCCGAAGCCGCCGCCGACGTACGGCACCAGCACCCGGACCCCGGCCTCGGGCACCCCGAACACCTTCGCCAGCGTCGCGCGCACCTGCGTCGGCCACTGGGTGGAGTCGTGGACGGTGAGGGCGTCGCCGTCCCACGCCGCGACCGTGGCGAACAGGCCGAGCGGGTTGTTGGTGTTCTCGGCGGTCGTGTAGGTAGCGTCGATCACGACGTCGGCGGCGCCGAGAGCGGCCTGTGCGTCGCCACGGTTCGCGTCCATGCCCCAGGGATTCGTGATCCGCTCGGCCCGGGGGTCGTCGATCTCCAGCACCGGCTCCGCCCGTTCGTAGCCGATCTCGATCCGCCGGGCCGCCGCGCTGGCCTGCTCGGCGGTGCCGGCCACCACCACGGCGACGTACTGGCCGTAGTACCTGATCCGGTCGTCCTGCAGGGGCGGCGGCGGTGTGCGGAGGAAGGACGGCGGCCCGCTCTCCAGCTTCGGCGCGTTGAGGTGGGTGAGGACCGCCAGCACGCCGGGCGCGCGCTCGGCCGCGCTCGTGTCGAGGTGGCTGACCCGCCCGGCGGGGATCGTGGCGCGTACGAGCGCGGCGTACGCCATGTCCGGGAAACTGAAGTCGTTCGGGTAGTGCGCGGCGCCGGTCACCTTCAGTGGGCCGTCCACCCGGTCCACTCCGGCGCCGACGAGCCCGGCCCGTTCGATGATCGTCATGACGCCACCGTCCTCAACGCGCGTACGAGGGTGCGTTTGGCCAGCTCGACCTTGAACGCGGTGCCGGGCACGGTGTACGGGTCCCGCACGGTCGCCTCGGCGGCCGCCCGGAAGGTCGCCTGGCCGGGCGGCGCCCCTCGCAGCACCTCCTCGGCCTCGCGAGCCCGCCACGGGACGGTGCCGACCCCGCCGAGGGCGACTCGCGCCTCGCGGATCACCCCGTCGTCGAACGTGATGGCCACCCCGGCGGAGGTGAGCGCGAACTCGTACGAGGCCCGGTCGCGGACCTTCAGATAGCTCGACCGGGTGCCCCGCGGAGGCAGCGGGATGTCCACGGCGACGATCAGCTCGCCGTGGGCGAGCACGTTCTCGACGTCAGGGGTGTCGCCGGGGACGAGGTAGAAGTCCGTCAGCGGAACGGAGCGCTCGCCGCCGGCGCCCCGGACACGCACGATGGCGTCGAGCGCGACCAGCGGGACGGCCAGGTCGGAGGCGTGCACCGCGATGCAGTGCTCGTCGGCCCCCAGGATGGCGTGCATCCGGGCGGCGCCGGTGACGGCGGCGCAGCCGGTGCCGCGACGGCGCTTGTTGCACGCGGGCACGGCCGGGTCACGGAAGTAGCGGCAGCGGGTGCGCTGCAGCAGGTTGCCGCCAATGGTGGCCATGTTGCGCAGCTGGACCGACGCGCCCAGCAGCAGCGCCTCGCGGACGAACGGCAGGCGTTCGGCGACGGTGGCGTCGGCGGCCAGCTCCTCCATCGTGGTCAGGGCGCCGACGCGCAGCGTGTCGCCGTCGCGGGAGACGCCACTGAGCGGGAGCCGGGTGATGTCCACCAGCATGTCCGGTTCGAGGACGCCGTCCTTCATCAGGTCGAGCTGGGTCGTGCCGCCCGCGAGATACGAGGCTCGGGGGTCGCCGGTGACCGTCGCGACGGCCTGCCCGACCTCGGCGGCTCTGACGTACTCGAACTCACGCACCGCCACCACCCGCCTCCGCCACCTCGCGGATCGCCGCGACGATGTTCGGATAGGCCCCG
This sequence comes from Nonomuraea marmarensis, assembly GCF_043197025.1. Taxonomy (NCBI): domain Bacteria; kingdom Bacillati; phylum Actinomycetota; class Actinomycetes; order Streptosporangiales; family Streptosporangiaceae; genus Nonomuraea; species Nonomuraea marmarensis. Next base: position 165,753 of record NZ_JBICRM010000014.1, read on the forward strand.
CAACGGCAGAGGTTGCCGCTCATGAACTCCCGGATGTCCGCATCCGACCGCGCGCGGCCCTCGGCCAGCAGGCACACCGCGGACATGATCTGCCCAGGGGTGCAGTAGCCGCACTGGAAGGCGTCGTGCCTGACGAACGCCTCCTGCACCGGGTGCGGGGCGCCGCCGTCGCCCAGCCCCTCGATGGTGGTGATCGCCCGGCCCTCCTGCTGCGCGGCGAGCGTCAGGCAGGACAGGATCCGCCGGCCGTCCGCCATCACCGTGCAGGCGCCGCACGCGCCCTGGTCACAACCCTTCTTCGTGCCGGTCAGGCCCAGCCGGTCGCGCAGCGCGTCCAGCAGGCTGACCCTGGGCTCCAGGTCGAGCGGGTGATCGGTGCCGTTGACGGTCAACGTCACCGCGACGTTCGCCGGGCCTGGGCGCGGCTGGGCCTCATCTGGTGTCATGATCCCCTCGATCCCGAAATCATCGATGATGTGCGACGCGTGGGACACCGCCAGCTTGCATCGCATCTCGGGGGGAGATCCACTGTTGTGCCTCAGCGAGGCTTTCCGGTCCGCCGGGCAATCTTCATGGTACGTGACCGATATGAACCGGCAACGGCCGCCCCAGGCCGCGGGCGAGCAGGTCGAAGCCTTCCTGTGCGAGGCGCTCACCCATTGAGGTCGCGAGGGGGCGATTCGGGGGTGTACCTGCCGATCAGCGGGACGAAATAGGCGGGCAGCAGCACCCGCTCGCGGAGCAGGTGGCCATGCCGTCTGGTGAACTGCGTGACCATGTCGCCGGTTTCGGTCTGGATCGGCATGACCAGGCGGCCGTCCTCGGCGAGCTGCTCCGCCAGTGGAGCCGGCACGCCGGGCGCCGCGGCGGAGACGACGACGGCGTCGAACGGCGCATACCGGGGCAGCCCCGCGGTGCCGTCCCCGACCACGACCTCGACGCCCGTCAGGCCGGCCGCGGCCAGGTTGGCCCGCGCGTGAGCGGCCAGGTCGGGATGGCGTTCCACCGAGTACACCCGGCGGGCCAGGCGGGCCAGCAGGGCGGTCTGGTAGCCGTAGCCGGTGCCGATCTCCAGCACCGTCGCCTCCTCGGTGAGCCGCAGGGCGTCGATCATCTGGGCGATCAGCGACGGTTGCGAGGTGGGCTGGCCGTGGCCGATGGGGATCGGTTCGTCGAAGGGGGCGCGTTCGGCGTAACGGGGCGGCACGAACAGGTCGCGTGGCGTGGCGCGGATGGCGGCCAGCAGGCGGGGATCGCTCACGCCTGCCTGCCGGACGATCTCCGCCAGCAGATCAGGCTTCATCGGCTCTGCCTGGAGAGCGGGATCCAGCCGCCGGCCAGGACCATGGCGCGCTGGCGGGCGGAGAGGCGGTGCCGGAGCACGATGCCGTCCACGGTCAGCTCGGTGCCGTTTTCGACGGCCTTGCGCAGGCCCTCGAAGTGGAGTTCGCGGCCGATCCGGTCGTAGTCGGATTCGTCGGCGAACTCCAGTGGCAGTACGCCGAAGTTGGCCAGGTTCTGCCAGTGGATGCGGGCGAAGGACTTGGCGATCACGACCCGGAGCCCCAGGTAGCGGGGCACGATGGCGGCGTGCTCGCGGGAGGAGCCCTGGCCGTAGTTGCGGCCGCCGACGATCGCGTGCGGGCCCGCCTCGCGGGCCCGCCGCGGGTAGTCCGGGTCGATCTGGGTGTAGGCGAAGTCGGCCAGCGCCTCGATGTTGCTCCGGTACGGCAGCGCCCGCGCGCCCGCCGGCATGATCTCGTCCGTCGAGATGTCGTCGCCCACCTTGAGCACGACCGGCAGGGTGAGCGAGTCGGGCAGCGGCTCCAGCTCTGGCAGCGAGCCGATGCTCGGGGCCTTGGCCAGCTCCACCCGCTGCGCCGCGTCGGGGGGCAGGGGTGCTTCGAGCAGCGCCGTGCCCAGGCTGACCGTGCGCGGCAGCGGTACCCGGGGATGGTCGAGGCCGAGGTCGCGCGGGTCGGTGATGGCGCCGGTGAGCGCCGCCACGGCGGCGGTCTCGGGCGAGCAGAGCCAGACCGAGTCGTCGTGGGTGCCCGAGCGGCCGGGGAAGTTGCGCGGGAACGTCCGCAGGCTGTTGCGGCCGACGGCGGGGGCCTGGCCCATGCCGATGCAGCCCAGGCAGCCGGTCTGGTGGATGCGGGCGCCGGCCTCGATCAGCGTGGTGATCGCGCCCATCTTGGTGAGGTCGATCAGGATCTGCCGGGAGGTGGGGTTCACGTCCAGCGACACCTGGGGATGCACCTGCCTGCCGCGCAGGATCTCGGCCACCACCGCGAAGTCGCGCAGGCCGGGGTTGGCCGAGGAGCCCACGACGACCTGGTGGACCGGCTCACCCGTGGCCTGCCGTACCGGGATGACGTTGCCGGGGGAGCCCGGACGGGCGATCAGGGGCTCCAGCGTGGACAGGTCGATCTCCTCCTCCAGGTCGTAGCCGGCGCCGGGATCCGCCGCCAGTTCGGTGTGGTCGGCGGCGCGGCCCTGGGCCCGCAGGAACTCCAGAACCTGCTTGTCGGCGGGGAAGACCGAGGTGGTGGCGCCCAGCTCGGCGCCCATGTTGGCGATCACGTGCCGATCCATCGCGCTCAGCGTGGCCAGGGCGGGCCCGTGGTATTCGATGATCCGGTGCACGCCGCCGCGCACGCCGTGGCGGCGCAACATCTCCAGGATCACGTCCTTGGCGCTCACCCACGGTGGCAGGGCGCCGGTGAGCCGTACCCCCCAGATCTCGGGCATCGTGACGAACAGCGGCTGTCCGGCCATGGCCATGGCCACCTCCAGCCCGCCGACGCCGATGGCCAGCATGCCCAGCGAGCCGGCCGCGCAGGTGTGCGAGTCGGACCCGGCCAGCGTCTTGCCCGGCATGCCGAAATACTGCATGTGGGTGGGATGCGACACCCCGTTGCCCGGGCGGGAGTGCCAGATGCCGTACCGGCGGCAGGCCGAGCGCAGGAACACATGGTCGGCCATGTTGCGTTCGTCGGTCTGCAGCAGGTTGTGGTCGACGTACTGGGCGGCCAGCTCGGTGTGTACCCGGTCCAGGCCGAGGGCCTCCAGTTCGAGCATCACCATCGTGCCGGTGGCGTCCTGGATCAGCGCCTGGTCGATGCGCAGCCCGATCTCCTCGCCCGGCCGCATGTCGCCGCTGGTCAGGTGGGCGGCGATCAGTTTTTCCGTCATGTTCGAGCTCACGAGGATCTGTGCTACCCGGACGGGTTTGGGTGAGTCACCCCAAGGCAGTGAAAGTGCATGACTGCCACGCTCGCGCTGGCGGGTGACACGATGCTCGGCCGGGGTGTGGCCGACCTGCTGACCGTGTCCAGCGATCCGGCCGCGTACCTGTCGGACGGCGTTCGCGCCCACCTCGCCGACGCCGACGTGGTGCTGGTGAACCTCGAATGTTGCCTCTCCGACCGTGGCAGCCCATGGCCCACGCCCGGCAAGCTGTTCCATTTCCGGGCACCGCCGCAGGCCGCGGACCTCCTCGCCGAGCTCGGTGTGAGCTGCGTCACGCTGGCCAACAACCACGCCCTGGACTACGGCTACGACGCGCTCCTGGACACCCGCGCCCACCTCGAACACCTGGGGATCCTCACCGTGGGCGCGGGCGCGGACCGGGCCCAGGCCCGGGAGCCGATCATGCTGGTCGTGGGCGGGCTGCGGATCGCCGTCATCGCCCTGACCGACCATCCGGCCGACTACGCCGCCCTGCCCGACCGGCCCGGCGTGGCCTACGCCGACCTGCCCGGCGGCGTCCCGTCCTGGGTGACCGACGCGGTCGCCCGGGCGCGCGCGGAAGCCGACGCCGTACTGGTCACGCCCCATTGGGGCCCCAACATGACGTCCGGTCCCGCGCCCTACATCCGGACGGCCGCCGAGTCCATGGTCGCCGCCGGAGCGAGCCTGGTCGCCGGTCATTCCGCCCACGTGGTCCACGGCGTCGCGCCGCCTGTCCTGTACGACCTCGGCGACTTCCTCGACGACTACGCGATCGACCGCGAACTGCGCAACGACCTGTCGCTGCTGTTCCTGGTGACCCTCGACGAGACCGGTCCGGTACGGCTGCGCGCGGTGCCGCTGCACCTCGAGTACGGCCGTACCGTCATCGCCCGCGGGCAGGAACGGGCCTGGCTCCGCCGGCGCTTCACCGACGCGTGCGCGCAGTTCGGCACCAGCGCCGTCTGGGACGACGACGTGCTCACCGTGGACCTGCGCTGCTGATTGTTCACCTCGCGTTTGGTTGTCCCGGAGCGCGGATGTTGTCGACCATGTCGTCATGAGCGACGCCGAACAGCACCCGCACCACCACGGTCTCGTCGAGCGGCTGCGTGAGCACCACGAGCAGGTGGTGCACCGTCATGAGGAGGAGGCCCTGGAGGCCGCGGCCGGGCAGGCGGGTTTCGACCTCGAGACCGACCTCGGCCACCCGATGCTCCACCACGAAGGGGAGGCCTTCGACCTGGAAGGCGATCTCGGGGTCGACAATTCACATTAGAGCGGTTTGCTTCGGTACGTAGAGGCGGATGTCGGTCAGGCTCGCGCTGCCCTCGCAGACGTTGGTGTGAGGTCGCCGATCATGAAGTAGTCGGGGTGGGCCGAGCCGGCCGGCCACCGGGGTGCCGTTCGCGCCAGATCAGGAAGACGGCGCAGGACACCAGCGCCCAGGCCATCAGGACGATGAACGGCGTCACGCTCTGGTGGCCGTGGAAGTAGACGGCGGTGTGCTGGGCGTTGACCGACGCCCCCGGCGGCAACCAGCGCCCGATGACGCCCAGCGGCGAGGGCAGCAGCGGCCAGGACACGGCCCCGCCCGAGGACGGGTTGCCGAGCAGCACCATCAGCCCCCAGGTGGGGACCATCGCCCAGCGCCCCAGGAAGGTGTTGAACATCGTGAACACCATCCCCGTGGTGAACATGGTCAGCGCCAGGATGAACCACGACTCCGGGACCGGCAGTTCGAGCGCGCCGAGCACCCAGTCCACGAGCGAGACGATGGCGAACGCGCCGAGCACCGCGTACGCCGCGGTGAAGGCGATGCGCTCGCCCGGATTGAGGTCGGGGGCGTTGTTGCTGAGCTGGATCGCCCCCGTGAATCCGATGATCACGGCGGCGAGCGTGATGTAGAAGATCGCCAGGCCGCGCGGGTCCGCCCGCTGGAGCGGCTTGACGTCCCGTACCGTGAGCGTGAATCCCGTCCGCGCGGCCACCTTCGGGGCCTCCTGGCTGAGCAGCAGCGCCACCGACGCGCCCGAGGCGCTCGACACGTTCATATCGACGTGGGTCTCGCGCACGACGAACACGGCGAAGACCCGCTGCTCCTCGATGGACTCCATGGCCTGCGCGTAGGACTTGTCGAAGTGCAGGTCGAGCGAGGCCGCCAGGGCCTTCTCCAGCCCGGCGGCGAAGACCCTCCCGCGCACGGTCTCGTGGGTGACGCCGACGACCGCGACGGGCATGTGGTGCGGCGTCGGGGAGGCCATGGCGTAGGTGTACGACCCGGCGAACAGCCCCGCCGCCGCCGAGAGGAGCAGCACCAGGCCGGTCGCCGGGTAGTACGGCGATTGCTTGAAGGCCGTCCACAGGTCACCCATGCGCCCACGCTAGGCAGGCGCCCGCCGTTCGATCCGCGTGACATTCCACCCGTGACGGCTTGCCAAGCCATTCGAGGTGCGCCCGTGAAGCGGGGCCCGGCATCGTCCGGGCCCCGCGAGCGGTCACGCCGCGACGCCGGCCTCCTTGGCGGCCCGGTCGATGGCCGCCAGCTCGTCGTCGGTGAAGTCCAGGCGGTCCACGGCGGCCACGTTCGCCTCCAGCTGCTCGGGGCTGGAGGCGCCGACGAGCACCGAGGTGATCCGGGAGTCCCGCAGCGCCCAGGCCAGCGCGAGCTGGGCCACCGACTGGCCGCGGGACTCGGCCACTCCGGCGAGCGCCCGCACGAAGGCCAGCACCTGCGGGGTCACCCGGTCCGCCGTGAGGAAACGTCCTTCGGCGGCGCGCGAGTCGGCGGGGATGCCGTCCAGGTAGCGGTCGGTGAGCAGGCCCTGCGCCAGCGGAGAGTAGACGACGCAGCCGGCGCCCTCCTCCTCCAGCACTCCCAGCAGGGCGTCCTCGATGCCGCGGTTGAGCAGGGAGTAGGACGGCTGGTGGACCAGGAGCGGGGTGCCCAGGTCGCGCAGCAGGCGGGCGGCCTGCGCCGTGCGTTCAGGGGAGAAGTTGGAGACGCCGACGTAGAGCACCTTGCCGCTGCGGACCATGTGGTCCAGGGTCGCGACCTGCTCCTCCAGCGGCGTGGCGTCGTCGTCGCGGTGCAGGTAGTAGATGTCCACGAAGTCGAGGCCGAGCCGGTCCAGCGAGCGGTCGAGGGTGGCCAGCAGGTGCTTGCGGGAGTTGCCCATGCCGTACGGGCCGTCCCACATGGGGTTGCTGCCCTTGGTGGTGACCACCACCTCGTCGCGCAACGACCGGGGGAGCAGCCGGCCGAAGGCGGACTCGGCGGCGCCCAGCGGCGGGCCGTACCGGTCGGCGATGTCGAAGTGGGTGATGCCGAGATCGAGCGCCTTGTGGAAGATCGCGCGCTGGCTGTCGAGCGGCTTGCCGCCACCGAAGTTGTGCCACAGGCCGAGCGACACGGCGGGGAGGAGCAGGCCGCTGCGGCCACATCTTCTGTACGGCTGGCGTTCGTAGTTCAAGGAGAACCTTTCCCGCGGTATGAAACGTTTTACGGACCCAAGTTAAGCAGTTTCTCCACCGCGTCCGCCGCCCCCGTGGCCCCGCCCGCCGCCGCCAGCTCGCCCTTCATCCAGCTCAGCCGCTCGCGCACCCGCTGGTCGGCGGCCACCTCCGCCACTGCCTCCCACACCGCCGAGCCGGTGACGTCGCCGATCGGCAACGCCCGGCCCAGGCCCAGTTCGGCGATGCGGTCGGCGTTGGCCCGCTGCTCGGCCATCTGCGGCACCGTCACCATGGGCACCCCGAAGTGCAGGCTCTCCATCGTGCTGCCCATCCCCGCGTGGGTGACGAACACGCGAGCGTGGCTCAGCACGGCCAGTTGCGGCACCTGCGCGTGCACCTCCACGTTGGGCGGAACGGGCCCGAGCGCCGCCGGGTCCACGCCGCCCACGGCCAGCACGACCTGCCACGGCCGCCCCTCCGCCGCGCGCAGCACCGTACGGTAGAAGTCCGGCCGGTCGTTGTAGCCGGTGCCCAGCGAGACCAGGACCACCGGCAGATCGCCGGACGGCTCCCATCCGCCCTGGTAGGCCCGCTGGGTCAGGGCCGGCCCGACGAACTCGTAGCCGTCGCCGAACGTCTCGCCGACGAACTGGAACGCGCGCGGCAGCATCACCAGCCTGACCCCCGCCCCGTCGCCCCGCACGAACGCCTGCACGTCGGCGAACCCTTCCTTGCGCAGGAAGCGGCCGAGCCGCAACATCATGCGCAGGAAGCCGAGGCTCAGCGGGTTGATCGTCGTGTACTTCCGGTGCATCGACCAGTGCTCGTTGCCGACGAAGTTCGGCCAGGTCTCCACCGAGGGGACCTGCCAGCGCTTGGCCAGGATCCGTCCCCACCAGCACAGCGTGCCGTCGTGCACGACCAGGTCGGGCCGCGGCGCGTCGGCGAGCTGGGGGAGTGCCGCCCTGGTCTCGTCCAGGAGCAGGCCCATGGCCCTGATGAGCTCCTTGCCGTGCATCTGCGGCACGTCGGGGAGGTCGAGCGAGTCCCAGGCGGAGGTGAAGGGCACGACCTCGGCGCCGGTCTCGGCCACGCGGGCCGCGTACGCCTCGGTGGTGGCGTACGTGACGCGGTGGCCCCGGCGGACGAGCTCGGCGGCGAGGCCGAGCGTCGGGTTGACATGCCCGGCGGCGGAGGGGGCGAAGAACGCTATCGTTGCCATACCGCTGTATTATAATACGTCGGTATGAAAAAGGAGGGCCATGCCGAAGAAGGTCGACCACGACGAGCGGCGCAGGCACATCGCCGAGGCCGTGTTGCGCATCGCCGGGCGCGAGGGGCTGGACCGGGCCACGCTGCGTGACGTCGCGGTCGAGGCCGGCATCTCGCTCGGCTCCGTGCAGCACTACTTCGGCAACAAGGACGAGATGCTCCGCTACGTCGTCGGCTACCTCGGCGAGCAGGTCACCGCGCGGATCGTGGCCGGGATACCGGATCCTCCCGGGCCGTTCCTGGTGCGGTCGTTCCTGTTGTCGATGGCGGCCGAGATGTTGCCGCTGGACGCGCGCCGCAAGGCCGAGCGCCGGGCCGGGCAGGCGTTCGCGGCGCGGGCCGTCGACGTTCCAGAACTGGTCGGGGAGTTGCGGGAGGGCGACCGGTGGTTGCGCGCCCGGGTGGCCGAGCTGATCGTCCAGGCCCAGCGCGACGGCGAGATGGCGGCCGGGCTGGACGCCGAGCGCGAGTCGGACGCGCTGCTCGCCATGATCGACGGGCTGGGCTCCGACCTCCTGCTCCGCGTACGCGAGCCAGAGCAGGCGCTCGCGACCGTGCGCTACCACCTGGACCGGCTGACGGTGCGCTGAGTTCTTTACTGTTCTGTACAGAATCCGGTAGCCTCCTCTCCATGGGCAGGCCACGTGAGTTCAGCGACCAGCGGGTGATCGACGCCGCGATGGAGGTGTTCTGGGAGAAGGGCTACGAAGCCACCACCACCCAGGACCTGTGCGCCCGCACCGGGCTCGGGCGCGGCAGCCTCTATAACGCCTTCGGCAGCAAGCACCGCCTGTACGAGGAGGCGCTCCGCCGGTACGCGGAGACCCTGGCCGAGGCCCAGGTGGCGATGCTGGCCGAGCCCGGCTCCGTGCGCGAGCGGCTCAGGGACCTCATGCTGGGCGTCATCGACGCCGACATGGCCGACCCCGGGCGGCGCGGCTGCCTGGCACTGAACGCCGCCACCGAGGCCGGCGGGCGCACGGAGGCCGTCGCGGGGCTGGTCCGGCGCCAGTTCGCCGACCTGGAGCAGGCGCTCTGCCGGCTGGTGGCGGTCGGCCAGAGCACCGGGGAACTCTCCGCTGACCGGCCGCCGCTGCAGGTGGCGCGGGCGTTCCAGAGCGCGTACTACGGGTTGCGCGTGCTCGCCAAGGTCACCGACGACCGCAACGCCCTCCTGGACGTCGTCGAAGGGGCCGTCGCCGCTCTGTGAATCCGACTGGGCGGCGGTCGGCCCTTTTTCACGTCCCGGTTTTGTACTGATCTGTAAAGAAAGGGTTTCGATGAAATCCAGCGTTCCCTCGCTGATGGTGTGTGTGTTCGGCATCACCACCGGCGAGTTCGTCATCGCCGGGATCCTGCCGGACATCGCCGGTGATCTGGCCGTCTCCATTCCGGCGGCGGGACTACTCGTGACCGCGTACGCGATCGGGATGATCGTCGGCGGGCCGGTGCTCACGGCGCTCACCGCCCGCTTCCCGCGCAAGCCGCTCATCCTGGTGCTGCTCGGGATCACGATCCTCGGGAACCTCGCCTCCGCCCTCGCGCCGGTCTATTCGGTGCTTTTCGCGGCGCGGATCGTCACCGCGCTGGTGACCTCCACGTTCTTCGCCAACGCGATCGTCATCGCGGTGTCCACCGCCGCGCCGGGCAAGCAGGCGTCCACCGTCTCCAAGCTCGTCTTCGGGATGAACCTGGCGATGATCCTCGGCGCGCCGATCGGCACCTTCATCGGCAACGACCACGGCTGGCGGTCCACGTTCCTGGCCCTCGCCGCGTGTTGCGCGGCCGGGTTCCTGCTGGTGGCGCGGCTGGTGCCGGACGTGCGCGACGCCACCCCCGCCACGTCCGCGGTGGCCGAGCTGCGCGTGTTCCGCAACCGCGACGTGCAACTCGCCATTGCGGTCACGGCGGTGGCGAACGCGGGGCTGCTCATGGTGTTCACCTTCTTCGCGTCCCTGGTCACCGACGTCACCGGGTTCGCCACCGGCGCGGTCGCCGTACTGCTGCTCGTGTACGGCGTCGGTGCGGCCGCCGGCAACTTCGCCGGCGGCTGGTTGTCCGACCGCGCGCCGATGCGCTCGCAGCTCGGCCTGCTGGCCGTGCTGGCGGCGGCGCTCGTGCTCATGTGGAGCGCCAGCGGCAGCATGACGGTCACCGCGATCATGGTGTTCGTGATCGGGGCGCTGGGCTTCTCGGTCATCCCCGGCATGCAGGCCCGCGTCCTGTCCACCGCCGCCGCCGCGCCGACCCTGGCCATGGCCGTGAACGCCTCCGCCTACCAGCTCGCCGCCGCCTTCGCCGCCTGGCTCGGCGGCCGGGTCATCGACGGCGGGCTCGGGCTGCCCTCCCTCTACCTCGTCGGCGCCGCGGTCACCGTCGCGGGCATCGGCGTGAGCGGGTACGCCTGGCTCCGCGACCGCAGGACCTCGCGGCTGGAAGTGGCCTGATGGGTCAGGCCTGGTCGTTCGCGGGCATCACACAGGGATGTGCGATCCATCGCTGGTGCGGTTCTACCGGGACAACGGTTACGTGCTCGTCAAGGGGCTGCTGAGCGGGGCCGAGGCGTCGGCGTACCGGGAGGAATGTCATGCGGTGCTGGCGCGGTTGCGTCAGTCCGACCCGACCTGGGGGAGTGCCCGCGAGCTCGGCGGCGGCGCGACCGAGTTGCGGCACTGCCACGACGCGCAGTTCTACTCGGCCGCGTTCACGCGGCTCATGGTCGATCCGCGCTTCACCGACGTGGCGGCGGCCCTGATGGGGACCGAGAACGTGCAGCTGCACCACACCAAGATCTTCGTGAAGCCGGCGGAGAAGGGCTCGCCGTTCCCCATGCACCAGGACGCCGCGCACTTCCCGCACACCAGGCACACCCTCGGCGCGGCCATCTTCCACTTCGACGACGCGCCCGAGGAGAAGGGGTGCGTGCGGGTCGTGCCGGGCAGCCACAAGCGCGGGCTGCTGCCGCACATCGAGGAGGGCGGCTGGCATCTGCCGCTGTCGCAGTGGCCGCTGGAGGCCGCCGTTCCCGTGGCGGCGGAGGCGGGGGACGTGCTGTTCCTCACGTATCTCACCGTCCACGGGTCCGGCGTCAACCGGGCGGCCGAGGCGCGTACGACCCTGCTCATCCAGTTCCGCGACCCCGAAGACCGACCGGCCGACGACGTGCACCAGTCCAGGGGGCAGGGGATGATGTTGCGCGGCGTGGATCCGACCATGAGATCGTGATGCTTCCGTTATCAACCCCGCGTATCGCGGCCGGTGCTCCGCCCTCATAGGCCACAGAGGGAAGAACGGAGACGGTGCCATGACCATCGAGTACATCCCCGAATCACAGCGGCAGGGCGGCATCGAGGAGTTCGGGCTGCCCTGGCAGGGCATCACGCTTCCCCGCGAGCTCCTCGACCGGCACGGAGCCAGGATCCTCGATCCCTGGGCCGTGGCCCTGGACCCGGGCGAGCGCCGCCCCGACTCCACGGTCTACCGCTCGCACGTGCTGCTGTTCCCCGGGCAGGCGCTGGTCTCCGACGAGGCGGTGAGCTGGATCGACAGTGCGCTGTCCAGGCTCGGGCTGCGGCTGTCCCGCGAGAGCGTCGAGCGCGCCCGCGGCAGGGACTTCGGGGACGAGACCGTCTGGGTGCCGGGGGTCCTGGAGATCGCGGGCCAGGATGTCGAGGTGGACGCCTGGCGGGCGCTGCGGGTCCTGCGCAGGGCGTTGCGCGACGAGTCCGACGGCTGGCCGTTCAAGGCCCCGCTCGGCACGATCTCGCTGGACCACCTGTTCGTGGGGTCGGCCACCAGCGGCATCGGCTCGCTCGACCTGGGCGGCGAGCCGGCCACGAGCGGGCACGCCGTGGTGGACGAGCCGGGCATGGGCGCCCGTCCCGGATACGGCCGGATCCCCCTGACCGTGGTGGCGGGGCCGCCGCGCCGCAGGTCGCTCGACGATCTCGGCGGGCCCAGGATCACCGTGGTCACGCTGGACACCGGCGTCGCCCGGTACCATCCCTGGTTCAGGCCGGTGACGGAGCCCGACGCGTTCCTGTCCGTCGATCCCGCCGGGCAGCAGCAGATCGAGGACACCCACCCGGCGTACGCGGACAGGGACATCGCCAGGCTCGTCGGCTACGAGGACCTCGGCCAGCCGTCCAACCCGCTCGTCGGCACGCTCAACTCGCACGCCGGGCACGGCCTCATGCTGGCCGGCCTCGTCGCCCAGATCGCGCCCGACGCCCGGGTGCTCATGTACAAGGTCATGCACAGCGACGGCGTGGTCCCCGGCGAGGCCGTGCACGCGGCGCTCGACCGCCTGCTGTCGCGGATGGACGCCGGCGCGGCCGTGGACGTCCTGTGCTGCTCCTTCGGCGGTTTCTCCGAGGCGGGCGACCCGGCCATGCAGGCGCTGTTCAACAAGGTCAACCAGTTGCGGGCGCGCGGCGTCATCGTGGTCAACGCGGCCGGCAACTACGCCACGGCCCGGCCGTTCTACCTGGCCGCGCTGTCCGAGACGGCCGTGCCCGGCCCGCCGCTGGCCCCCATGATCGGCGTCGCCGCCAAGAACCCTGACGGCACGATTGCGATCTTCAGCAACCAGCACCCGGCCGTGCGCTGGCGCGCTCCCGGCGCGATGGTGGTCAGCACCTTCCCGCCGCAGTTCCAGGGCGCCCAGAACGCGCCGCTCAGTACCGGCGAACGCGCCGCGCTGGACGCCGACGCCGTGGGGCCGTTCTGCGGCTGGAGCGGCACCTCGTTCGCCGCGCCGATCGTGGCCGGCGCCATCGCCGCCGAGCTGACCAAGACCATCGGCCAGGTGGGCGTCGACCCCGTCGAAAGGGCCAGGACGGTCATCGACACGATGATCAACGACAAGGTCGTCCGGCCGGAAATCGTCCCCATCTGATGGCCGGCGATCCCGCGGTGGAACACGCGCCCAGCGGCCAGCGCCGCGACCGGCTGGCCGCCCTGCTCGTCGAGGCGAGGCAGGGCACGCGCGGCGCGCTGGACGCGATCGTCGCCGAGCTCACGCCCGTGCTCTGGCACACCGCCAGGAACCAGGGCCTGAGCCCGCAGGCGGCCGAGGACGTGATCCAGACGACCTGGCTGATCCTGCTGCGCCACCTGCACACCATCGCCGCGCCCGGCGCGCTGATCGAATGGCTCGTCACCACGGCCCGCCGCGAGGCGTGGCGGGTCAGCGCCGCCTCCCGCAAGGACGACCTGCCCGGCGACGACACGTTCGAGGAGCTGCCCGCCGGCGTGCTCACCCCCGACGAGCTCCTCGTGGACGACGAGCGCCGCCGCGCCCTCTGGAACGCGGTCGAGAGCCTGCCCAAACGGTGCGGCGAACTGCTCAGGATCGTCGCCTTCGTGCCCCGCCCGCACTACGACGACGTCGCGGCCGCACTGGGCATGCCGATGGGCAGCATCGGCCCAACGCGGGGACGCTGCTTCGCGAAGCTACGCCGCCTGCTCGCGAAGGACCCGGATTGGAGCTCCTGATGAACACGTCAGATGGGCCGCACTTCACCCCCGAGGACCAGCTCCTCATCGAGGAGATCGCCGACGTCTACCGCACCGTCGATCCCGTCCCCGCCACCCTGGTCGAACGCCTCCAGTTCGCCCTGGCCCTCGAATCGCCGGAGTTCGAGATCCTGCGCCCGCACGAGGACACGCTGCTGCCGGTCCGCGGCGGCGAGGACACCCGTACGATCACCTTCGACAGCGAGATCCTCACCATCATGATCAGCGTGAGCGCGCGCGACGAGCACGCCGTACGCGTGGACGGCTGGCTGGCGCCGCCCGGCGACCACCTGGTGGAGCTGCGGACCAGCCGGGGCGCGACCACGGTCAGGGCCGACGACCAGGGCAGATTCGTCCTCGACACGGTCCCGCGGGGCCTGTCGCAGCTCGTGGTGCGGCAGGGACTTGATGATCCGGCGCGGGCGGCGATACTGGCGGTGACGCCCTCACTCATCCTCTAGCCACCGCGAGGCGGGATTGCCGGACACCGGGCAGGTCGCGCCGCTCCGGGAGCGGGTGGAGCGCCTGCACAAGCTCAGCGTCGAGGCGACCGACAACGGCCGCCCGGCACGCGCCGCCCGCCGGCTCCGGCAGGGGCTGGCGCTGCTCGGCTGGGGCGGCACGGCTCCCGGGGTTCCCCTCCCTCGGCACGACGGGCTGCTGGCCCGGTTGCTGACCAGCCTCGCGCACGCCGAGGCCGAGCAGGGCCGCACCGGGCTCGGCATGGAGTTGCTCGACGCGGCCCAGCGCTGCGCGCCACCGGCCGAGCTGGCCATCGTGCACGCCCAGCGCGGCCTGATGCACCTGCGCACCGGATCGAACGCTCTGGCGCTCCAGGAGCTCGACCTGGCCGCTCCCATGCTCGTCGACCACGACCGCGTCGAACTGGCCAGGGTGCTGCTCAACCGGTCGGTCATCCACCTCATGACCGGGCGGGTCCGCCTGGCCAGGGACGACGCCCGCAGGAGCGCGCAGATCGCGCACGCCCACGGGCACGAGGTGATCGCGGCCAAGGCCCTGCACAACGACGGCTACTGCGACCTGCTGCTCGGGGACGTGCCGGCGGCGCTGGCCGGGTTCGCGCGGGTCGAGCCGCTCTACCGGGACGTCAGCCCGGGCTTCCTGCCGGTGCTCGCGCTCGACCGGGCCAGGGCGCTGCTGGCCGTGGGGCTGACCGACGAGGCCGGGCGCACCCTGGACCAGGCCATCGACGGCTTCCGCAGGCAACGGCTGATGCAGGACTACGCGGAGGCCGAGCTGGCCCGCGCGCAGTGCGCTCTCGACGCGGGCCGGGTCGCCGAGGCGCGTGCCTGGGCCAGGCGCGCGGAGACCCACTTCTGGCGCAGGGACAGCACGGCCTGGGCGCTGCGGGCCGCGCTCATGCGCCTGCGCGGCGAGTCCGCGCGGGCGGCCAGGCCGGGCTCCGTGGCCAGGCGGGCGGCCGAGCTGTCCGGCCGGTTCGCCGAGCTGCACATGCCGGGCGAGGCCGAGATGGCCAGGCTGGTCTCGATCAGGGCCCTCGTCGCCGCCGGCCGCCTGCCCGAGGCGGTCGCCGCCGCCGCGAACCCCGCCTCCCGCGGCGCGCCGCTCGACGTGCGGCTGATGCGCCACCTCGCGGCGGCCGAGCTGGCGGGCGCCCACGGGCAACGCGGCCCCGCCCTGCGCAGGGTGCGGTCGGGACTGGCGCTCATCCACTCCCACCGCGGCACGCTGGGCAGCCTCGACATGCTGACCGGCGTCACGGCCCTCGGCGCCGACCTGGCCGCCTGCGGCCTGGCCACCGCTCTGGCGGGCGGCTCGGCGCGGCACGTGTTCGCCTGGTCGGAACGGTGCCGCGCGCAGGCCTTCCGCTACCGGCCGCCGCACGCCCCCGAGGACGAGCGGACCGCCGAGGCGCTGGCCGAGCTACGCCAGCTCGCCCAGCGGATGCACGCCGACGAGGCGGCCGGGCAGCGCCGGCCGGAGCTGCGCAGACGGTGCCTCGAACTCGAGCAGCTGATCAGGGAACGCGGCTGGCAGCTCCCCGGCGTCGGCGCCGGCCTCGCCCTCGCCTCCACCAGCGCTGTCGAGGCGGCGCTCGCGGCCGACGACTACGCCATGGTCAGCCTGCTCAACGTCGACGGCACGCTGCTCGCCCTGACGCTCGGGCGCGGGCGGTGCCGCCTGTACGAGCTCAGCGCGTACGAACCGGTCGCCGAGGCCGCGCGGCGGCTGGCAGGAGACCTCAACGCGCAGGCCGGGCGCATCCTGCGGCCGGCGATGAAGGCGGTGATCGAGGCGTCCGTCCGGCGGCAGCTCGGGATCATCGCCGACGCGGTGATCGCACCCCTGACACAGGCGCTGTCCGGGGTGCGGGGGATCGTGCTCGTCCCGACCATGGCCCTGTCCGCGGTGCCCTGGGGCCTGCTGCCCGAGCTGCGCGGCAGGCCGCTGGTGGTGGTGCCGTCCGCGCTGGTCTGGTTGTCGGCGCGGCGCGCGCGGTCGCCGTACGAACCCGATGGGGGATCGTCGGTACTGGTCGCCGGGCCCGATCTGGACCACGCGGAGACGGAGATCGAGCGGCTCGGGGCCGTGCACCCCAAGGCGAAGCGGCTCAGGGGCGGGCTGGCCACCGTGTCGGCCACGCTCGAAGCGCTCGACGGCGCGTCCTTCGCCCACTTCGCCGCGCACGGGCACCACGAGCGCGAGAACGTGCTCTTCTCCCGCCTGGACCTGGCCGACGGCCCGCTCATGGCCTACGACCTGGAGCGGCTCGGCCAGGCGCCGGGCCACGTCGTCCTGTCCGCGTGCGACGTGGGGCAGGCGGTGGTCAGGGCCGGCGACGAGCTGCTGGGGTTCACTGCGGCGCTGCTCTATCTCGGTACGTCCACCGTCATCTCCAGCCTCACCAGGGTGCCCGACCAGGTCGCCGAGCAGATCATGATGGCGTACCACAGGGACGTCGCCCGCGGCGCGAGTCCGGCCGACGCGCTGGCGTCGGCGTCGGCGGACGAGCCCGCCGCCACGTTCGTCTGCTTCGGCGCCGGCTGACCGTGGAAGCGGGCCTGCAGGCGCTCAGCTTTCCTGTCGGTGTGCGTCGATAGGGTCGGGCGGAATCGACCGAGCGGGGCCCGTTAAAAGGACCTGAGTCGACCTCGATGCGGTGTCCGTCGAGTTGATAGTTGCGATTCTCTCGACGCGAGTTTCGACACGTCCGCACCGGTAATGACGCAGCGCTCTGGGTCGATATATACGCATGTCATGAGCTTTTTTCGGCGCGGCCCACCGATGGATGCCCGAACCCACAGCCCGATGCACGCCGACCGGGTATCCCGAACGTTCCGAAACTATTGACGACATGTGTTCGTAACATCTACCGTTACAACGATCGAATGGCGATCGGAGGGGGCAGATGAGAGCCGCGCTGCTGGAAAGCTTCGGAACACCCCTCGTCGTTCGCGACCTGCTGCTCGACGCACCGCACGCGGGAGAGGTCCTGGTCAGGGTCGAGGCGGCGGGGGTGTGCCACAGCGACCAGCACTACCTGACCGGCGACCTGCGCTGCCCGCTGCCGGTCGTGCCGGGGCACGAGGGCGCCGGCGTGATCGAGGAGGTGGGCCCGGGCGTCACCGGGTTCGCCGTCGGGGACCGGGTGTGCCTGATGTGGCGGCCCCGGTGTGGTCAGTGCCCGTACTGCCTGGCCGGTCGGCCGGCGCTGTGTGAGGCGGCGGGCATCCAGGCGGCCTCGGGTGGGCTGCTCGACGGGACCACGCGCCTGCGCGCCGGCGGCGCGCGGGTCCATCATCTGCTGGGCGTGTCCTGTTTCGCCGAATACTGCATCGTGTCCGAGCGCGCCGTGGTGCCGGTGCCGCCGGGGGTGCCGCCCGAGATCGCCGCGATCGCCGGTTGCGCCGTCATCACCGGCGTCGGGGCCGTGCTCAACGTCGTGGGGGAGTGCGCCGGCGACGGTGTCGTGATCTTCGGGGCGGGCGGTGTCGGGTTGTCGAGTGTGCTCGGCGCCGCGCTCGCCGGCGCGAATCCGATCATCGTGGTCGACGTCGTCGCCGAGCGCCTGGCCATGGCGGCGCGGCTTGGCGCCACGCACACCGTGGACGCCTCCAGCGAGGATGTCGCCGCCGCCGTCCGGGGCATCCGCCCGCGCGGCGTCGAGTGGGCGATCGAGGCGATCGGCCGTCCGGCCACGCTGGAGACGGCGATCGACGTGCTCCGCCCTGGCGGCACGCTGGTGGCGATCGGCCTCGGCGCGGTCGGCACGACGTTCTCCGTGCCGCTGAACCTGCTGGTACAGCGGGAGAAGCGGGTGGTGGGCAGCCTGTACGGCTCCGCCAATCCGCTCATCGACCTGCCCCGGCTGTTCGAGCTGTACCTGGCCGGCCGCCTGCCGCTGGACGCGCTCATCGGCCAGAGGTATCCGCTGGACCGCATCAACGCGGCCTTCGCCGACCTGACCGGCGGCTCGGTCGGCCGTGGCGTGGTGCTGCCCTGGGAGTCGCCATGACCATCGCACCACAAGCCGAGGCCCGCTACGCCGTCTATCCCAGCCTGCGCGACCGCGTCGCCTTCGTCAGCGGTGGCTCGACCGGGCTGGGAGCGGAGTTCGTCGCCTCGCTCGCGGCGCAGGGCGTCCGGGTCGGCTTCGCCGACATCGACGCCGCCGGGGCGGAGCGGCTGCTCGAACGGACCGGCGCCGCGGGCTGCCCGAAACCGCTGTTCGTCCCCGCCGACGTCCGCGACGTCCAGCAGCTGGAGGCGGCGGTCGCGGCGGTGGCGGCCGAACTCGGGCCGATCTCGATCCTCGTCAACAACGCCGCCAACGACGAACGCCACGACACCGCGGCGGTCGACGAGGCGTTCTGGGACAACGGGATCGCGGTCAACCTGCGGCACCACTTCTTCGCGATCCGGGCGGTCACGGCGGGCATGCGAGAGCTCGGCGGCGGATCGATCATCAACCTCGGATCGATCAGCGCGCACGCGGACTTCGTCGGCCTGCCGGTGTACATCGCGGCCAAGGCCGCCATCGAGGGCATGACCCGTACTCTGGCGCGGGAGCTGGGCCCGGACCGGATCCGGGTCAACTGCATCATCCCCGGCTGGGTCCTCACCGAGAAGCAGCTCTCGACGTGGGCCACGCCCGAGACGCTGGCGAAGGTCAGGCAGTCCCAATCGCTGCACGACCACGTCATGCCGGCCGACGTCGCGCGCATGGTCCTGTGGCTGGCGGCCGACGACAGCGCGATGTGCACCGGCCAGAACTGGATCGTCGACGGCGGCTGGATGTGAAGGCAGGCCTGAGACCAGGAGGGAGACGAAGCGTGGCGCGTACAACGTTCAATTCGGCTGCCTCGCGGCCCCTACGATGGTGGCTCCGACAGTGAAGCCCGGTTTCCGCAATGGAGCATGTCTTGGTGTCTGACTCAGTCGAACGGCGGGTCACCGTCGCCGATATCGCCGCCGAGGCCGGCGTTTCGCGCGCGACCGTGTCGAAGGTGCTCAACGGTCGTGCCGACGTGGCACCGGCCACTCGGGCCCAGATCGAAACCATGCTGGTCGAGCGCGGTTACGTCCCCACCAAACGCACGAAGAGGGCGGTGACCGCCCAGCGCCGTGGCGGCCTGATCGAGCTGCTCTTCAACGACGCGAGCACGCCCTGGGCCGCCGAAATGATCCGCGGTGGGGAGGCGGCGGCCCGGGCCGCGCGCGTCGGCATCGTCGTCTCGGTGCTGGAGAGCGGGCCCAGACGGGCCCAGCAATGGCTGGAGGACGTCGCGGATCGCGGCTCGCGCGGCATCGTCCTCGCGCTGTCGGAGTTGTCGCCGGCCGACCACAAGCGGATCGCGAAGCTCGGCGTGCCGGTGATCCTCGTCGATCCCGTCGGCGACTTCCATTCCGACGACCACCCGTCGATCGGCGCGGGCAACTGGGGCGGCGGGATGGCCGCCACCCAGCACCTGATCGATCTCGGCCACCGGCGCATCGCGGCGATCACCGGCCCGATGCGCTTCCTGTGCAGCCAGGCCCGGCTGGCCGGCTACCGGGCCGCGCTCGAACGGGCGGGCATCCCCGCCGACGCCCAGCTCGTCGAACACGGCGACTTCCACTACTCCTCCGGCCTCACGTCCACGCTGACCCTGCTCGACCAACCCGACCCGCCCACGGCGATCTTCGCGGCCAACGACGAGCAGGCGACCGGCGTCTACGCCGCGATCCAGCAGCGGGGCCTGTCCGTACCACGTGACATGAGCGTCGTGGGCTTCGACGACGTGCCGGTGGCACAGTGGATCTCGCCGCCCCTGACGACGGTGCGGCAGCCGATCGCGGAGCTGGGCGCGCTGGCCATCCGGACGCTGCTCGCCCACGAGGAGGGCACCGAGTTGCCGCAGGGCCGCGTCGAGCTGTCCACGAAGCTGGTGGTCCGCGGCAGCACCGCCCCGCCGGCCCGCTGACTCAGGCGCGCGGGCCGACCGGCTCGTCCCGCTCGCGGGCGAAGTGACAGGCGGCCCGGTGCACGTGTCCGGCCGCGGCGGCCGGGTTCAGCGTCCGGCAGATCTCCCGCTCCGGGTTCGCGGCCGGCCCGACCGGGCAGCGCAGGCGGTAGGCGCACCCTCCCGAGGAGGCCGGATCGCCGACCGTGGAGGCCTCCACGGCGGAGTCCGACAGCAGCCTGCGCTCCCCTGTCTCGGGCACGGCGGCCAGCAGCGACCGCGTGTACGGATGCTCCGGATGCCCGATCACCTCGTCTGCGCCCCCGTACTCGACGATGCGGCCGTTGAACATCACCGCGAGGTCGTCGCACATGTACTGCACGACGGCGAGGTTGTGACTGATGAAGACCATGGTCAGCCCCAGCTCGGCCCGGAGCCGGCGCAGCAGGTTGAGCACGACCGCCTGCACCGACACGTCGAGGGAGGCGGTCACCTCGTCGGCGATCAGCACGTCCGGGCGGGCCGCGAGCGCCCGGGCGATCGCCACCCGCTGCCGCTGACCGCCGGACAGGCTCCCCGGACGGGATCCGGCGATGGCGGGGTCCAGGGAGACCAGTTCGAGCAGCTCGGCCACACGTGCGGAGGCGTCCCGACGGCGGAGTCCCGCAAGGCCCTCCATCACGCACTGCTCCACGGTGAAGCGGGGGTCCAGCGAGCTGCGGGAGTCCTGGAAGACCAGCTGCACTCTGCGGCGGGCCCGGCGGGACGACAGGTCGGCGCCGTCGATCAGCATGGTTCCCGCCGACGGCGTCAGTCCCACGAGGGCGCGGGCCACCGTGCTCTTGCCGGAGCCCGACTCGCCGACGAGGCCGAGCACGGACCCGTCGGCGACCTCGAAGGAGACGCCGCGCACGGCCGTGACCGCGCCATAGCGGACCGTGAGGTCCTCGACCGACAGGGCGGCCATCAGATCGTCACTCCTTCGGGGGGCAGCGCGTCCCCGGGTTCGGTCAGGGGATGCCAGCAGGCGGCGCGATGTCCGTCGGCCAGCACCCGCAGGGGCGGGCGGCTCGACAGGCAGGTGGAGTCGGCGCGCGGGCAGCGCGCCGCGAAGTAGCAGCCGGGCAGGTCGGCGTCCGGGCCCGGCATACGGCCGTCGATGGCCACCAGCGGCACGCTCTTGTCCATCCCCATGCGCGGGCCGGCCGCGAGCAGGACCGAGGTGTACGGATGAGCGGGCGAGGCGAGCAGGTCGCCGGTCTTCGCCTCTTCCACGATGAAGCCCGCGTACATCACGATGATCCGGTCGCAGAGCTCGGACACGACGGCGATGTCGTGCGAGATGAACAGCAGGCCGGCCTGCGTCTGCTCGCCGACCCGGTTGATCAGGCGGAGGATCTGCCGTTGCACGGTCACGTCCAGCGCGGTGGTCGGCTCGTCCGCGATGAGCAGCCGGGCCTCGCCCATCAGGCCGATGGCGATGCCGACCCGCTGCTTCATGCCGCCGGACAGCTCGTGCTGGTGCTGCTCGTAGCGGCGGGCCGGGTCCGTGAGGGCCACCGCCCCCAGGGCGTCCAGCGCCTTGCGCCTGGCGTCCTTCTTCGTCTCGCGCAGGTGGATGACGGCCGGCTCGATGAGGTGCGTGCCTATCTTGATGGCGGGGTTCAGCGCCTCGCCGGGGTCCTGGAAGACCATGGCCATGTTGCGGCCGAGGACGTGCTGCGTGGATCTGTCCGGGGCGAGCAGGTCGGCGTCCATGAAGCGCAGTGCCTCCGCCTGCACGTGGCCGGGTTCCTCGACGAGCTGGGCGATGGCCGCCGCGGTCATGCTCTTGCCCGACCCGGATTCGCCGACGATCCCCACCCTTTCGTTAGCGGCGAGCGCGAAGGAGACGTCGCGGACGGGCGTGGTGACGCGGCCGTCGGCCGAGGTGTAGACGACGCGGAGGTGGCGCACGTCCACGAGGGAGTCGCCCGTCGTGTCCGGCGACGGCTCCGCCGGGCGCCGCTCGACGCGGCGGGCGGCGGGCGCGGAACGGCGGCCGCCGATGAGGTCCGACAGCCGCTCGCCGGCCAGGTTGAACGTGAGGCCGGCCAGCACGATCGCGATGGACGGCGCGATGGCCACGCCCGGGGTCACGTAGATGCGGGTGAGCCCGTCGTTGAGCAGCCGCCCCCAGTCGTAGACGGGCGGCTGCACGCCCAGCCCGAGGAAGCTGAGGCCGGACAGCGCCAGGACCGCCGTCCCGATGTGGATGGTCGAGTACAGGACGATGGGTTCGGCGATGTTGGGCAGGATGTGGCGGAACGTCCGGTAGAGCGGGCCCTTGCCCAGCACGCGGGACGCCTCGACGTACTCCTTGGACACCACGGACGCCGTGAGCGTCTGCGTGATGCGCGCGAACCCCGGCGCGAACGAGGCGCCCACCGCGAGCACGCTGCCGACCGAGCCGATCCCGAACAGCACGGCGAAGAAGATCGCCAGCAGCAGCGCAGGGAACGCGATGAGCACGTTGATCACCGCGCCGAGCGCGCGGCTCATCCGGCGGGACATCGCGGACAGCAGTCCGAGCCCGATGCCGGCGCAGCCGCCCACGATCGTGGCGAGCACGGCGAGCACCAGCGAGTTGCGCGTCGCCACGAGCGTCCTGGCCAGGATGTCGCGCCCGAGGTCGTCGGTGCCCATCCAGTGCGCGCCGCTGATCGCCTGGTTGGCCTCGGCCACGTTGCTCGCGGACGCGTCGTCCCCCCAGATCGAGGGGGCCGCGACCGACAGAAAGACGAAGAGCAGCACCAGGACCAGGGGAACGCCGCCGGACACCGCGAGGCGGAGGCGACTGCGCATCGGAGCGGTCATGTCAGAGCTCCCCCAGACGAGATCGCGGATCGAGCACGCCGAGCACGCCGTCGACGACCATGTTGAGGATCAGTACGGCGGTGCCGAGGACCAGCAGGATGCCCTGGATCAGCGGATAGTCCTTCTGGATGACCGCCTGCGAGATCACCGTGCCGACCCCGGGCCAGCCGAAGACGTTCTCCACCAGCACGGTTCCGGCGATCAGGCCGGCCAGGATCATGGTGCCGTAGGTCAGGGAGGCGGTCATCATGTTGGGCAGCACGTATCGCCAGTAGCGCAGGGCCGTCGGCAGCCGGCGCGCTCTGGCGGCTCTGACGTACTCCGCGTCGAGCACCTTGAGCGCCTCCACCCTGACGATCCGGGACAACGAGGCCGCGGGGCCCAGGACGAGTGCCACGACGGGGAGCACGTACGAGCTGAGCTGGTCGTTGCCCGCCGCCGGAAACGCCTTGATCGTCACCACGAACGCGAGGCTGAGCACGGTGGCCAGCACGTAGTCGGGGATCGAGTTGAGCAGGCCGGTCACGTTCACGAACCAGACGCGGGTGTGCCGGCCGCGCCCGCCCCTGGTGCGCACCGCCGTGAGCAGCCCGACCGGCATGGCGATCAGGACGACCAGCAGGAACGCCGGTACGGCCAGCCGCAGCGTGTTCGGGAACCGGGTGGTCAGCAGGTCCGACACCGGAGCCTCGGTCACGATGGACCGCCCGAAGTCGCCGGTGACGACGCCCAGGACGTAGCGCCAGAACTGCTCGGGCAACGGGAGGTCGAGGCCCAGGTCGTGGCGGCGCAGGGCGACCATCTGCGGCGTGGCCTGGTCGCCCAGCGCGGTCTGCACCGGATCGCCCGGGATGAGATGGACCATGATGAAGGTCGCCGCCACCAGGACCAGCAGCGACAACACGAGCCTGACCAGCCGCCGGCCGGCGAACACCGCCCAGCGGCCCGCCCGGATCCGCCGCGGCGCTCCGCCGTCCGGTGGCGGTACCCGGCGGCCCATGCCGGTCACTGGTACAGCCGCAGGCTCGTCGGCACCGCGAACAGGCCGACGGTCTGCAGCGAGGCCTTCGACGTGTAGAACGGCCGGTCGCCGACGGAGATCGGCAACACGTCGGCCCGCTTCAGCAGCGCCTGGTGCGCCTGCTTCCACAGGTCGCATCCCGCCGCCCCGGAGGCGGCCAGCGCCTTGGCCGACAGGGTGTCGAAGTCCTCGTTGACGATGCTGCCGGTGTTGCGGCCGCCCTTGTCCGGGGTCACGCCACCCCAGTACGCGGTCATCATGAACGGGAACTCGAGGTTGATCCCGCTGTAGTAGGCGTCGAAGTCCTGCGTGGTGTAGAGCGCTTCGAGGAACGCCGCCTGCGTGAGGCCCTTGAGGTTCGTCCCGATGCCGACGGCCTTGAGCTGCTGGCCGATCAGCTCGACCGCGGACACCGTCTGCGGGGCGCCGACCTGGTAGATCAGGTTGGCGGTCAGCTTCTTGCCGTCCTTCACGCGGAGGCCGTCGCCGCCCTTGGCGTATCCGGCCGTGTCGAGGATCCGGTTCGCCGAGGCCGGGTCGTACGCGGGAAGCGCGCCGGTCGTCTCGTCGCCCGGGCAGGAGACGGGGTTCTCCACCATCATGTTGTCGGCGACCTTGCCCAGGCCGCTGGTGCCGACCTTGGTGATCTGCGAGCGGTCGAGCGCCGCCGCCATCGCCAGCCGTACCTGGGGGTCGGCGAACACGCGGCCCTCGGCCTCGTTCAGGTTCATCTCGCCGACCATCACCGGGACGTCGAACCGCTTGAGCGTGGTGGTGGCGTCGAGCCGGGCGCGGTCGGGGCCGGTGATCTGGGCGGCGTTGACCTGGCCGGACAGCAGCTGGTTGGCGGACGTGGACTCGTTCTGGACGAAGGCGATCTTCACCTTCTTCGGGCTGCCCGCGGCCGAGTTCGTGGCCCCCTTCGGTCCCCACGCGTAGCCGGGTCGCGCCTCGAGCGTGTAGTGGTCGCCGGGAACGTAGCTCGTGACCTTGTAGGGGCCCGTGCCGTTGGAGGCGTGCTCGATGGAGCCGGGATCCTTCAGCCCCGCGGGGCAGACGATGGGCAGCGAGCCGGCGCCCTCCAGCAGGAGCCCGAACGGCGTCTTCGTCTTGATGGTCACGGTGCCGGCGGCGTCGTCCGCGCTCGCCGTGTACCCCAGGGGGATGGTGAGGCTGACCCAGGGCGAGGGTGTCTTGGGGTCCTTGATGTAGTCGAAGTCCGCGGCGACGTCGCTGGGGGTCAGCGTGGTGCCGTCCGCGCAGGTGACGCCCTTGCGCAGGGTGTAGGTGACCTCGTCGGGCGACACCTTCCAGCTCGTGGCGAGCTGCGGGGCGATGCTGCCGTCGGGCATCCGCCCGACGAGCGTGTCGTAACTGAAGGCGAAGATCTGCCGGTTGGTGCCGCCCGTGGTCTTGTACGGGTTGATCGTCCCCGGGTCGGTGCCGAGGTTCATGGTGAACGTCCCCCCGGACAGGGGAGCGCCGGCGGCCGAGCCCGCGCCCGAGCCGCCGCCCCCGCATCCGCCGAGCAGGACCGAAACCGCCGCGACCGCCAGAGCGACCGGATATTTGCGCTTCATATCGACCCATCTTCTGGAGGGGATCGAGGACCTCGACTGAAGTTTCGATGCAGTCGGATATAGTTTCGACTGTGTTCGAGCCAAGTTACGGCGGCGAAAATACGACGTCAAGACCCCGGCTCCGCTGCGGCCGCCCGAATGACGATCCCGGCGGCCTTCCCGTACCGGCATTGACCTGCGCCGGAACGGGAGAAGAAGCACGGCGACCTGGTCGAATGGTCCGCGGGTATCGCGCTCGGGGTTCGATGGGGTTACGATGACGTGCAGCCACAGTATCGAAACTTTTCCGAAACTAATCCTGGGCAACGGCTCGCGACCGAAAGAGAACCGACGTGATTGAGACTCACGACATCGTCCGCCCTCCCGAGGAGCTCGTCGCCGGTCTGGCGGCCATCGGAAGCGCGACCGCGAGCAGCGAGCTCAACCGGCTCGGGGTCCGCAGCGCGCACATCCGCGGCCCGGTCTCGTTCACGCCGGGCGCCAGCCTCGCCGGTCCCGCGCTGACCCTCCAGTTCATGCCCAAGCGCGAGGACCTGTACCAGGTCGACGAGTACGCCGAGCCGGAGAAGCAGTTGCACCGGCACGTCCTGTACCACACCCAGCCGGGAGACATCGTGGTGGTGGACGCGCGCGGCGACATGGCAAGCGGCGTCTTCGGCGAGATGATGATGATCTACTTCAAGAGCCGGGGCGGCCTCGGCGTGGTCGTCGACGGCTGCATCCGCGACCTCGGCAAGGTGCGGAACCTCGGCCTGGGGCTGTGGCTGCGCGGGACCACGCCGAACTTCCACTCGCAGACCGACATCTTCCCCACGGCCGTCAACGTGCCCGTCGCGTGCGGCAACACGGTCGTGGTGCCGGGCGACATCATCGTCGCCGACGACGACGGCGCGGTGGTCGTACCGATCAAGCTCGCGCCGGCGCTGCTGGCGGAGGCGGGCAGCCACGCGGAGTGGGAGGAGTTCTCTCGCCTGCGGCTGTCGCAGGGCGGCGACCTGCGCACCTACTACCCGCTGTCCGAGGAGGCCCGGCCCGAGTACGAACTCTGGCGGGAGGCGCGCAACGGGGACGCCTCCGCCTGACGCGGCGGTCAAGTGAGAGGATGCGCGGATGAAGATCGTGGAGCTCGTTCCCTGGCTGATCCGGTCGGGCGGTTCCTACTGGGGGGAGTTCCTGTTCGTCCAGGTGCGGACAGACGAGGGCGTCGACGGCTGGGGCGAGATCACCACGACGACGCGCACCGCCAACCGCGCGGTCGCCGGCATGGTACGGCAGGCCACCGAGCTGCTCGCCGGCGACGACCCCGCCAAGATCGAGGACATCTGGCACAAGGTGTTCCGGGCGTTCACCTACATGGGCAGCCGCGGCGCCGGGACGAACGTGACCAGCGCGATCGACATCGCCCTGTGGGACATTCGCGGCAAGGTGCTCGGCCTGCCGGTCTGCGACCTGCTCGGCGGCACGGTCCGCGACGACCTGCTCCTCTACACCCACCCCGACCAGCACCGCTTCGGCACCCGTGACGGAGTCGAGGACGAGATCAGGAAGATCGTCGACTCCGGGCACACCGCCATCAAGTTCGACCCGTTCCCGCACGAACCCGGCGCTCCGGAGAGCAACGACCGCTACCTCGACGGCCGGCTGAGCCGCGCGATGGAGCACGAGGCGATGGAGCTGACCGCGCTCATCCGCGAGATCGCCGGACCCGAGGTGGAGCTGCTGATCGACGCGCACGGCCGGTTCGACGTGCCCACGGCCATCCGGCTGGGCCAGGCCCTGGACGACGTGGGCGGCATCCACTGGTACGAGGAGCCGGTGCCGCCGGAGAGCCACCACGCGCTCAAGCAGGTACGCGATCGGGTGCGGGTGCCGATCTCGGTGGGGGAGCGCCTGCACACCCGGTGGGACTTCGTCCCCGTCTTCGAGAACGAGCTGGCGGACTTCGCCATGCCCGACGTGACCTGGACCGGCGGGATCTCCGAGCTCAAGAAGATCGCCACGCTGGCCGAGGCGTACTACGTGCCGGTCTCCCCGCACGACGCGAGCGGGCCGGTCAACCTGGTGGCCGGCGGTCACGTGATGATCACCGTGCCGAACTTCTACCGCATCGAGTCCAGCAGCTACGACCTGCGGTCGTACAACCGGTTCCTGCGTACGCCGCTTGACAACAGCGGCGGCCGGCTCAAGCTGCCGGCGGGCCCCGGGCTGGGGCTGGACTTCGACATGGACTACCTGCGCGCACACGCCCAGGACGGCTTCGGCGGCTGAACCCCCTGTCATACGGGGGCCAGACGTGAGGAAAGGACGAGGAGCATGCTCACCAAGCGCCCCCTGGGCTCCACCGGGCTGCTGGTCCCGCCGCTGTGCATCGGCACCAGCGCGATCGGCAGCATCCCGGGCATCTACGGCTACGAGGTGGACCGCGACCAGGCCCTGCGCACCCTGCGCGCGGTGTTCGACGGGCCAGTACGGTTCCTGGACACCTCGAACGGCTACGGCGGGGGAGAGAGCGAGAAACGCATCGGCGCGGTGCTGCGCGAGATCGGCGGCGTGCCCGGCGACTTCCTGCTGAGCACCAAGGTCGACCCCGACGCGAGCGGCGACTTCTCCGGCCGTCGGGTCCGGGCGTCGCTCGCCGAGAGCATGGAACGCCTCGGCATGGACCACCTGCCGCTGGTCTACCTGCACGACCCGGAACGCATCACCTTCGACCAGGCCACCGCCGCCGGAGGCCCGGTCGAGGCGCTCGTACAGGCCCAGGCCGAAGGGCTGATCGACCACATCGGGGTGGCCGGCGGGCCGGTGGCCATGCTGCAGCGTTTCGTGAGCCTCGGGGTGTTCCAGTCGGTCATCACGCACAACCGGTTCACGCTGCTCGACCGGTCGGCCGAGCCGCTGCTGGACCAGTGCGCCGGGGCCGGTGTCGCGGTGCTCAACGCCGCGCCGTTCGGGGGCGGCATGCTCGTCAAAGGCCCCGACGCGGCGCCGCGGTACGCGTACCGGATGGCGCCGGAGGACGTCCGGGACAGCGCCGCCGGGATGTGGCGCGCCTGCGAGCGGGCCGGCGTGCCGCTGGCCGCCGCGGCGCTGCAGTTCTCCACGCGCGATCCGCGGATCACCACGACCGTCGTGGGCATCACCCGGCCGGAACGCCTCGACCACACGCTGGAGCTCGCCGCGCTCGACATCCCCGACGAGCTGTGGACAGAACTGGACAAGCTGACTCCGCCGAGGGAGACGTGGTTGCAGTGACAACGCAAACTCAGACGTCCGAGCCGCTCCGCTGGGGGATCCTCGGCACCGGCGGCATCGCCGGCATGTTCGCCGATGACCTGCGCCTCTCCGGCGCCGGCGAGCTGGTGGCGGTCGCCTCCCGCTCCGCCGAGCGGGCCGCGGCCTTCGCCGCACGGACCTCCGCGCCCCGGTTCCACGCCGGCCACGCGGAGCTGCTCGCGTCGGACGACATCGACGCCGTGTACATCGCGGTGCCGCACACCGTGCACCGGGACGTGGCCGTGGCGGCCATCGAGTCCGGCAAGGCCGTCCTGGTGGAGAAGCCGTTCACGGTCAACCGCGCCCAGGCGGAGGAGCTGGTGAAGCTGGCGCGCTCGCACGGGGTGTTCCTGATGGAGGCCATGTGGACGCGCTTCCTGCCGCACATGGTCCGGATCCGCGAGCTGCTCGCGCAGGGCCGGCTCGGCGACGTCCGGCTGGTGACCGCCGAGCACGGCGTGTGGTTCCGCAGGAACCCGGCGCACCGGATGTTCGACCCGCACCTGGGCGGCGGCGCGCTGCTCGACCTGGGGGTCTATCCGCTGTCGTTCATGTCCATGGTGCTCGGCCCGCCCGCCTCCGTGCAGGCGGCCACGCACTTCGGCGACACGGGGGTGGACGGGCAGACGGCGGTGGTGCTCGGCTACGAGCAGGGCCGCCAGGCGGTGGCGACGACCTCGATGCAGGCCTGGCTGCCCAACCGGGCCACGATCGCGGGGACGGACGCGCGCATCGACATCGACACCATGTGGTACCGGGCGACGACGTTCACGCTGACCGCGCGCACCGGCGCGACGGAGCGTTTTGAGTTCCCCGTGCCGGGCAGCGGGCTGCGCTTCCAGACCGAGGAGGTGGCGCGGTGCGTGCGGGCGGGACTGCTGGAGAGCCCGGTGCTGCCGCTGGACGAGGTCTGCCAGATCATGGGCACGATGGACGAGGTACGGGCCCAGGTCGGCCTGCGCTATCCGGGCGAATGACCCGTACGGGTCAGCCCTGAATGACGCTCGCTACCATCACCCGGTCGAAGCCGACGTGCCTGCGCGGCCCGGTCATCGAGACGGGAATGGCCGCGCGGATGTCGGCGCTGGAGGCCCCGACACGCAGCTCGACCTCACCGGGATCCACCTGCCGCCGCCCCGCCGCCCCGGTGTAGGAGGTCTGGTCGGCGTGCAGCGAGAGGGTGACCTCGCGCGTCTCCCCTGGAGCCGCGTCACGGTGCCAGCTTCGCCACCGCGGCCACCGCGGCCTGGTGGCCTTCGACCAGACGCCCCAGCAGCGCGTCGGTCTCGGGGTTCGGCCGAGCGTGCTCGGCGTGGCCGGCACGCCACTCCAGCAGCCGCCTGGCGCCGGCCGGCCAGGTGATCGCCGGCCGGAACGACGGGACGAATCGCTTGATCTTGGTGTTGTCGAACACCGCGCTGTGCGACAGGTCACCGATGATCAGGTTGGACCAGAACCAGTCGGGGGCCACGACCGGCAGGAACTCCGAGGGCAGGTGCAGCAGCCGGGCCCGCGTCCCCGCCGTCCGCCCGATGATGTCGTAGATCTCGTTCCAGGTGAGCGCCTCGTCGGAGGTGATGTGGAAGTCCTCGCCGATCGCCTGCCAGTTCCCGATCAGCCCGGCGAGGCCCACGGCGAAGTCCTCCGCGTGCGTCAGGGTCCACAGGCTGGTGCCGTCGCCGGGAACGACCAGCTCGTCGCCGCGCACGATCCGGTCCCAGGCGGTCCAGTCGCCGGGCAGCGGCGGGCGGGCGTCGTCGTAGGTGTGCGAGGGCCGCACGATGGTGACCGGGAAGTCGCGCTCCTCGTACGCGCGCCGCAGGACGTCCTCGGCGGCGATCTTCTCCTGGGCGTAGGTCAGGTAGGGGTTGTGCCGCGTGGTCGACTCCACGAACGGCACCCGCCGGACCGGCTTGTGGTACATCGAGGCGGTGCTGATGTGGATGTACTGACCCGTACGGCCTGCCAGCAGGTCCACGGCGGCCGAGGCGTCCTTTGCGTCATAGCTGAGGAAGTTGACCACACAGTCGTAGGAGGCGCCGTCGAGGGCCTGGCGCATCGACTCCGGGTCCTGGACGTCGCCGGTGATCGTGGTGACGCCGTCGGGGAGGGGCCGGACGCCGGCGGTGCGGCCGCGGTTCAGGACGTGGACGTCCATGTCCTGGCGCACCGACTCGGCCACGCAGGACGAGCTGATCGTGCCGGTGCCGCCGATGTAGAGAACCTTCACTACGAGTCTCCGGATCTGTGAGTGGTCCTGATGCGATCAGCCCTGGATGCCATGGAGAAATGTTTCGGAAAAGTCTCCGAAACTTCTACAGCTCAGAGCCAACGTAGAACCGCATGTCGAAGGACGTCAAGGGTGTCAACGGTCGGGAATTCTTTGACGTACCCGTATCTTCGCCTGTCAGATGGCTGCTGGCCACGACCGAACCACCCGCGGTGTTTCGATGATTACTATCGATACTCTCACCCGTACCCATCGACAACATCGTGAAAGTGAGGCCGGCCGTGAACATCGCGGTGACAGGGGCGAACGGCAAGGCCGGGCGCGCCGTGGTCCAGGATCTGCTCGCCCACGGACACGACGTCCGCGCCGTCGACGTGACCGGAGCGCCGGGCGACCGCGGCGGTTTCTACCAGGAGCTGGGCACCCCGCTGCTGCGCGCCGACCTGACGGACTTCGGCGACACCGTCGACGCGCTGACCGGGATGGACGCCGTGGTCCACCTCGCGGCCATCCCCGCGCCGGGCTTCTACACCGACGCCCGCACGTTCACCGGCAACACCGCCATGAACAGCAACGTCTTCCTCGCCGCGGCCAAGCTCGGCACCCGCCGGATCGTGTGGACGTCGAGCGAGACCACGCTGGGATTCCCGTTCGGGCCGCAGGCCCCGCCGCGCTACCTGCCCGTGGACGAGGACCACTACCCGCACCCCAACTCGGCGTACGCGTTGTCGAAGGTGATCGGGGAGACGCTGGCCGAGCACATCTCCTCGTGGTCCGGCATCCCGATCGTCGGCTTGCGGCTGTCGAACGTGCACGATGCCGCCGACTACCGGAAGCTCCCGTCCTGCTGGGCCGATCCGCTGGAACGGGCGTTCAACCTGTGGAGCTACGTCGACGTCCGCGACGTCGCCCAGGCCTGCCGCCGGGCGCTGCTCGCCGAGGTCACGGGCGCCCCGGCGTACATCATCGCCGCGCGGGACACGCTGATGGACCGGCCCTCGGCCGAGCTGGCCGCGTCGATGTTCCCGGACGTGCCGGCACACCGTCCGCTGGAGGCGTACGAGAGCCTGCTGAGCAGCGCCAGGGCGCGTGACGAGCTGGGCTACGAGCCGCAGTACTCCTGGCGCGACGTGCTCGGCGTGCCGCTGCCGTGACCCGCACCGCCGCCCGCCGTCTCACCTGCGGCGGCGCGGCGGTTTCCACGGCGCCGTGCTCTCCCGCACCACCAGGCGGGTGGACAGTTCGAGGCGCAGCGGGTGCTCGCCCGGCAAGTGCGTGGTCTCCAGCACATTCCGTACGGCCAGCACGGCCATCTGGGCGAGCGGCTGCCTGACGGTGGTCAGCCGCGGCGTCATCCACTCGCACATGTCCACGTCGTCGAAGCCGACCACGCTGAGATCGTCGGGGATGCGCAGGCCCCTGGCGTGGGCTTCGTCGTATACCCCCGTCGCCTGCTGGTCGGACCCGGCGAAGATGGCGGTGGGAGGTTCGGGCAGGTCGAGCAGTTCGGCCGCGCCGCGGCGGCCGCCCCCGGCGTAGAAGTCGCCCTGCCGGACCAGGTCCGCGTCGGGGGACAGCCCGGCCCGGCCGAGCGCGGCCCGATAGCCGTCGAGGCGTTCCAGGCCGCACCGGACGTCGTCGGGCCCGGTGATCATGCCGATGCGGCGGTGGCCCAGCTCGGTCAGGTGCTCGGTGGCCGCGAAGCCGCCCGCGTAGTTGGTGGCGCCGATGGTCGGGACGTTCTGGTCGTACCCGCCCATCTGGTCGATGACGACGAAGGGGGCGTCGATCGAGCGCAGCCGCTCGGGGGCTATCTGGCGGGTGCTGCTCGACAGCACGAGCACCACGCCGTCGGTCTGCCGCGAGGCGAGGGTCTTGAACCACTCGCGCGGGTGGGCCTGCCGGTCGTGGGTGACGGTCAGGACCAGGCGGGTGCCCAGCCGGTACGCCTCCTGCTCGGCGCCGCGCAGCAGCTCGCAGGCCCACGCGGTGTCGAGCTCGGTGATCACGAAATCCACGAGGCCGGCCCTGCCCGGCTCGGACCGGCCGCGGCGCTCGTAGCCCGTCGAGGCCAGGGCGTCCTCGACCCTGCGGCGGGTCTCCGGGCCGACCGCGTCACGGCCGTTGAGCACCTTGCTCACGGTCGGCGCGGACACGCCCGCCTCCCGGGCGACCATCGCGATGGTCACGCGGTCGCCGATGGCGCGCCGCGGCGCGCCCCGCACCCGCCTGCGCACCGTCGTGCTCTCGTGTTCGGTCGCCACGACACCTCTCACCATGATGTTCGGAAACTTTCTATCACCGTAGCATCGCTGACAACGGGCACGTAGACCACGCGGGCGATGGGATTCCCGCAGCGTGAGCGGCAGATGGCCGTGACGCGATCCGGTGGGCCACCCGGGTCCGCCCCAAGGGCGAGAGGACGGTCGGCAGTGCATCCTTCGAAACTTCTCGGAAACGAATTCGGGCGAAGTTCTTGACACTGTCCTTCGCACGGTGTTTCGCTGCTCACGAGCAAGGACACTTTCCGAAACTTTCGGATACCGACAGAGCCGTCCGGCTTTCGTCGTTCGGTCGTTCTGTCCGCATGAGCCCAAGGCACCCCCGTCGCTTCCGTTCCGGAGGGCGGCTCGGCGTCGAAACGACCAGTACGTGCCATCACGTGCAAGGAGAGATCACATGCTGGGATCCCCTCGAGCCAGGAAGCGCCGTCTCACCGGAGCCGTGGCCTTGTTCATGGCCACCGGGCTGACGCTTGCCGGGTGTGCGGGTGGAGCTTCGACCGAGACCGCGGACAAGGGCTCGGCAGACTCGGGCGACATCACCTGGTGGGGGTGGACACCCGACGCCGCGCCCGCCGAGGCGTACATCAAGGCGTTCAACAAGGTGCATCCGAACATCAAGGTCACCTTCAAGAAGCTGACCATCGACGGCTACGACGCGGCGATCCGGCCGGCGCTGGCCTCGTCGGTCGGCCCGGACGTCTTCGCCGTCGCGCCCGGGGCGGCCAACGGCGCGGTCGGCATCTACGGTGTCAACGCCGTCGACCTCACGCCCGCCGTGCAGAAGACCCTGGGGACGGACTGGAAGTCCAAGCTGGCCCCGATCGGGGTGTCGAGCCTGACCACGGACGGCAAGCTCGCCGCCATGTCGGTCGGGTCGGTCTTCTCCGGAACGGTCTGGGTCAACAAGGACCTGTTCGACAAGTACGGGCTGACCCCACCCAAGACGTACGACGAGTGGAAGAAGGTCTGCGCGGCCTTCAAGTCGCACGATGTCGGCTGCTTCGTGCAGGGCGCCGGGCAGCCGGCGTTCAACGAGGACACGCTGCAGGCGATCACCGACAACGTCCAGCCGGGCGTGTGGGAGAAGGCGCTGAAGGGCGAGGCCAAGTGGACCGACCCGGCCGTCGTCAAGGCGCTGACCATCTGGAAGCGGCTGTTCGACGACGGGATCATGCAGGAGGGCGCGCTCGGCGTGCAACAGTACCCGGACGCCAACAACGGCTTCATGTCCGGCAAGTACGCGATGGTCATGATGGGCACCTGGTACATGCAGTACTCCACGGTGGAAGGCAACACGGCCGCCATCTCCGGGGCCGGCGTCGCGAGCCCGAAGCCGTTCACCCAGATCCCCATCCCGTTCCCGGACGTGGCGGGCACCGGCCACGTCGGGGCCCTCTACGGTGACGCGGACTTCGGGCTGGCCGTGAACAAGAAGTCCAAGTCCATCGCCGCCGCAACGACCTTCGTCACCTGGCTCGGGACCTCGCAGGACGGCCAGCAGGCCGTGGCCGACATCCTCAACGACATCCCGGCGCTGACCAGCGCCCAGCCGAACTGGGACGCCGTCAAGCTGGTCAACCCCTCCGTGCAGCAGCCGGCGCTGGAGAAGCTGATCAAGGACTCGGGCCAGTCGAGCGAGCCCCGCCTGGCGACGGTGAGCGCCGACCTGCAGACCGCGATCGGCGTCGCGTCCACCACCGTGGCCGCCGGGCAGGCGACGCCGGAGCAGGCCGCGGCGACCCTGCAGACCACGGCCGAGAAGATCAAGTAGCCGCGCGGGAAGACCCATGACCTCCATCACCTCGCAGAAGGACGGGACGCGCCGTCCGCCGTCCACCGCGATCTCCCCGCCGCGCCGAGCCAGGAGCCTGCGCCCCTCGGGCCTGCCGTGGATCACGCCTGCTTTCGTGCTCGTCGTCGGCCTCATCTACTACTGCATCATCGAGACCGGTTACCTCTCCACGCTGGACTGGGACGGCACGAGCCCGACCCCCACCGCGGTGGGAGCGCGCAACTACACCGAGATCCTGAGCGACCCCGTCTTCTGGCTCGCCCTCTGGCACACGGTCGTCTTCTTCGTCGTCACCTTCGCCGTGCAGACCCTCGTCGGGTTCGTCTTCGCGGCGGTGCTGCACTCGAAGATCAGGCTCACCGCCGTCTACAAGGTGCTCGTGTTCACGCCGGTGGTCATCGCGCCGGCCACGATGGCGCCGGTGTTCCGGCAGATGTTCGCCGCCGACGGCCAGCTCAACTGGGCCCTGGAGCACATCGGCCTCGGCTTCCTGGCCCAGCCGTGGCTGGCCCAGTCGAGTACAGCGATGCCGGTCATCATGTTCATCACCGTCTGGGAGTTCACCGGCCTGACGTTCGTCCTCTACTACGCGGCGATGGGTCAGATCGACCCGGAGACCCTGGAAGCCGCGCGCACCGACGGGGCCGGCAACCTCCGGATCCTGGTGAGCATCGTCTGGCCGGGAGTCAGGGGGACGACGGTGGCGCTGGGGATGCTCGGCGTGATCGGGGCGCTGAAGACGTTCGACGTGCCGTACCTGGTGACCATCGGCGGGCCCAACTACAGCACGGAGTTCCTCGGCACCTACATCTACCGGGTCAGCATCCCGCAGGCCCATGTCGGTTACGGGGCGGCCCTGTCGATCATGCTGCTCGTCCTGGCGTTGCTCGGCGCGATCGCCGTCGCCACCCGTGCCAACAGAAAGGACCGTGAGCCCGGTGTTTGAAGCCCGTCGCCGCTCGACCAGGCTGCTGCTCCAGCTCCTCGCCACCCTGCTGATCATCCCGTACGTGTTCCCGCTGGTCGCCATGGTCCAGGGGTCGCTGGCGGGCGAGGGACTGGGCAACTACCGGGCGGTGTTCGCGGTCGGCGCGGTCGGGACGTTCTTCAGGAACAGCGCCGTCATCGCCGTCTCGACGATCCTGATCGTGTACGTCCTGACCATGTTCGCCGCGTTCGGGTTCTCCAAGCTGCACATCCGCGGCAAGGAGGTCTACTTCTGGATGATCCTGGCCGCGCTCACGCTGCCCGAGGTCGTCCTGCTCACGCCACTGTTCGCCACCACCCTGGCCCTGGGCGTGTACGACACCTACTGGGCGGTCGTGCTGCCGCTGGCGGCGCTGCAGATTCCCTTCGCCGTGCTGCTCGCCCGCAAGTTCATCGATGGCGTGCCCGATTCGCTGTTCGACGCCGCGCGGGTCGACGGCGCCGGCATCTTCACGGCCTTCCGCTACATCGTCCTGCCGTTGACGCGGCCCATCGGCGCGGCCATCGTCGTGCTGACGCTGATCGGCGCCTGGAACTCCTACCTGCTGCCGCTGGTCCTCATCCAGGACCCGGCCAAGCAGACGATCACGCTGCTGCCGCAGTTCTTCGTCAGCCAGTTCAGTAACGACCAGACCAAGGTCCTGGCCAGCGCGGTGATCACCGCGATCCCCGAGATCGCGGCCTACCTGTGCCTGCAGGGTCTCTTCGAGCGCGGCCTGGCGGCCGGCGCCCTCAAATAGCAGATGGGGAACAGAGGACATGACGTTTCTGCGTACCGCCGGCCGTCGGTTCGTCGACGAGACGGACACCGCCGTACGCCTGCGGGGAGTCGCCGTGGGCGGCTGGCTGAACATGGAGAACTTCATCACCGGCTATTCCGGTAACGAATCGCTGATGCGGAGCACGGTCCGCGCGGTGCTCGGCGACGACCGTTATGAGCTCTTCTTCGAGCGGCTGCTGACCGCGTTCTTCGCTGACGAGGACGCGAAACTGCTGGCCGACGCCGGCCTGAACTGCGTGCGGTTCCCGGTCAACTATCGTCATTTCGAGGACGACAGCAAGCCGTTCGCGTTCAAGGAGGACGGGTTCCGGCACCTGGACCGGGCCATCGAGGCGTGCGCGCGGCACGGGATCTACTCGGTCGTCGACCTGCACGCGCTGCCGGGCTCGCAGAATCACCACTGGCACTCGGACAACCCCACGCACCGGCCCGCATTCTGGGACCACCCCCATTTCCAGGATCGGGTGGTGGCGATGTGGGAGCATATCGCGGACCACTACAAGGACAATCCGTGGGTGGCCGGGTACAACCCGATCAACGAACCCGCGGACGAATCGCGGGCCGTGGTCGGGCCTTTCTACCGCCGCCTGGTCGAGGCCATTCGCAAGGTCGACAACCGTCACATCCTGTTCCTCGACGGAAACACGTACTCGACGGAGTTCGACATCTTCGCCGAACCGTGGGAGAACACCGTCTACGTCTGCCACGATTACGCCGCCCCCGGCCTGGGCCGGGGCGGAGACTACCCCGGCCGCACCGATGGCAAATACTTCGACAAAGCGGCGCTCGAAGCCAAGTACGCCGAGCGCACCGAATACAGCCGCCGTACCGGGACCCCGGTCTGGGTGGGGGAGTTCGGCCCCATCTACACCGGTGACGAGCGGGTCGACGCCATGCGCCGGCAACTCCTCGACGACCAGCTCGACATCTACCGCCGCGACGGAGCCGGCTGGTCGATCTGGATGTACAAGGATCTCGGACGGCAGGGCGTGGTCATGGTCCGGCCGGACTCCGCGTACCTGACCCGATTCGGCGACTTCGTGGCGAAGAAGAACCGCCTGGGCGCCGACCAGTGGGGCAGCGACGGCCAGGGTGTCGTCGAGGTGACCGAGCCGTTCCAAGCCATGATCGCACGCGAGTTCCCCTCGTTCGAGCCTTACCCGTGGGGCCGCTTCGACTGGGTCCGTACCCTCATCCTGAACCTCACGGTCGCCCAGCCCCTGGCGTACGAGTACGCCGAGCTGTTCCGCGGACTCGGCGACGACGACCTGATCGCTCTGGCCGACTCGTTCGCGCTCGGCGACTGCGACGTCCGAACCTCCCTCCTCGACCAGCTCCGCACCGGCTGACCCGGGGTTTTCCCACCGTCACTCCCACAGGGGGAGCCGGCGTCTCCGGGCGGTGATGCAGCTCGCCGACCGCGGCGACCGCCCGCCTGCTCACCGACAGGATCACCCTGTTGTTCCCGCTCGCGACGCTGATCGGCACGGCCTGCGGCCTGGCCGGAGTGCAGATCTCAGCCGTCTGGAACATCGCCGGCGCGTCCATCGCCCTGCTCGCCGGTCTCGTTTTCACTCTCGCTTTTCTCTTCTCCCCGGTACGAGAGGGGCAACGGCGCATTACTCCGTTGTCGTCCTAAACAGATTTATTTCCTGGTAACAGGGAAATGCTATTTCCGCCAAAGCTTGGCAAAGGATAAGGAGACCTGTTTTTCCCTCCGGGTGATTGTGCCGTGCGAATGCGGACGGTAATTTCGCAGCGATTGGCCACCTGAGAATGGAGGAACAATGGCTGTTACCGCTGAGCACCGCCCACACGGCGAACACGGTCACAAGCATGGCGACGGCTGCGGTCACGTCGCCGTCCCGCATCAAGACCACACCGACTACGTGCATGACGGGCATGTGCACCGCCCGCACGACGGGCACTTCGACGAGTGCGACGCCACCGGCCATGCCCAGCACGACGGGCATGCGCACCAGCACGAGCCGGGCTGTGGCCATGTGGCGATCCCGCACCAGGATCACATGGACTACGTGCATGACGGGCACCGGCACGCTTGGCACGACGGGCATTGGGACGATCACTGACGCTTCCGCCCCGTACCGGTGGCCACTCCCACCGGAGACGAAGATCACGTCCTGCGCCGGCAGGTGCGCACGTACATCCGGGACGTTCGGCATGCTGAAGAGTGCCAGGTGGGCGGACGTCGCCGAGGTGGCGAGAGGCGGCTACTTATGAGCTGATGTCTTGCGCTTTGGCCCCCGTTTACCCGGATACACCGATAATTTCCTGATTGAGGGGATGGCCGGCGACATAACAGTCTGCGCTCGGGGGAGCGCGGACCGCGTCCAAGGGGCGCTGGGGGCGGGGGAAGCCAAGGGTGAGCAGCGCGGATACACGGCTGTCCGGAGGCCTGCCGCTGGACATGTTCGACTCCGTTCCCGTGGGGATCGCCGCGACCAGCGGAACCGACCATCGGCTCGTCTACACCAACCACGCCTACCAGAAGATCGTCGGCGAACGCACGCGCAGCCTGCCCGGCCGCGAGGTGTTCAGCGACCTACGCCCGCTGGGCTACGTCTCGCAACTCGACCAGGTGCTGGAAACCGGGCAGACGATCACTCTGAGCGAGGTCCCGTTCGAGTTCCGCGACAAGGGTCAACCCTGGCGCGAGCGCTATGCCTCGGCGAGCATGTCGAAGATCTCGCTGGCGTCCGGCGAAGGCGGCGTGCTGATCGTCATCACGGAGGTCACCGACCATGTCGTCCCGGAGCTGGAGTTCGGGGCCGTCCAGACCAGAGCCATCCAGCGCTACCAGAGCCTCCTGCAGATCGATACCCAGGCGGTGTGGGTGGGCGATCGTCTGGGCCGGATAACCGAGCCGAGTCCCGGGTGGCAGCGGCTCAGCGGACAGACCTGGGAGGAATACCGAGGCGACGGGTGGCTGCAGGTCATCCATCCCGACGACCGCGCGCCGTCCGAGGAGGCGGCTTACCAGGCGATGTTGCGGCAGAGCCACCTGGAGCAGGTCTACCGGCTGGTGATGCCGGACGGCACGTACCGGCATATCCGATCGCGTGCCGTGCCCGTCATCGAGGACGGCGAGGTCGTCGAGTGGGTCGGCGCCTGCGCCGACATCGAGCAGGAGTGGCAGGACGCCCGGCGCAGGACGCTGCTCGACCAGACCGCGGCGGCGACCCAGGACGTGGCCGATCTGGAGGAGGTGCTGGACATGCTCTCCAAGGTGATCGTCCCGACCCTGGCGGACGGATGCGGCATCTACCTCCTTCCCCAGTTCGCGGACGACGACCAGTCGATCTCCCGGCCGTTCATCGCCGAACGGGCGATCACCACCAATCGGGAAGGGATGCCCCCGCCCCGGATGCGGCGTACCGAGCGCTTCGAACCTGACAGCGGCTTCGCCGATGTGATCAGGACCCGCCGCCCGGTCCGCCATGTCTTCCCCAGCGGAGCTCCCCCACCCGGCGTGGTGCCGACGGGGGCCGAGGACTTCTTCGTCAGAGCCGGAATCAACAGCATGGCCCTCGTGCCGGTGTTCGTCGACGGTGCGGTGGCCGCGATCGTCGACGTCACAGTCAGTGGCGACCGCGAACCGCTAAGCGCCGCCGATGTCGACCTCCTGGGCCGGATGTTCGCCCACGCCCACGCTCACCTCAGCAACGCACTGCGGTTCCAGCACACCCAGCGGGTGGCCCTGGCGCTGCAGCACTATCTGCTTCCCGACCCGCCTGAGCTGCCCGGGCTCGAGATCACCGCCCGCTACCGGCCGAGCGTCACCACCGCCGAGATCGGCGGAGACTGGTACGACTCCTTCCTGCTCCCCGACGGCGCCGCCATCCTGACCATCGGCGACGTCGCCGGACACGACCTTGCCGCCGCGGTCACCATGAGCCAGCTGCGCAACATGCTCCGCGGCCTTGCCATGGACCGGCGTGAACCCCCTGGCGACATCCTGAGCCGCCTCAACGTCGCCACTGAGGTCTTCCATCGCGAAGGCACGGCGACCTGCGTCCTCGCCCGCCTGGAAGGCGGTGACGACGGAGAGTGGCGGCTCAACTACTCCGTCGCCGGGCACCCGCCACCGCTGCTGGTCACCCACGACGGTGCGGCCGCCTACCTCGAGGACGCCGGCAACCCGCTTCTCGGCCTGAACGGCGGCGAGCCGCGCACCAGCGCCGTCGCGGCGCTGCCCGCGGGCGGCACCCTGCTGCTCTACACCGACGGCCTCGTGGAGGTGCCCAGTGAGGACATCGACGTGGGACTGGAACGCCTGCGCGGGCACGCCGCCTCGCTGTCCCGCGCACCCCTCGACGTCTTCTCGGACGAGCTGCTCGCCCGGATGCCCGTAGCGAACAAGGACGACATCGCCATGATCGCCGTGCGGCTCCCCGAGGCGGGACGTTTCGACCTGCTTCGGCCGGCCTTGCGCGCCTAGACTCCCGCTCCCCGCCGTAGGGCCGTGCCCGCACCTGCCGCTACTCGCGCCGCCTGCCGTACAGGCCGACCGACAGCGAGACGCCCAATGCGGCCAGGGCGACCTGGATGCCGAGCTCGATCCAGTCGATGCCCGCGGTGTCGGCAACCCCGAGAGCGGATGCGAACGCGGTCGATGAGTCCGTCAGCGGATCACCACTCCGATACGTTGGGGCATATGGCGATCGCCCCTCCTGAAGCCCCACAAGTGGTGCAGACGGCGCCTCCCAGGCTGGCCTGGCTGGATGCGCTGCGCGGCATCGGCGCCCTCGCGGTCGTCGGCGAGCACCTGACGACCTGGGCCATGCCCTGGTTACGGCCCACCTCGCTCAACCTGGGCGTGTACGGCGTGCTGGTGTTCTTCCTGGTCAGCGGATACATCATCCCGACCTCGCTGGAACGGCACGGCGACGTGCGGGCCTTCTGGATCGGCCGCGTCTTCCGCCTCTACCCGCTCTACCTCGCGGTCATCGGCCTGGTCCTGGCCCTGTCATGGTGGATCCCCATCCGCCAGGAGGTGCCCAGGGACGCCTCCTCGGTGGCCGCGCACGCCACGATGCTGATGGACGCGGTGGGCGCGGCCGGGGTGCTGAACACCATGTGGACGCTGTCGTACGAGATGGTCTTCTATCTGCTGGTCGTCGCGCTGTTCGTGGCCGGTGTACGCGACCGTCGCGGCCTGCTCCCGGTCTTGCTCGGGGTGATCGCCCTCGTGGCGGGCATCGCGCTGTCCGGGGCGCCGCTGTCGGGCGGGTGGCTGGCCTGGCTGTCGTTCGGGGTGTTCGTCATCGGCCTGACGTGTGTGATCTCAGGACACGCGCGTACGGCCGGAGCCTGCGTCCTGGGCGTCATGGCGCTGGCGCTGGTCCTGTTGGGCAGCCACGTCCCGTGGTTCGGCGTGGCGATCCTCGCGATCATGTTCACCGGCACCGCGATCCGCCGGTGGGAACGCGGCGAAGGCCCGCTGTGGCCGGTGGCCATCGCCGTCTTGCTGGTGACCTCGATTCCCCTCTGGGCGATCAACGCCGGCTGGTGGTGGGTGCAGCCGGACGTGTGGAGCCTGACCATCGTCCTGGCGGGCGCCACCTTCGCGACCGCCATGGCCTGGAGAGCCCGTCGCATTCCTGCCTTCCTCGCCTGGCTCGGCACGATCAGCTATTCCCTCTACCTGGTCCATCTGCCGCTCCTCCTCGTCGTCATGCGGCTGGCGGGGGAGATGCGCTGGTCACCCCTGCCCGCGCAGATCGGCATCAGCGTGATCTTCGTCGGCCTGCTCCTGCCGGCAAGCTGGCTGAGTCACCGGTTTCTGGAGCGGCCCCTGCAACGCGTCGGCCGACGCCTGTCCGACCGGTACTCCAGCACCGCACGCGCGATGGCATGACGACGCGCGCCTGGCCTAGGAGCGGAGCAGATCGCGTAGGACGTCGGGTTTGTTGGTGATGATGCCGTCCACGCGGTAGGTCAGCAGGCGGCGCATGACCCCCGGGTCGTCGACTGTCCAGGTGAGGACCTGCATGCCGAGGTGGTGCACGCGGCGTACGTAGGCGGCGGTCAGCGTGGTGTGCGGCGGGTTGATCTGGTCGGCGAACTTCGCCAGCTCGGGCAGCTGGGCCGTGGACGGCGTGCCCAGGAGCCCGATCGGTACGTCGGGCAGGAGCTTGTGGAAGGTCCGCATCGAGTCCCATTCGAACGACTGCACCGCCAGCCGTCCCGGCGCGAGCCAGCCGGGATGGCGGCGCAGCTCGTCCGCGACGCGGTCCTCGATGCCCGGGTAGAGTTCCGGGGCCTTGATCTCCAGCAGCAGGCCCATTCCCGACCCGCCCATCGCGCGCAGCGCCTCGCCCAGCGTGGGCACGCGCTCGTCGGCGAACTTGCCGCCGAACCACGAGCCGGCGTCC
Source organism: Nonomuraea marmarensis (assembly GCF_043197025.1). Lineage (NCBI taxonomy): Bacteria > Bacillati > Actinomycetota > Actinomycetes > Streptosporangiales > Streptosporangiaceae > Nonomuraea > Nonomuraea marmarensis. The sequence goes on from NZ_JBICRM010000014.1 coordinate 208,857, forward strand.
AGCTTGCGGATCTGTTTGAGCGTGAGGTCGCCGACGTTCCACGGGGACAGGCCGGGGAAGACGCGCTCCACGTCGGTGGTGCGCGACAGCGTCGTGTCGTGCATCAGGACCAGTTCGTGATCCTTGGTCTCTTGTACGTCGAGCTCGAACAGGTCGGCCCGTTGCCTGCCGGCCAGCTGGAAGGCCGCGACCGTGTTCTCGGGCGCGTACGCCGAGGCGCCCCGGTGGGCGACGTTGGTGACCGTCGCGGCGGCGGCCGCGGTGGACGGCGCGATCACGAACGTGAGTGCGGTCGCGAGGGTGAGGGCGAGTCGTCTGAGCATGGGTCTCCTCGGGTGGAGAGAGGCCTGCGACTCGACGGTGACCGCGCTACATGACTGTTAGTTGAGATCGGAGTAGCCCTGCGGTGCCGGGCGGATGAGCAATCGATCGGGCGTGACCTGCATGCTGGGCGCCCTGGGGAAGCGGCCGCGGGCTCAGGCGCGCTCTCCGCCGGCCAAGAAGGCGGCCAGTGCGGGGGCCAGGGCTTCGGCGGTGACATTGTGCGTCTGGTCGGGCAGGGCGCGCAGGCCGGCCTGGGGGAGGAGGCCGGAGACCGCGCGGGCGGCGTTCACGAGCCAGGACTCGCTCGCCCCGCCGTACAGCACGAGTGTGGGGACGGAGGCGGAGGACCAGCGGTCGCGCGGGAGGGGGCGACCGGTCATCGTGTCCGCCATGATGCGGCCGTCATAGGCGGTGGTCGGGGCGATGGCCTCCAACGCGGCCCAGATCGGATCGGCCTTCATTCCGGCGACGAACTCCGCCGGGAAGCCGGCCGCCGTGCTGAAGAACAGTTCCAGTGCCTCGCCGCGACGTCCCTCGGCCAGGAGGGCGTCGAGGCGTTCCAGGTAGTCGCCGGGTACGGCCGGGCGGCTGTCGTCGACCACGAACGGGGGCTCGTACAGGGTCAGCCGGATGATGGGCAGCCCGGCGGCGGCCGCGTCCAGGGCGAGCACCGCGCCCGAGGAGAAGCCGAGGACGTGGGCCGTTCCGCCTGCCTCGGCGATGAGCGCCCCCAGGTCCTCGATCTCGCGGTCCACGCTGTAGGGGGAGGTGTCGCCGCTGTCTCCGCGACCCCTGCGGTCGTACGCGTAGACCGTGTGGGACGCGCCGAGCAGATCGCCGAGCTGGGGTCCGAGCGGGTTGAACGCCCGGTACGAGGAGGCGCCGTCCACGAGGATCAGCGGCGTGCCCTCGCCGTGGCGTTCGAACGCGATGGGGGTGCCGTCCTTGGAGGTGACGGTGTTCATGGCTGATCTCCAGAGTCTCTCGGTGATGGGGTCTACTTGCGGGCGCAGGTCAGCGCGACCACGCCGGACGACCTTCCTGTTCCAGGGCGGCGGTCGGCCCGATGGCCGCGCCTGGGAGAGGCTAGGTGGGAACGAGTGCTCAGGTCTTGTACAGAAGCGACAGCGGCTCCGACGGATCCCGGTCGCTCAACTGCGTGGCGGTCCGCCCGACATAACGGGTCAGCGACCGCGCCAGGTGGGGTTGGTCGAAGTATCCGAGCCGGTGGATCACGTCGTGGGCCGGCACACCGTCCCGGATCAGGACCGCCGCTTGCCTGGCACGATCGATCTGCCGGACGGCACCGCGGGTGAGTCCGGTCGCCGCCACGAAGCGCCGCTGGAGGGTGCGCTCGGACACGTCCGGCGACGCGCCACGAAGCACCGCGGCAACGATCGGGTCGCAGTCCAGAACACCCTCACGCACCAGCCGCCGTACGAACGCCTCGGCGTTGTCGTAGTCGGGACGGTGCCAGGCGGAACCCTTCAGCCAGAACGATCTGCGCGTCGCATCGGGGATCTCCGCAGAACCGTCGACGAGCCGGTTGATCGGAAGATGCGGCATCGACGTGCCGAGCGAGAAGCTGATCCCGAAGAACGTGGCGTCTTCGGGAACGGGGGCCGGACTCGCCTTCGTCTCCGGCCCTTGAACGGCCACGTTGACCCGACCGCGGTGCTCCCAGAAGACCAGATCCCAATGCGCTGCCGCAATCGACGTCATCCGGTCGACGTCATCGCTGCGGCTCCGCCACACCCGCGCGATGTACGGCGAATCGGACGGTCGACTCTCGACTTCCAAGCCCATCCGAGTCATCCCCTCTCGCTCTACTGGCGCCGGGCAGGCAGTGTGGGAATCAGTTCGCGTCTCAGACCCTACGTCGATGGCACAGCTCGGGCTGACCTGGGGAGGCCCTACCGTCTCGTTGATCAGGATGTCCGCGCGGGTTATCTGCACCCCCTCTGATGGTCGAAGTCACGTGGGCCACAGGTCCAGGGGAGTCGAGTCAGGCGATGTCAGGCGCATACCCGCAGTACGTACGATCGGCAGCATGACATGTGTGCTGGTCGTGGAGGACGATCTGATCATCAGGTCTGAGCTGGTCGAGGCGCTGGCGGCGCAGGGGTACGACGCGGAGCCGGCCGCGTCGGGAGCCGAGGGGCTGGAGACGGCCGATCGGCACCAGCCGGATCTCGTCCTGCTGGATCTTGGGCTGCCCGATCTGGACGGGGTGGCGTTGTGCCGGCGGTTGCGGTCGAGGGTGCCGGACACGGTGATCGTCGTTCTCACGGCTCGTACGCAGGAGTTCGAGGTGGTGGTGGCGCTGGACGCGGGTGCTGACGACTACCTGACCAAGCCGTTCCGGTTGACCGAGTTGATGGCCAGGATCCGTGCCCACCTGCGGCGGCGTGGCCCCGCACAGGGGGAGCGCATGGTGACCGCCGGGCGGTTGCGGCTCGACCTGCCCGCCCGGCGCGCGTACGTCGGGGAGGCGGAGGTGGCGTTGCGGCCGAAGGAGTTCGATCTGCTGGCGGCGCTGGTGAGCCGGGCGGGCGAGGTGGTGACGCGTGAGCAGCTCATGGACGAGGTGTGGGACGAGAACTGGTTCGGCCCCACCAAGACGCTGGACGTGCACGTGTTCGCGCTGCGTCGCAAGCTGGCCGAGCACGGCGAGGGGATGGAGCGGATCGTCACGGTGCGGGGGCGCGGTTACCGCTATGAGCCCTGACCGGGCAGCAGCAGGCTGAACAGCGGTGGCCTGGCTCGGCTGAGCACCAGCCTGCCGCCCTCGGCCTCGGCCAGCGAGCGGGCCAGAGCGAGGCCGATGCCGTGGCTGTGGCCGCTGGATCTGAGGAAGGGGTCCGCCCCTTCGGCCAAGCCGGGCCCGTTATCGCTCACCTCTATGGCCAGCCCGGGGCCCACGTCGGAAACGGTGACCGCGACCTCGCCGTGGCCGTGGCGCAGCGCGTTGTCGAGCAGGACGCGCAGGATCTGCCGCACGGCCGCGGGCTGGGCCGTCACGGGCGGCAGTCCAGGCTCCACGGTGATGGTCAGGCGGCGGCCCTGCTCGGCCAGCGGGCCGTGCCACTCTTGCTGGATCTCCTCCATCAGCCCGCTGACGTCGAGCTGTTCGGTCGGCACGCGGCTGTCGCGGCTGAGCCGTACCAGATCGTCGATGACCTCCTGCAGCCGCTCGCCCCTGGCCAGCGCGGCCCGGACCGCCAGCGCCAGGTCCGCGCCGGGGCGGGACAAGGACGATTCCAGGCCCAGCAGCAGGCCGGTCAGGCCGGTGCGGAGCTGGTGCGAGACGTCCGCGCTGAAGGCCCGCTCGCGGGCGAGCACGTCACCGAGGCGGTGCGCGGTCGATTCCAGGGCCTGTCCCGCCTGGTCGGCCTCGCGCAGCCCGGAGGGGGAGGCGCGGACGCTGAAGTCGCCGCCGCCGAGTGCCTGCGCCGCGGCGGTCAGCCGCTCCAGCGGGGCGGCGAGCCAGGCGGACTGGCGCACGGCCACGCCCGCGGCCAGCGCGATCACGATGAGCGCGAGCCCGCCCACCAGCAGCCACGCCTGATGAATGCGGTCCTCGACCTGTGAGTTCGGCGTCGCCACCCGGATGACCAGCGCTGGGCCCTCGTCGGAGGGGACGGGTGCGGACACGGCCAGGAAGCCGCCCTCCACGTTGTCGTGGACGCGGCCGTCCTTGCTGGAGGCGGCCAGGCTGGAGTGGGCGGGACCGTCACCGAACAGCCGGGCGCCGGCCAGGGTGTAGCCGCCGATGGCCAGGTCGCCCGGCAGGCCCGTCGGTAGTCTCAACGGCACCCGCACATCACGGTCGGCCTCGTCGGGGACGGCGGTGGCGACCCAGGCGGCGTCGCGTTGCAGGGAGGCCACCGTCTGGTCGTGGTAGAGCAGGCTCACCGCGACCGCCAGCGGCACCAAGAAGAGCGCGACGGCCAAGGCGGTCACGCTCACGATCATCACCAGCACCCGCCGCCGCAGCGGGACACCTTGCGCCGTCACCCTTCCAGGGTGGCAGAGGCAAGGTAAGCGCCCCGCTAACCCCGGCCGCCGGGGCCGCTCGCCGTCCGCCCTTGACGGTGCTGCGTGACCTGTGACCGGTCAGCGGCCCGCTTCCAGCTCGGCCAGCAGCTCGGTCCATTCGTCGCCGATGACGTCCAGGTCGTACTGCTTGGAGGTGGCCAGCGCGGCCGTCCCCATCATGCGGCGCTCGGTCTCGTCCTCGATGAGGAGGCCGATCGCCGCGGCCAGGGCGCCGACGTCCCGGCGAGGGACGAGGAGCCCGTCGTGGCCATGGGTGATGATCTCGCCCGGGCCGTGCGGGCAGTCGAAGGCGACCACGGGCACGCCCTTGCTCAACGCCTCCAGGATGGTCATCGGGAATCCCTCGCGGCGGGAGCTGAGCACGAAGAGCGAGGCGTCGTCGAGCTGGGCGCCGACGTCGCGCGAGGGGCCGGGCAGCTCTACCGAGCCCAGCCCGAGCTCGCCGGCCAGCGCGAGGAGGCGACCGCGCTCGGACCCGGATCCGACGATCCGGAGCGTCCAGCCGGGGTGTGCGGCGCTGACCTGTTCCCAGGCGCGCAGGAGCAGGTCGAAGCCCTTGACCTTGGCCAGGCGGCCGATCGCGATGACGGTCTTGGCGGTCAAGGGGGAGGCCCCGCCGGTGAGGGGCGGCGCGGCATTGGGGATGCGCAGCAGGTGGCGGGGCGCGCGGGCGCCCAGGGCCGCGCGGTAGGCGCCCAGGTCGGCCTCGGTCAGGGTGACGAGCGCGTCGAGCCGGCCGTACCTGCGGGCGGTCATTTCCCGGACGGCGGGCTTGTGCGCGCCGAAGCCGACGTGCTCCTGCCCGATCGTGATCACGCCGGGCGGGGCCAGCAGGGCGCCGGCCAGGTTGAGCCCGGGACGCGTGGTGATCAGGACGCCGGTGCGCAGCCCGCGCAGGAAGCGCACGAGCGCCAGGTCGGTGCGCAGGTCGAACATGCCATAGGCGGCCTCCTCTCGCGGGATGAGCCTGCTGCGCAGCAGGCGCGCGAGCCGGGCGCCGCGGGCGCGGCGGCCGAGGCGGTCGTCCAGGAAGGTGACGCGAACGCCGGCAGGAACCGGGAAGAAGGGCTTCTCCTTGGTCTTGATGACGCTGACGATCTCCACGTCATGATCGGCCGACAGCGTGCCCGCGAGGTTGAAGGCGGTCCTGATGGTGCCGCCCATGCCGTGCGCGTGCATCAGGAGGATCTTCACCTGCCGGGTGCTGGGCGGGCCGGCCCGGCGTGCCCTGCGGCGGTTGTCCACCTGGAGCAGGAACAGGGCCAGCCGGCGCGTGTTCGCCGTCAGGTGGATGGCGGCCGGGGTCAGGATGATCGAGCCCAGGGTGTCGGTGGGATAGTGCGCCCCGAGGTAGACCCTCGCCAGCATCTGGCCGGCCACGAGCACGCAGCCCGCCGCCACGACGGGCCGGAAAAGGCGGGTCCTGCCGACCAGCAGCGCGACGGCGACCACGATCGACAGCGTCAGGCACACGTGACCGCTGGGGAAGCCGGGGCCGAGCTCGTGGACCAGGGCGTGGGCCGCCGGTGGCCGTGGACGGGCGACGAGGGTCTTGACCAGCGGGCTGACGCCCCACCCTGCGCCGATCACCACCAGCACGCGTCCCGCGGCGCGCAGCCGTCCCGAGACGGCGACCCCCACGATGAGAACGGCTGCGAGGGCCGCGCCCACGACGGTGCCGAACCCCACGTTCAGGACCTGCGCCACCGTGGTCAGCCACGGGCTGCGGGCCGACTGCACCGCCTGGCTCACGCTCGTGTCCGCCGCGGTCCACGCGGGCGTGCGGGCGGCGAAGCCAACGACCGCCCCGAGGCCCAGGAACGCGACGGAGATCGGCATCGGGACGTTCGTTCTGCTGCTGGACCGCATGAACGCACGGTAGGAAGGGACGCAACAGCGCCCGCTCAGCACCCGGTTAGCACGGCGCTTACCTTCGCGGTGCCGATGCCGGGCTCCTTGGCGGACGCCGCGCTGCACGAGTGTTTGCAGGTCTCAGTGCGAGTAAATGTTACGGGTGTAACATATGCGCGTGACGGACAATACGGATGAGGATGGCTGGTTGCTGATCAGCGTGTCCACCGCCGGGGCCGCGCCGACTCTGCGGGTGCAGGTGTGGCGCAAGTTGCGCTCACTGGGCGCGCTGTATCTGCAGCAGTCGGTGTGCCTGCTGCCGGAGCGAGAGCAGACCGTGCGGCAGGTACGCCGGCTGCTGGACCGGGTGCGCCAGCAGGGCGGCACCGGCCGGATGCTGCACCTGGCTCTCACAGACGCGGCCGAGCGACGGCAGATCGTGGGTGAGTTCAACGCCGCCCGTGCCGCCGAGTACGCCGAGGTGCTGGAGCGGCTGCCCGCTTTTCGCGAGGAGCTGGCACGGGAGCGGACCCGCGGACGGGCCACCTACGCCGAGGTCGAGGAGTCCGAGGCCGACCTGGACCGCTTCCGCTCCTGGATGGCCAAGATCTCCGCCCGGGACTACTTCGCCGCCCCTGCGGGAGCGGCCTCGCGGGCCGCCGTCGCGGACGCCGCCGCGGACCTGGCCGACTTCGAGCAGGCCGCGCTGTCGGCCGAGACGGCCTCGTCGTCATCGAGACCGCATCAGGCAGAGCAATCATGACGGGGCTCTGGTGGGCGGATGTGCTGATCGGGGTTGCCGTCGCGCTGCTGATCACCTGGCTGGCACTGATCGTGACGCTGGCGATCGTCCGGCCACGGGGCGGCTTGTTGCGCGAGGCGCTGCGACTGCTGCCCGACGTGCTGCGCCTGGTGCGTCGCCTGGCCGGCGACCCCGGTCTGCCGCGCGATGTGCGTATCCGGCTGGTCTTGCTGCTGGCCTACCTGGCCTTTCCGCTGGATCTGGTGCCCGACTTCATCCCCGTCCTGGGCTATGCCGACGACGCCATCATCGTGACCGCGGTGTTGCGCTCGGTCGTGCGTCGCGCAGGACTGGACGCGGTGCGCCGCCACTGGCCCGGCACCGACGACGGCTTCACGGTGCTGTGCCGCCTGTCCGGTCTGAAATGACCTCCCTTTACTGGACCGCCCGCCTGTGACCAGCCGGCAGCGGTGAGGATCGGGGACCATGCCCGCGGCCAGACAGCACATGTCACAGAGCCAGAGAGCCCATGGCGTCGACCAGCGTGGAGGCGAACTCGGCGGGGTGGGACCAGTAGCCGGTGTGGTCTCCGGGGAAATCGGTGATCTTCTGGTTCCAGCGGGCTGCCAGCGTGGCGGCTGGGCGATAGGGGAAGTGGTCACGTGAGTCGCGGCCTCCCGCGAGGGTGATGCGGGTGTGGTGTGCGTCGAGCGCAGTGAGGTCCGGCCGGTGGCTGGGAGCGTTTGGCACTTCCTGGGTCAGGATGGTGTGCACGTTTCCTGATATGCGGCTGATCAGCTCGGGGTCGGGATCGAGGGGCCGTTGGGCCGTGTCCATCCCGATGCCGGTCATGAACTTCCGCATCGCCGCGTCCGCGCCCTGGCTCTGATAGGTGGTGCTGACGTCCTGGAAGAAGGCACGCCACTGCATGGCGTCCGGCAGCAGCTCGGCCAGTGGCGGTTCGTGGGCGACGAGCCTGGTGATCTGCTGCGGGTGCCGGCTGATGAGGGCCAGCCCGATGACGGCTCCCGCGCTGCTGCCGAACACGTGGGATGGTCCCCCGGCGACGGCGTGGAGCAGGCGACGCGCGTCTTCGGTGTGCGTCTCGATCCATCCCGCCTGCCGTTCCTGCTGGATGGGGCTGCGGGAGAAACCTCGGCGGTCGTAGCTGATGACCGTGTGGTGGTCGGCGAGCAGGTCTGCCATGGCGTCGTAGAGCCCGGCGTCGCCATTGCTTCCAGGGATCAGCAAGAGCGTGGGTCCCGAACCGCGCACCTCGTAGTAGAGGCGCGCGCCGGTCACGTCCAGCATGTGGCTTTGTCGAGCAGTCATAGTGTTCTCTCCTTCAAGTACGCCAGATAAGATGCTGACTGCATCTAATCTAGGCGTACCAAATAAGATGCGCAATGCATCTAAGAGGATGGATGATGAACCGGCGGCGCGGAGAACGGTTGGAGCAGGCCATCCTCGACGCGGCCTGGGACCTGCTGCGCGAGGTGGGCTACGCCAAGCTGACCATGGAGGCCGTAGCCGCCAAGGCGGGAACCAGCCGGCCAGTGATCCACCGTCGCTGGCCCACCCGAGCCCAATTGGCCCTTGCCGCCCTGGACCACGCGGCGCCCACCGAGACCGAGCCGCTGGAGACCGGCACCCTGCGAACCGATCTACGCGCCCTGATGAGGCAGGTCGTGCGCCGAGTCGGCACCGTCCATGGCGAGATCCTGGCCGGAATGGCTGCCGAGACCGCTCGTGACCCGGACGCCGCTCACGCACTGCGCGCCCGATTGGCTGCCACGACTCAGGGACAGACCGTGGCGACCATCGTCCAGCGGGCGGTCGAGCGAGGCGAAATCCCCGCCGTCCGCCTACCCGGACGAGTGGCAAGGCTCCCGCTCGACCTGATCCGCAACGAGGTCGTGCTGTACGGCCAGCCACCCGGCGAGGAAGTGATCACCGAGATCGTCGACTCCATCATCATCCCCGCGATACTCCAAGCCCCGCCCGAGCCGGCCCCGAGTCCAGACTCGCGAGAAACCTGGCGCCCCTGACAGCCCGGCGCTGCTCAAGGTGGATCGACGGTGACGGCGCCACGCTCACGCGCCGGTCCACCGTCGTGAAGGGGTCCTTCTGAGCGAGATTGCCCATTAACCGTTGCTCACCCTGCTCATCAGGCAAGGTCGATGTGGGCGCAGCGGCCCCATACACACCTGGCGAGCGTGCAACAGGATGGCGCCCAGCTCATCCAGGGGAATCGGCCGGGCGGGCGGACCGAGTCCGAGTGCGGCCCCGTCGGCGCCTCGGCCAGGTCCGGTGGACGTGCCTGGGCGGTAGGAGAGGCATCTGAGGACGAAGCCGGACCGGCGGCCGGTGGCGGAGGGCGGGGCAGCGAGCCCGCGGGCGATCCCCCGGCCGAGCCGGCCCGGGAAGCGCGCTGGTGCCTCGTGCGGTAGCAATGGGGGAGGCGTCCGGGACGCGGTGGTCTCCTCGATCCGCTTTCCCGTTCCTCTGGAGTCGGGCCGTCAGGTGAACAGCATGATCAAAAGTACGCACCGCAGGATCCGAAGTTACGTCCGGCGGATCGACTGGCCGCTGGTCGTGTTCTTCGTGCTGGCGTACACGATCACCTGGGGGCTCATCCCGGTGCTGGACGTGATCGCGCGGCGGTCGGGGTTGCCGGACTGGCGGCGGCTGCATGCGATGGGCGAGGTCTTCGACTTCGACGGGACGCGGCTGGCCGTTCCCGAATGGGTGGTTTACGGGATCACGCGGGTGCAGGACTTCGCCTTCAGCCTCGCCGGGGTGGCGGTCATCGTGGCGGTGCGGGGGCGGGCCGGGCTGGCCGAGCTGGGGCGCAGGCTCGTGCGGTGGCGGGTCCGGTGGTACTGGTATCTGGTCGCGTTCCTGCCGCTGGGCTGGTACGCCCTGGGTGTGGCCGCCGCGGGCGGGTTGCCGTCGTTCCAGGTGAGTACGGACCTCGTGGCGGCCTCTCTGATCGGGCTCGACCATGGTTTCATCGTCTTCCTGCTGCTTCGCGGAGCGATGGGGGAGGAGCCGGGGCTGCGCGGGTTCGCGTTGCCGAGGCTGCTGGAGCACACGACGCCGTTGCGGGCCAGCCTGGTCATCGGGGTGTTGTGGGGTCCCTGGCATCTGCCCGCGCTGCTGGGCCGGAGCGCGGTCGAGATCGGGTTGTTCCTGATCTCGGTGCTTGCCCTGGCCTGCGTCTTCACCTGGTTGTTCAACAGCACGGCGGGCTCGCTGATCCCCGTGCTGATCTTCCACGCGGCGCAGAATTCCGCCGGAATGGTGGAGTCCCACTTCCCCGCGCTGGCCGGGTCGGGGTGGGAGCTGGTGCCGGCGGTGGCCGTGCTCGTGGCGGGCATCGCGGCCGCCGTGTGGCTGGGACGGAGGGCTGGAGTCTCATCGGCTCGGTAGTTTCGCCACATGATCGCTCACCCGCCCTCCGGCGCGGCACCGCGCCTGTTCTGCTTCCCGTACGCCGGCGGCTCGGCCCGCATCACTACGCGCGCTCAGGGTTTCGGGGCGAGGAGCGACAACATCGTCTTGGTCAGCACCTGCTCGACCTCCTCCGGCGAGAGCCGTCCCGCCTCCCGCTCCTGCGCGGCGCTGTGGATGATCGAGAAGAACGTCGTCACCAGCCACGGCAACGGCAGGTCGGTACGGAAGTCGCCGTCATCCTGCCCCCGCGCGATGAGCCGCTCGACCCGCCGCAGCGGCCGGTCATGGTGCTCTCTGATCCGCTCCGTGGCCAGGACCCGGTCGGCGGCCACGAACAGCCGGCGATGCCGGTCGAGGATCTCCCAGGACGACCGCAGCAGCCCGGCCATGGCCTCCGGCGCGGGCGCCGTGTCGATCTCCCCGTCCCCCAGCGCCGCGTCGGCCATGTCGACCGTGTGGTCGAGCACCGCGTCCACCAGCGCCTCCCGCGACGGGAAGTGGCCGTAGAGCGTGACCCGGCCCACCCCGGCGGCCTTGGCGATGTCGGCCACGCTGGCGGTGGGATCGGCGCTGAGCAGCCGGGTCCCGGCTTCTAGGATCGCGGCGATGTTGCGCTCGGCGTCCGCGCGCCGAGTGGGTACGGGCTGTCGTGCCGCGGTCCTCACCATACGACCACCCTACGACGCGGGTACGCCCGAGCTTGCGCATGACGCGGCGTCAGGTCCTACCGTCGTCGGCAGGTGATCGATGTGAACGAACGGCGCTGGAAGATCGGCGAACTCGCGGCCGCCACGGGCGTGACCGTGCGGACCCTGCGCCACTTCCACCAGATCGGACTGCTGTGCCCGGCCGAGCGTTCGGCGGCCGGCCATCGCCTGTACACCGGCGACGACGTACGACGCCTGTACCGGATCCTGGCGCTGCGGGAGCTGCGGCTGCCGCTCGGCGAGATCGCGGACTCGCTGGACGGCGCCGATCTCCACGCGACCATCCGGCGGCAGCTCGAACAGGTCGAACGGCAGCTGGCCGGGCAACGCGCCTTGCACCGCCGGCTGCTCGGCATCGCCGAGGCGCTGGGCTCCGCCAGGGAGCCGTCGATCGACCAGCTCATAGCGACGATGGAGGCGATGATGCAGGCCAAGCACTTCACACCCGAACAACTCGCCCGGTTCGAGGAACGGCACCAGGAGCTCGGACAGGAGGGATTCGGCGGCCGGCTGCGGCAGCTCACCGGCCTGGCCGCCGAGGCGGATGCTCATGCCGGGCATGGCACGGACCCGGCGGATCCGGCCGTTCAGGAGCTCGCGCGCCGCTGGACCGAGGCCGTGTCCGGGCTGGCGGGCGGCGACAGGACCGTCGTGTCGGCCCTCTACGGCAAGATCGACGCCGAGGGCGCGGAGTCCGCGACGAAGGGCCTCCTCACCGCGCCCGCGTGGGACTACCTCAAGCGCGCCTTCGCCGTCGGCTACGCGAGCGACCAGTGATCAGGTCAGATCTCGAGCGCGTGGTCCAGCAGAGACTGCAACGTGACCGCCCCCACCAGCCGCTCCTCGTCGACCACGGCCACCAGTGGGCTACGCGTCCGGGCCATCAGCGCCGCCAGCTCCAGCACGGTCGCCTTCGTGTCGGCCACCGGCAGCTCACGGGGCTGCTCGGGCAGGCACTCGCGCACGGTCCGGCCCCCCAATCGGCGCAGGAACAGGTCCGCGTGCGCCTCGTCCACCACCCGGGCCAGCGCGGGATCGTCCTGGCAGTACGCGGGCACCGCCAGCCGCAGCACCTGGGTGCCGGGCAGGATGCTGAGCGGCCGCCCCGCCGCGTCGACCAGGATGAGCCCGGGCAGATCCCGCTCGGCCAGCAGCCTGGCCGCCTCCAGGGCCGGGGTGTCCAGGGTGACCGTCGGGAACTCGACGGCGAGATCGCGTGCGCGCATCAGTGGCCTCCGGAAGAAAGCCTAGCCAATGAGACGAAGCCCGCCGGGGACCCTCAGGAGAGGGAGCGGAAGAACTCGCGCAGCTCCGTGATCATCACCTCGGGCGTCTCCAGCGCGGCGAAGTGCCCCCCCGTGGTCGAACTCCGACCTGGTGGAGGCGAGCCCGGTGGACCGGGTGTGGGGCATCGGGCTGGCGGCCGGCGACGAGCGGGCCGCCTCGCCCGCGACGTGGCAGGGACTGAACCTGCTCGGCTTCGCCCTGATGGCCGCCCGCGACGCGCTGGGTGCTCAGGAGGGAAAGCGCAGGTAGCCCGGCGGCACGTGATCGACCAGCCAGACCCCGTTGGCGCTGAGCCGGAACGCGTGCCCGTCGGCGTGCATCGCCCCCGCCGCCACCACCAGCACCACGGGAACGCCCCGCCGGGCCCCCACCCGCGTCGCCGTCTCCCGGTCGGGCGACAGGTGCACGTGCTGCCGGTTCATCGGCCGCAGCCCCTCCTCCTTGATCGCCGCCAGGAACCGCCCGACGGTGCCGTGATAGAGCATTCCGGGCGGCTCGGCGACGGGCAGGTCGAGGTCCACCGGCACCGAATGCCCCTGGCTGGCCCGGATCCGGCCGTCCTCGATCGCGTACCGCCGCTTGTCGTTGGACTCGACGACCTGCCACAACTCCGCGGCCGTGAACGCGAACCCGTGCTCGGCCGCGGCCCGCAACAGCTCGTCCACCGGCACCCAGCCGCCGGCGTCGAGGGTGAGGCCGATGCGCTGCGGATCGTGCCGCAGATGCCGGGCCAGGTATTTCGAGATCCGTATCATGCGCCGCTCGTCCATCACCCGCCATTCTCCCGCGCCCCGGTACGCCCCGAGCCCGCCCGGGGTGTCGCAACCCGCGCGGAAGGCCGCTCAAAGTTACCTTTGACCAGGGGAACTCCTCACCGGGGGAAGGATGGGGACACACATGACTCAGACCGACGACTTCGTGCTGGACGTCACCAGAATCCGTGACCAGGTCCGGCAGAAGATGGACGAAGGACCGGTCACGGAGACGTTCGGGCACGACCCGCAGAAGGTCATCAAGGTGCTCAACGACGTGATCGCGACCGAGGTGGTGTGCTGGCTCAGGTACACCAGGCACGCCATCTCGGCCAAGGGGATCGACCGGGCGCAGGTGTCCGAGGAGTTCACCGAGCACGCCAAGGAGGAGCTCAACCACGCGCTGCGGGCGGCCGAGCGGGTCAGCCAGCTCGGCGGGGATCCGGACTTCGACCCCGCCAAGCTCGTACAGCGCTCGCACACCGACTACCAGGCCCCCGCGGACACGGACCTGCGCGCCCTGCTGGAGGCCAACCTCTGGGCCGAGCGCATCGTCATCTCCACCTACCAGGAGATCATCCGCTGGCTCGGCGAGGGCGACCCGACGACGCGGCGGCTCATGGAGTCGATCCTGGAAGAGGAGGAGGAACACGCGGACGACCTCACCGACCTGCTCGGAGTGTAGGGCGGAGCTTGGCGCGGGGCGGCGGCACCAGCCTGGCCGGGCAGTGCGGCAACGCGGCCGTCGTGATCGAGCACGCCGGTGACGGTGTCGCGCGCCCCGCCTAGCCCGGCTTGATTCGGCGAAGCCGGGAAGATCGAGTCAAGTTTGTGGATGTTGAGCTGGGATCGCTGGTCAGGCAGCGGTTCCAGCGCGGCGGCTGAGGTCGTCGATGGCGTGGTGGTAGGCGC
>NZ_JBICRM010000135.1:0-697 GCF_043197025.1 Nonomuraea marmarensis
TTGACCCGTCAGGTCGATCTCTCCTGCTCATAGGCCAGGAGGACACACAGGAAAAACGGCACCAAACCATCAGCATTCGGGCCGGTGTGGCTGCAAAGCCTTGACGGGCCGTTTCATATCAGACCTGTGGATCATGGGTTTCTAGGCGGCTGTGGAGACTGATGCTTCTTCGGGGCGTTCGACGAGTTTGCCGTCGATGAAGGTGGCGCCGGCGCGGACGAGGGCCCTCTCTGTCAGACTGGTGTGAGACATGGGACAGATGAGTCCTTTTGATGCGAAGCAGGGCGAGACAGGACGATCGAGACAGTGACGATGACCCTCGCTGACCAGGCCGCCATGACGGGGCAGGTGACCCGTCAGGTCGATCTCTCCTGCTCATAGGCCAGGAGGACACACAGGAAAAACGGCACCAAACCATCAGCATTCGGGCCGGTGTGGCTGCAAAGCCTTGACGGGCCGTTTCATATCAGATCTGTGGATCGAGAGTTTCTAGGCGGCTGCGGACGGGGCCTGATCGTCAGGTCGTTCAACCAGAAGTCCGTTGACGAAGGTCGCTCCGGCGCGGACCAGAGTGAGGAGCCCGGCGTTTTCCGGACACGTCCCAAATGAACTATATGGTCGACTCTATCACGCAACCGACTGATTATCGAACCATTCGTCGAGGACTTCGAGCGGCGGTCGATAACCGAGCCCTGAA
>NZ_JBICRM010000136.1:0-609 GCF_043197025.1 Nonomuraea marmarensis
TCTGATATGAAACGGCCCGTCAAGGCTTTGCAGCCACACCGGCCCGAATGCTGATGGTTTGGTGCCGTTTTTCCTGTGTGTCCTCCTGGCCTATGAGCAGGAGAGATCGACCTGACGGGTCAAGACGGAGCGCCCGCAGCGTAGCGAGGGCGAACGGTCTTGAGGCGCCGGGGAGATCTCTCCACACTCGGCAGCCGGGTGGAGGACGCGCGAGGTGGGGGTGGTGGATCAGGGCGGGGTCGTGGCCTTCGCCACTGCCATTCTGATATTCGCGTGTCGAGATCGCATGTCTGCTGTGCGCAGGACGGGGCCCCTCACTTGAGACGAGCGTTGGGTAGCTCAAAGCGTTCTTGTGGACCGAACGCCGCAAAGTGTCCAAGGTCGGCACCGTCACCCTGCACCACAACGCCTACGAAGTGGGCCACGAGCTGGCCGGCCGCTACGTCGAGCTGGCCTTCGACCCCTTATGGCGAGATTGCCATAAGGGGTCTTATGCCGACCCGGGCGTTATCTCGAGTGGACTACCTGCCGGCATGGACAGAGTGGAGCAAGCTCGGCAATAGTCGCGATAACGCTATAGCTTCTCGCGCCTGGTAGTGGTCCGATGAC
>NZ_JBICRM010000137.1:0-525 GCF_043197025.1 Nonomuraea marmarensis
ACTTCCTCGACAGCCTCAGCTCACCGACTCGCGAATGATCAGGGCGGAATATGCCGACCTCCAGTCATCCTGAACCCGCCAGACGCACGATTGTCGGGATAACGCTCGGGTCGGCATAAGACCCCTTATGGCGAGATTGCCATAAGGGGTCGAAGGCCAGCTCGACGTAGCGGCCGGCCAGCTCGTGGCCCACTTCGTAGGCGTTGTGGTGCAGGGTGACGGTGCCGACCTTGGACACTTTGCGGCGTTCGGTCCACAAGAACGCGGTATCTCACTGAGATCCGCTGGTCGAGCGCTGCGAGAACACCCAGCTTGATCATGCGGCGGAGGGTGGGCTGGCCGAGCAGGAGCAGCGCGAAGGGCTGGCGGCTGTCGAGCTCGTGGTTGGTCATCATCCGCAGCGCATCCAGCTGGGCGTGGTTGAGCAGGTGTGCTTCGTCCAGGATGAGGACGGGGGTGCGTCCGCGTTCGGCGTGTTCGCCGGCGAGGATGTCGGCGGCCTGGGGGATGAGGGTGGCCAGATGC
>NZ_JBICRM010000138.1:0-510 GCF_043197025.1 Nonomuraea marmarensis
GGGGGGGGGGGGGGGGGGGGGGGGGGGGGGGGGGGGGGGGGGGGGGGGGGGGGGGGGGGGGGGGGGGGGGGGGGGGGGGGGGGGGGGGGGGGGGGGGGGGGGGGGGGGGGGGGGGGGGGGGGGGGGGTGGGGGGGGGGGGGGGGGGGGGGGGGGGGGGGGGGGGGGGGGGGGGGGGGGGGGGGGGGGGGGGGGGGGGGGGGGGGGGGGGGGGGGGGGGGGGGGGGGGGGGGGGGGGGGGGGGGGGGGGGGGGGGGAAAGCCGACCCCCACCGCCCCCGGACCAGCACACCGATCACCAACATCACGATCAACAGCACCGGCCCAGCACCCACACACCAACAAACCTTGACGGCCAGGCCCGAACCTTAACTACCCGGCCTTGCAGCTAGCCCCGTTCTCCGCATGATTGTTTACGCGGTCCGCGTCATAGATGGCGGGCTGGTCCGTGGGACAGGTATGAGTGGTCTTTCGGGTCAGCCTCGTCATCGTGCGCGCCGGGGGCGGGCAGAG
>NZ_JBICRM010000139.1:0-506 GCF_043197025.1 Nonomuraea marmarensis
TAAACCTGATCCGGCTGGACGCCTGGTGGAACGACCACCCACTCGATCGGACCCGCACCAGCCACCTCGCCCGGCTGGAACTCGCCCTTGCCTCGTGATCACGAATAAGCCACCAGGGTCCCTGGTGACCCTGGTGGCCAATTCGAGGGACACACGTCGAGGTCCGTGATCTTCTGCTGATGTGTCGCGATGATGCCTTCTGCAGCCGGTTTCCCCTCACCCGGCCGTAGAACTGGAGCGCGTGGTGTCGGTGCACCGCTCAGGGCACACCCCTCCTCACGACACGCGGACAACGCGAAGCAGAAGTGGGGACCTAAACCGGCCACCAGTGGTGACCTCGAACTGGCCACCTGTGGGGACTTTTACATGGCCACGGACAACTACACCCCGCGTGGGGTGTCTTATCTGCTGCATCGGATCGGCTGGAGCCCGCAGGTGCCCGTGCACCGGGCCGTCGAGCGCGATGAGGAGCAGATCGCCACCTGGGTGAAGGAGACCTGGCCCCC
>NZ_JBICRM010000140.1:0-503 GCF_043197025.1 Nonomuraea marmarensis
GTCCGACACCGCACCAAGGTCACCAAAGGACCCGGCTCCCGCGCCGCCGGCCTGGCCATGGCCTTCAAACTGATCGAATCCGCCCAAGCCCGCTGGCGTGCCGTCAACGGCGCCCACCTCGTCGCCCCGGAACCTGTCAAACCGAATGAGACATCAGGCCACTTGTGTGGTTTGTGGTGAGGTCTCGGTCTGGAGGGTCGTGGGTGGCTTGTTGATCCACACTCTGGAGGGCAGCGGCGGCGGGTAGGGGCGCCCTTGACGGGCCGTTTCATATCAGACCTGTGGATCATGGGTTTCTAGGCGGCTGTGGAGACTGATGCTTCTTCGGGGCGTTCGACGAGTTTGCCGTCGATGAAGGTGGCGCCGGCGCGGACGAGGGCGACGAGGTGGGCGCCGTTGACGGCACGCCAGCGGGCTTGGGCGGATTCGATCAGTTTGAAGGCCATGGCCAGGCCGGCGGCGCGGGAGCCGGGTCCTTTGGTGACCTTGGTGCGGTGTCGGAC
>NZ_JBICRM010000141.1:0-728 GCF_043197025.1 Nonomuraea marmarensis
CCAAGAGCAGATCGTCACACTGGAGGCCGAGCTCGACCGCGGACCAGGCACGCATGGCTGGGACGACCAACGCTGGACCCTGGCACGCGTCACCACACTGATCAAGGAGCTCTTCCGCATCGACTACACCCCGCGTGGGGTGTCTTATCTGCTGCATCGGATCGGCTGGAGCCCGCAGGTGCCCGTGCACCGGGCCGTCGAGCGCGATGAGGAGCAGATCGCCACCTGGGTGAAGGAGACCTGGCCCCCGCCCAGGCAGGCTCCCGGCGTTCAGACTACATTTCGGGCTCACAGCCCCAAGTACCAGCGACGTCGGCGAGCAACCACACCCAATCTTCACGCCTCATGGCGTCCCCCGGATACCGGCGACTACATTTGTAGATCTTGGTAAACATGGAGAATGCGGGGCGTAGTTGGCGCATAGTCGGTGAGTGATCTATTCGCTCACCTACCATCTCGTTATGTCGTGGGATGCCGAGCTTCGGGCCCTGACCGGGGCAGTTCGGGGCGGGCCTTGGGGTGGGCGTGCCGCCCGATCGTGAACGGTCTGGCCGCCCCCACTGGCTTGCCGCCCAGCCGTACTTCGATGTGGGTCAAGTCGAAGGGGTCTTATGCCGACCCGGGCGTTATCTCGAGTGGACTACCTGCCGGCATGGACAGAGTGGAGCAAGCTCGGCAATAGTCGCGATAACGCTATAGCTTCTCGCGCCTGGTAGTGGTCCGATGAC
>NZ_JBICRM010000142.1:0-632 GCF_043197025.1 Nonomuraea marmarensis
GGGCAGTTCGGGGCGGGCCTTGGGGTGGGCGTGCCGCCCGATCGTGAACGGTCTGGCCGCCCCCACTGGCTTGCCGCCCAGCCGTACTTCGATGTGGGTCAAGTCGAAGGGGTCTTATGCCGACCCGAGCGTTATCCCGACAATCGTGCGTCTGGCGGGTTCAGGATGACTGGAGGTCGGCATATTCCGCCCTGATCATTCGCGAGTCGGTGAGCTGAGGCTGTCGAGGAAGTGGGGCGTGCCGATCTACAGCCAAGTAGTTCAGAACTTCGACCACGTCAGCCCAGACACAAGCCGTCACCCGGGCTTTCATACTGAGAGCGGGTGACGGGAATCGAACCCGCGCTGTCAGCTTGGGAAGCTGATGTTCTGCCATTGAACTACACCCGCGTACGACCTGAAGTCGCGCCCCCCACTGTAGCGGAAACTTGGCGTACAACAGCAACTAGTCCGAAAACAGGACCTCAGCTGGGCAGGCGGCAGTATCCGGCGGCGCGGGTGGGGCGCCGTTGGATCAGTCCCGGGTGGTTGTCAGCCGGTTGAAGTCAGCGGCAGGTGTTCCTCATCTGGAGCTATCGACTCGATGGTGACCTTATAGCCGAGGCGTTCCAGGCTCTTGACGTGATTGCGGG
>NZ_JBICRM010000015.1:0-213670 GCF_043197025.1 Nonomuraea marmarensis
TCGCGTTAAACCTGATCCGGCTGGACGCCTGGTGGAACGACCACCCACTCGATCGGACCCGCACCAGCCACCTCGCCCGGCTGGAACTCGCCCTTGCCTCGTGATCACGAATAAGCCACCAGGGTCCGACGGGTATCAACAACATCGGTAATGGGGCGTTCGCCGCGGCTGTTCCGCTGCTGGCCGTCACGATCACGCGCGATCCACGGCTCGTGTCGGTCATATCCGCCGCGACGTACCTGCCCTGGTTGCTGCTGTCCCTCCCCGCCGGCGCGCTCGTCGACCGGTACGACCGCGTCGGCCTCATGTGGCGCTCGCAGGCGATCCAGGGAGTGATCGTCGGCGTCATCGCGGTCCTTGCCGCGTTCGGTCACATCGGCATTCCGGTGCTCGCGATCATGGCGTTCGGGCTGGGGGCGTGCGAGATCGTTTTCGCCAACGCGGCGCAGGCGATCCTGCCGGACATCGTCGCGAAGCCCCTGCTGCACAGGGCGAACGGTCACCAGCAGACGATCATCACGATCGGCCTGCAATTCCTGGGCCCACCGATCGGTAGCCTGCTCTTCGCGGTGGCCGTGGCGGTGCCGTTCGGGATGGACGCCGGCTCGTTCGCCCTGTCCGCCGCGCTGCTGGCGACGCTGCCCAGGCGCCCGCCCCAGCGGATCACGCACCATCCGATGCGCACGGCGATCGCGGAGGGTTTGCGCTGGCTGGCCCGTCACCGGCTGCTGCGCACCCTCGCGGTGCTGCTCGGTGTCAACACCTTCTGCTTCCAACTCGGTAACGCGACACTCGTCCTGCTGGCGACCCAGACGCTGCACCTCGACGAGCGTGGCTACGGCTTGCTGCTCGCCGGCGCGGCGATAGGCAGCCTGCTCGGCGGCCTGGTCAGTGCGCGCATCATCACGAGGTTCGGTGCGCTTCCCGCACTACTCGCTGCGCTCGCCACGAACGTGGTCATTTTCGTCGGGATCGGGTTGAGCCCGAACGCGATCGTGCTCGGCGTCCTGCTGGCCTGCAACGGTTTCGTCATCACGCTCTGGAACGTCGTGACCGTCAGCCTCCGGCAGCAGACGGTCCCGTCCGAGATGCTCGGCCGGGTGAACAGCGTCTACAGGATGCTCGGATGGGGATTGATCCCACTCGGCGCGCTGGTCGGGGGGCTGGTGGCGCACGCGTTCGGGTTGCGCGTGGCCTACCCCGTCGCCGGTGTGCTGCGCGGGATCGCCCTGCTGGTCGCGATGCCCGTACTGATCCGTGCTATGCGCGACTAGCGTTCGCGCTCTCAGACGTCGGGTACGAGTTGCGCATGGAAGAGTCAACTCTAGGTAATCGATCTGCAACAATATGTGCATGTCGATGTTGCAGTCGGCCAATGGCCTTCCTGACCATGAGCGTGGGGGACTGGGGCAGGTGGCGCACGGCGCGCTGACCTCCCCGTCCGACGCGGATGACGGGCCGAGGCTCTTCCTCGGTTACAACACGCTGCCGGATCCGCCGTTTCCGCTGGTGGGGTACCTACGTTGTGACCTTCCCCCGCAGGCGGCGGCCCTCGACCCGGCGACCATGCTCCGGATCGTCGCCGACTCGATGCGGGCGCACCCGGTGCCGCCGAAGGAGTCGTTCGATGCGTCGCGTCAACGGGTGGCGGCCGCCATGCGGGTGGACGCGACGGTGCTCGTGGTCCCGGCGCGAGCGATGGCACCGGAGCACAGTCAGGCGGCCCGCGCGCTGCTGGCGAACCTGATCGAGGGCTATTACCGCGAGGGCGATGCGCAGTCGTGCGTGGACGCGCGGGAGGTGGCGGTGGCGCTGGGGACGGACCGGGCGGGCACGCAGGTGGTGCTGGTGGCCGAGCAGGACCCGTCAGGCCGGTACGGCGCGCCCTCCCGAATCGAGGGGGAGCCGCAGGGAGAGCTGTTCGACCTGCTGGGAGAGGTGCTCGACGCCCAGTACACGTGGACCAAAGCGGCGTTCGCACTTTGACATGCCCGGACGCCGGTCGAGTGGTCGGTGGCGCACGGAAAATAGGGTGACCGTATGAGCTTCATCGTCACCACGGGCGCCACCGGTCGGCTCGGCGGCCGGGTCGCCGCGCTGCTCGCGTCCGCCGGAGTCGAGCAGCGGCTCGTCTCGCGACACGCCGACCGCGTCGCCCCGCTCGAACGCGCGACCGCGGTCAGCGCCGACTACGGCGACCCGGAGGCGATGCGGCAAGCTCTCGAAGGCGCCTCGACGGTGTTGTTCGTGTCCGCGGCGGAGAGTGCCGACCGCCTCGATCGGCACCGTACGTTCGTCGACGCCGCCCGCGACGCCGGCGTGACACACCTGGTCTACACCTCGTTCTACGGCGCCGCGCAGCAGGCGGCGTTCACGCTGGCACGTGACCACTGGGCGACCGAGCAGTACATCCGCGACAGCGGCCTGCCGTTCACGTTCCTGCGCGACAACCTGTACGCCGACTTCCTGCCCCTCATGGCCGGCGACGACGGCGTGATCCGTGGCCCCGCCGGGCAGGGGAGGGTCGCGGCCGTGGCCCAGGACGACATCGCCGAGGCGGCGACCACGGTCCTGCTGAGCCCGGGTGAGCACGAAGGCGCCACCTACGACCTCACCGGGCCGCAGGCGCTGACGTTGGACGAGGTCGCCGCCACGCTGAGCAAAGCGACCGGCCGGACCATCACGTACCACCCCGAGACCCTCCAAGAGGCGTACGCCTCCCGCGAGTCCTACAACGCGCCCGACTGGCAGGTGGAGGCGTGGGTGTCGACGTATCTCGCGATCGCGGCCGGGGAGCTCGAAGGGGTCAGCGACGGCATCCCCGCCCTTACCGGGCACCCCGCCACCACGTTCGAGGAACTGCTCACACGGTGACGGAAGCGGGGTGCTCCGGGCGAACGGTTCGAGGGTGATCTTAGGGCGACCAGGGCGATGGTCTCGGCTATACGGCGAACACCTGCGAATCGTCCGCGAACGCCTTGAACTCCATGGCGTTGCCCGCCGGATCGAGCAGGAACATCGTCCACTGCTCACCGGGCAACCCCTCGAAGCGCAGATACGGCTCGATGACGAACGCGGTGCCCGCCTCGCGGAACCTGTCGGCCAATTTATGAAATTCCGGAATTGTCAGGATTAGTCCGAAATGCGGGACGGGCACGTCGTGGCCGTCGACCGGGTTGTGCACCTGCGCCGAGCGGCCCGGCGCCAGGTGGGTGACGAACTGGTGTCCGTGCAGGTTCCAGTCGATCCACGTGTCGGAGCTGCGGCCCTGCGCGCAACCCATGAGGTCGCCGTAGAAGTGGCGGGCCGCGTCCAGGTCGTCGACGGGGACGGCCAGATGGAACCGGGGGATCGTGGTCATGAAGGGGTATCCGCCTTTCCGGACATGATGCGATATTTGCCCTGAACGACCGATAATTACCCCTGGCGAGCTGTCACGGAACCCGGCATGGGCGGGCAGAGGGCGTGGAAAACTGTTCGCGTGATTCCCGATGAATTCTTCCACCCCCTGGATCTCCACGACCTCATCGACGAGGCGTTCGGCGCGGACGAGGACGTCGAGGCCGCACGCGACGTGCTGCTGGAGGCCCTGCTGGACCCGCGCGCGCAGGGAGATTCCAGCGTGTTCTCCTACGCATGGGACGGCGTGGAGCTCTACGAGGAGCCCGCCGAGGCTGTGGAGATGCTGACCGCGGTGATCGACGCACATCCCCGGGAACGGTTCGGGCTCGGCGCACTGCGAGCGTCGTTGCGGGAAGGCGACGAAGCGGTCAAGGAGTTGACCTCTCTGCACGCGTCCCTGAGCCTGCTGCCCCCCGCGGAGCGGGACCCGCACTTCTACCTGATCGCCCCTTCGGCCCTGGCCGACGGCGGCGCGGAAGAGCAGGGCATCGCGCTGGCCAGGGAAGGCATCGAGCTGATGACCGAGCTCGGCCTGCCCGACGAGGCAACCGAGATCATGGACCGCAGCCCCGACCCGGAGCACGCGCGGGCCGCCGCCGAACGCCTCCGGAACATCCTGGAGGAGGTGACGCGCTCGCGGCTCGGCTCGACCCCGCGGGGCAAGCGCGCGATGCCGCCAGACAAGCACAGGTTCAGGGTGGCCTACCTCCCCCTGGCCGAGTTCACCAGGGGACTGGCCGAGAACCTGCTGGACGGCACCTATCCCGACGCCCACGAGGACTACCGGCGTGAGCTCCAGGCGGCCTTGGCCGACACGTCCGAGATGGGGCAGGTGTCGGTGGTGCCGCTCACCATCGACGCGCTGCTGGAGTTCGCCGGCACGACGGGTGCCGATCCGGCCCGCCGCAGCACCAGGGTGGCGCTGGTGGAGGAGGTGGACGAGGCGGGCGACGTACGATGGCCGCCCGAGCGTAACCAGCCCTGCTGGTGCGGCACGGGAGCCAAGTACAAGAAGTGTTGCGGCCGCCCGGGTTTCGGCCAGGCGAGCGTGCCCGACCGCGGGCGGCTGACGCTCAGGGTGGAACTCGACCACTGCGAGCCGCCGGTGTGGCGGCAGGTGGCGGTGCCGTCCAGGATCCGCCTGGACTCCCTGCACGAGGTGCTCGTCGACGCGATGGGCTGGGACGGCGACCATATGTACGCGTTCGAGATCGACGGCGCCCAGATCCTCGACCCGCGAGCCGGGGAGGAGCCGCGTGCGGACGAGACCGTGCTCCCGATGCTGGCGAACGAACCCGGCCAGTCCCTGGTCTACCGCTACGACTTCGGCGACGATTGGACGCACACGGTGACCGTGGAGGAGGTCGCGGTGGTGGATCCGTCGTCGAACACGCCGCGGGTGCTGGCGGGACAGGGCGCCTGCCCGCCGGAGGACTGCGGCGGCGTACACGCCTACCGCCACCTCCTGGAGGCCCTGGCCGGCCAGGACTCCCCTGACCACGCGGACGCGGCGGAACTCCTGGGCAAGGACTGGGACGCCACCGAGTGGCGGCGCTGAGTCACCAGCCTTTGTCGAAGTCGCAGATGTTCACGGTGACGCTCTTCTGGGTGCTCGTCGGGGTGACCACCTGGAAAACCACTCGGTACGTACCGGCCTGCTTCCACACGATCGAGGGGAGCAGGGGTCTCGACGACGACGTGCCTACCTTTCTGCCCTGGTTCTGGCCGTTGACCAGCCAGCGGTAGCTGTAGGTGCCGGTGGCCGAGACGTTGGCCCAGATGTTCATGTCGTAGCGCCAGCAGTCTCCCAGCCTGATGCCCTCGTAGGTGAAGGACACCGATTTCACGCCGCCTGCCTTGGCAGTCGTGGTCGGTTTGGCGGTGGTGGGCTTTGCGGTGGTGGGTTTTGCGGTGGGCTCCGAGGTGGGTCTTTTGGTGGGTTCGGTGGTTGGAGGGTGGGAGGTCGGGCTCAGGGCTCTGGCGGACTCCTTCGCCCGGGTGGCCGAGGGGGAGGAGGTGTGGGAAGGGGTTGGGGTGGTGCTGGTCTGACCTGGCGAGATGGGTAGCCAGACCCAGGCGGCGGCCAGGGCGCCGGTTACGGTGAGCGCGATCCCGGCCGCCAGGAAGGCGGGACCTCGTCGGCCGCGGGAGGGCGGGTGCGTGGGGCCGGTGCGGTCGGCCGGACCGGCCAGTGGCGGTGCCTGCCCGGGGCCGCCCCACGCCGGACCGGCCTGGGGCTGGGAGGGCCAAGCGGCTTGGGACGGTGCCTGGGCGGGGCCGACCGGTGTGGGGGTGTGGCCGCCGATGAGGTGGAAGAGGACGTCCTGCATGGTCGGGCGGGCGGCGGGGTTCTTGGCCAGGCAGGCGTACACGATCGAGCGCGTCGGCTCGGGCACGGTGCCCAGCCGCGGTTCGTCGTACTGGATCCGTCTGAGCACCGCGGGCAGGGAGTCGTTGCCGAACGGCGGGGTGCCGGTGGCCGCGTACACCATGACGGAGCCCCAGGCGAACGCGTCGGCGGGCGGGCCGACGGCCGCGCCCGCGAACTGCTCGGGCGCCATGTACGCGGGCGTGCCCACAATGCTGCTGGTACGGGTGACCGCGTCGTCCATGGCCCGCGCGATGCCGAAGTCGATGACGCGCGGCCCGTCGCGTCCGAGCAGGACGTTCGCCGGTTTGAAGTCGCGGTGCACGACTCCGGCCCGGTGGATGGCGGCCAGGGCGGTGGCGGTGGCTACGGCCAGTCGTTGCAGGTCGGCCCCGGTGTGGCGGCCCGCCCGCTGGAGGGAGGGGCCTTCGACGTACTCGGTCACGATGTACGGCCGCGCGCCCAGCGAGGCGTCCAGCACCTGCGCGATGCAGAACGGCTCCACCCGCCGCGCGGCCGCGATCTCCTTGGCGAAGCGGCCGTCCCCGGGAACGCCTTCGCGCAGCACCTTGATGGCGACCGGTGTGCCGTCGGGGGCGGAGGCCAGGTAGACCACCCCCTGGCCGCCCTCGCCTAGCTGCCTGACGATCTTGTAGGGGCCGATGGCTTGCGACGTCACCAGGTTTCCAGGGCACAGACGTTGACCGAGACGCTCTTCCGCGCCGTGGACGGGGACGTGACCCGCAGGGTGACCGTGTGGGTGCCGGCTTTGAGCATGTACTGCCCTGAGGTCACGAACGCCGTGTAGTCGTCCCTCGGCACCCATATTCTGCTGCCATCTACCGTCTTGCCGTCCACATCCCACGCGTACGAGAGCCATATGCCTGGACGGCTCGACTCCACGCGCGTCTGGAAGTGCAGGGGAGGCATGTAGCAGCCGTCCGCGTCAGCCTGGCCCGGGCCCCCGGACAGCTCGATCGCGAGAATGCTGACTTTGGCGACGGTGACCGGTTTCTTGGTGGTTCGGGTGGGGGTTGGGCGTTCGGACGAGGGCGTGGTCTTGGGGGTGGCCTTACTCGTGGGGGTGCTTGTCGGTTTGCGGGTGGATTTGCGCGGTGGTCGTGTCGTCTTCGGGGTTGTTGTCTCCGGGCGTGTGGTCTCCGGGCCTGTCGTGAGCTGGGCGGAGGGGCTCGGGGAGGCGGCGGCGAGCGATGAGTCCGGTCGGGTCGACCAGGGGGCCAGCCACACGACGCCGCCGACCAGGGCCGCCACCACGACGCCCGACACGCCGACGCTCACGGCCACGGCCGTGGGGATGCCGCTCCGCTTCCGACCACCCGCCATCGGCCCAGGCATCGGTCCCGGTCCGAGCCCAGGGCCCGCCATCGGTGCCGGTCCGGGCCCCGCCATCGGGGTCGGCCCCGGCCACAGCCCTGGTGTCGGCCCTGGTCCAGGTCCTGACCACCCTTGCCCCTGCCCCGGCGCCGCCCCTGGCGCAGACATGGGCGGCTGAGCGTTCTGCCCGCTCAACAACCGCAGCAGCACGTCCCGCATCGTCGGCCGGGCCCGCGGATCCTTCGCCAGGCAGTCGTACACGATCGAACGCAGCGGATGCGGCAGATCCCCGAGCTGCGGTTCGTTGTGCAGGATCCGGTTGATGATCGCAGGCAGCGTGTCCTGCCCGAACGGCGGCGTCTCATTGGCCGCCCACACCATGACCGACGCCCACGCGAACACATCGGCCGGCGCCCCGACCCCCTGGCCCGCCAGCTGTTCGGGCGCCATGTACGCGGGCGTCCCCACGATGCCGCTGGTATGGGTCACGGCGTCGTCCATGGCGCGGGCGATGCCGAAGTCGATGACGCGGGGTCCGCCGGGGCCGAGCAGTACGTTCGCGGGTTTGAAGTCCCGGTGCACGACGCCCGCCTGGTGGATGGCGGCCAGCGCCGTGGCCGTGGCGACCGCCAGCCGCTGCAGGTCCGCCCCGGTGTGACGGCCCGCCTGCTGGAGGGAGGGGCCCTCGACGTACTCGGTCACGATGTACGGCTGCCGCCCCAGCGACGCGTCCAGCACCTGCGCGATGCAGAACGGCTCCACCCGGCGCGCCGCGGCGATCTCCTTGGCGAACCTGTCGTCGAACCCCGCGCTGTGGCGCAGCACCTTGACCGCCACCGGCCGGCCGTCAGGCGCCTGACCGAGGTAAACGGTCCCCTGCCCGCGCCCAACCGGCCGAGCAGACGGTATACCCCTACCGCCGCCGGATCGTCCTCCCGCAGCGGTTCGACATGCGCCATCAAGTTTGCGCGGAGGGGATCGCCTGCTTCGGCTGGCGGCGGAGTCCGCGCTCCCTCCCTTCGGATTTTGTCGGTGCCTGCCGATAGCGTGGTGATCTCGTTACCGAGCATGGGAGGTGGGTGTGCGCAGGTCGTTCAAGTTCTTGCTGCGTCCCACCAGCAAGCAGGCCGCTGCGCTCGCCGCGTGCGTCGAAGATCATCGGGAGTTGTACAACGCCGCGCTGGAGCACTGGCGCACGGCCTACCGCAAGGCGGGCGTCACCGTCCGCTACGGTGATCAGTCCGGGGAGTTGAAGCACATCCGGGCCGACGACCCGGGCGGGCTGGGCCGGTGGTCGTTCTCCTCCCAGCAGGCCACGCTGCGCCGCCTGGACAAGGCGTTCGGCGCGTTCTTCAAGCGGGTCCGCCAGGGCCGTGCGCCTGGTTTCCCGCGCTTTAAGGGGCGCGGCTGGTTCGACACGGTGGAGTGGCCGAAGGACGGTGACGGTTGCCGCTGGGACTCCCGGCCGGAGCACCCCACGGCGACGTTCGTGCGGCTGCAGGGCATCGGCCACGTGCGCGTCCACCAGCACCGCACGGTGCGCGGCCGGGTCAAGACGATCAGCGCCAAGCGGGAGGGCTCCCGCTGGTACGTCGTGCTGTCGTGTGAGGACGTTCCCGCCGAGCCGCTTGCGGCGAGCGGCGCTGTGGCCGGGATCGACATGGGCGTGGCGTCGCTGGTCACCACCAGCGACGGCGGCCAGGTGGCCAACCCGCGCCACCTGGCCGCGACCGCCGATCGGCTGGCCGTCGCGCAACGAGATCTCGCCCGTAAGAAGCGCGGCGGCAGACGGCGGCGTAAGGCCGTGGTCGGGGTGGCCGCGCTGCATGCGAAGGTTCGGCGGCAACGGCTCGACGGGGCGCACAAGGCGGCGCTGGCGCTGGTGCGTGCCTACGACGTGATCGTGCATGAGGACCTTCGTATCGTGAACGCCGGTCGAGAGCTGATCGCAGTGAATCCCCGCAACACCTCTCGCAGCTGTGCCCGGTGCGGGCACTGCGCGAAGGACAACCGCCCAACCCAGGCCGAGTTCCGGTGTACGGCGTGCGGCCACGTGGCGCACGCCGACGTCAACGCGGCGATCAACATCTTGAGGGCAGGGCTTGCCCTTCGCCAGGCTGCGCAAGCGGCATCGCGAGAAGCCTCTCCCTTCAGGGAGCGGAGGAGTCACGAGAGAAGTGACTCCTGCGACGGGTGCGGTGGATCTTTACGTACGATAGCGACTCATTTCCGCATTTGTAGTGAAGTTATCCACCTGTAGGAAATCTTCCGCCAAACCCCGCCCGCAGGGCCGTAGAGTGGCGAGATCATGCCCCTGGCCACGGATGACGAGCTGGAACGATCTTCGGTGGTGGCCAACTCCCTCATGAACCGCGAGCGCCGCCCCCCGAGCTACAACCGCGAGCTGGCGCCCGGACACCCCGTTCGACCTCATCACCTGCATACACGGCCTGCACTACGTGGGTGACAAGCTAGGCATCCTGACAAGGGCCGCCGACTGGCTCACCGAGGACTCTTCGTCGCGAACCTCGACCTCTGGAGCATCCGCCTCACTGACGGCACCCCTGCGGGGCGCGCTCTGGCCGCACTGCGTTCAGAGCGGTTCAGAGGGGTTCAGGGGGTTCAGGGAGAGTACGACGGGCGTACCCGGAGAATCAGCCGCCACGGCCGCGGCCCCATCGACCTTCCGTACCGCTACCTGGGCGCGAACGACCAGGCCGGACCCAACTACACCGGCCAGCCCGCCGTCGACTCGCACTACGCCGCGACCGGAAAAACGATCGCGCCGCCGCGTACGGACGATCTATCGTGACAGGCGTTGACCACGGACCCGAGGAGGCCCGCCATGCACCGCGACGAGATGTCCTTTTGAGCCGACCAGCAAGCGCCGCCGGGGGTTCCCTCTAGCGAGACCCAGGTCAAGCGCGGCGACCGGCGCGTCGGCCGCGACAAGGAGCTGATCGAGAAGCTCGGCGGCAACGACCCGTGCCCCTGCGGCTCAGGACGGCGCTTTCCGCCGCTGCTGCCGTCCAACCGGCCGGTACGACGACACTCTCGGCCACTACTACGTCCGAGACCGTTCTTAGGAAGACCACGCGCTCACGGTGAGCCTTCGCCGCCGCCGTGAGCACGAGGCCGGGCACCTCCAGGCAGATCCGGACCGCCGGCGCTCACCGAACCCCAGATTGTCGGTGGCGACTGGCAAGGTAGCCACCGGATCTTCCCGACCAGCGCCGGCCACCACGGTCGCGTGCCGATGGGACCGTTCGGAAAGAGGTGCCCCGTGCCCGACCCCGGCTGTTCGACCACAGCCGAGCCGCAGCCGCCCGGCAACGACCGCGAGGCGGCGCGCCCGGTGTGCCAAGCGCCGGCGGCGAGGCCGGCGTGTCCGACACTCTCAACGTCGGCGGTGAGGGTGGGTGTCGAGTGGGTGGGATGCCGGCGGAGCGTCCGGTGCCCGGGGGGATGGGCGGCGGCCGGTGAGGTCGATCTTCTCGCCATTGGCCGCCGGGGATTTCCGCCGCTACTACCTGGGCCAGACGGCGTCCGCGTTCGGGGACTCGCTGACGCCCCTCGCGATCGCGTTCGCCGTGCTGCATCTCACGGGATCGCCGGTCGACCTGGGCATCGTGGTGCTGAGCACCCGGTTGCCCGTCATCCTGCTCACCCTGCTGGGCGGCGCGATCGGCGACCGGTTCGCCCGCCGTACCGTCATGCTGCTCGCCGACCTGGCGAGGTTCGCGGCGCACGGCGTCACGGCGGTGTTGCTGCTCACGGGCACCGCGCAGATCTGGATGCTGGTGGTCCTGCAACTCGTCGCCGGCGCGGGATCGGCCTTCTTCAACCCGGCCGCCGTGGGACTCATCGCCTCACTGGCCGGCAAGGAGCAGCTGCAGGCGGCCAACTCCCTGATCTCGATCTCCAGGAGCACGACCTCGATGTTGGCCCTGGGCGTCGCCGGAGCACTGGTGGCGCTGGTCGGGCCGGGGTGGGCGGTCCTGATCGACGCGCTGACGTTCTTGGTGAGCGTGGCCTTCCTCTACCGCCTGCCCCGAGCCCTCGCCGCCGAACGGCCGCAGGCGGCCCGCGGGCTGCTGGCGAGCGTCGCAGGAGGGCTCGCCGAGGTCGGCAGGCGCCCCTGGTTGTCGGTCTGGATCGTCCACGTCGCGCTCACGAACGCGCTCGTGATCTCTCCGATCCTGGTGCTCGGCCCGTACGTCGCCGACCAGCACCTCGGCGGAGCCCCGGCCTGGTCGGCGATCGGCATCGCCTACGCCGTCGGGGGTCTGGCCGGGGGTTTGCTCAGCGCGCGCTGGCGGCCCGCGCGGCCTATGGTCGCGGCCGTCCTGGTGTTCCTGCTGATGGCCCCGCTCCCCGCACTGCTGGCGTTACCCGCCGCCGTCTGGCAACTGGCCATCGCGGGCGTCGCGGCGGGTCTGCAACTGGTGGTCCACAACGTCATCCAGACCACTGCCATCCAGCAGCACCTCCCCGAAGAGTTCGTGGCGCGGGCGAGCTCCGTCGGCATGCTCGGCGGGATCGTGGCCGCACCGCTCGGCATGGCGTTGGCGGGGCCGGCGGCGGCCACGTTCGGCACCGGCCCCGTGCTCCTGACCAGCGCCGCCGTAGCCGTGCTCGGCACAGTCAGCACACTGCTGGTGCCCGCGGTCTGGCGGATTCGACACGACGGCTCTTCGGCGGCGAATCCGGACACGCCTGGCACGAACGAAGACACGGCCCGCGCGGGAGATCTCTCGAATGGAGACACGATCCCCGCGAAGGATTCCTCGATCCGGTCGTAGGGCACGCGCAGGTCGATCCGATGGCCGTCAGGGGTTCCAGATGCCGGTGGCGGCCGTGGCCTTGACGTAGTCGGTGAAGTCGCGTGGCTCGCGGCCCAGGACGCGCCGCACTCCATCCGACAGGTGCGCGTTGTGGCCGTCCCTGATCCAGCCGAACAACGTGTTCGCCAGCTCCACGTGATCAGGTGCGCCGCCGCGTCCTGTCAGGTGCGCCGCGTACTCCTCAGGAGTCACGGGGACGTAGGCGATGTCGCGTCCCGTGGCCCGGGCGATCTCGGCGACCGCGGCCCCGAACGACAGCAGTCGCGGCCCCGACAACTCGTAGACCTGTTGCGCGTGGCCGTCCTCGACGAGCGTGGCGACCGCGACGTCGGCGATGTCGTCGGCGTCGATGAACGGTTCGAGGCCGTCGCCGGTCGGCAGCCTGACCTCGCCCGCCATGATCGGGTCGCTCAGGAGGGGGTCTTCGCTGAAGTTCTGGGCGAACCAGGTCGCCCGCAGGATCGTCCACTCCGCGCCCGACTCCTGGATCGCGCGCTCGCTGGCCAGGGCCTCGTCGCCGCCCGACACCGCCCAGTCGCGGGACGACAGCAACACCAGCCGCCGCATGCCGTTGGCCAGGGCGAACTTCCCGAAGGCGCGCAACTGGGCCGGAGCGTCGGCGCCCTGGGAGTCCACCAGGAAGGCGGCTCCTGCCCCGCGCACGGCCGGCTCCCAGGTGCCGGGGTCGTTCCAGTCGAAACGCGTCGGGCCGCGGCGCGAGGCCGCGCGGACGTCCGCGTCGCGCTGCCGCAGCAGGGACGTGACCCGCCGACCGGTCTTGCCCGTCGCACCCACGACCACAATCGGCTCCGCCGTCATCGCTGCTCCTCGCACATATCTGGACGTCTAACACGTTACGGCCCCACTCCCGCGCCTCAATCCTGCGGGCGAACGTCCCGGTTCAGGGCAGTCTCTTCGCTGAGGGCAATCGTGGTGACGAATGCGCGATTAGCGGCGGGGGAGGGAGGCGGTCACGATCAGGCCGCCGCCGTCGCGGGGCTTCGCCCGGACGTCTCCGCCGTGCGCGATCGCCACCGACCGTACGATCGACAACCCCAGCCCCGCGCTGCTGCCCGTGACCACCCGCTCGGCGGCGTGCCGGTGGAAGGGCTTGAACAGCTGCGGAATATCGTACGGCGGCACGCTCGGCCCGGTGTTGCTGACCTCCACCTCGACCTTGCCATCCCCCACGGTACGGCTCACGACCCGCACCCATCCGGTGCCGTCGTCCAGGTTGTACCGGATGCCGTTCTCGACCAGGTTGTGCACCAGCCGTTCGAGCAGCAGCGCGTCGCCGGTGGTGGGTGCCTGCGCGGCGACCTCGTACACGGTGATCTTGGAGTCGAAGGCTTCCCCGGCGGTCTGCTCGACCACGTGCGTCACCACGTCCGCCAGGTCCAGCGGCGACCGGTCCGCGATCTCCTGTTCGGACCTGGCGAGCAGGAGCAGGCCCGAGATGAGGCGTTCGTGCCGGGCGTTGATCTCCAGCAGGCTCTCGCCCAGCTCCTTGACGTCGGGCGAGGCGGTACGCCGGTGCATGGCCAGCTCGACCAGCGCCCGGTTGAGCGTCAGCGGCGTACGCAGCTCGTGCGAGGCGTTCGCCACGAACCTGCGCTGCCCGTCGAAGGAGTGGTCGAGCCGCTCCACCATGGTGTCGAACGTGTCGGCGAGCTCCTTGACCTCGTCCGGGGGTCCGTTCAGCGCGATCCGCTCGTGCAGGCCGCGCTCGGCCATCGGGGCGGCGGCGATCTTGCGCGCGGTGTCGGTCACCTGGTGCAGGGGGGCGAGCACCCGCCCCGCGACCACCCACCCGAGCCCCACCGCCGCCCCGCCGACCACGACCAGGGCGATCGCGCCCTCGGTGAGCAGCGAGGTGACGGCCGCGGTGCGCAATTCCAGCTCCTGCCGCCGCAGCCACTCCACCGCGTCGGGGCCCGTCAGGAGGACGCCGTCCTGGACGAAGAACAAGTTCTTGGTCTTGCCCGGTTCCGACGCGACCCGTTTCTCGAAGGACTGGGTCAGCTGCTGGTTGAACAGCAGGTAGGTGACGCCGAGCAGGGTCAGCCCGGCGACGAAGAACAGGGCGCCGTACACGAGGGTGAGCCGCAGCCGCAGCGTCGGCTGCGGACGAGGACGCCACGGCAGGTTCATGCGATCTGGTACCCCACCCCCGGCACGGTCTCCACGACCGGCGGGTCGGCGAGCTTGCGGCGCAGCTTGAGGATGGTGAGCCGGACCGCGCCGGTGAACGGGTCCGCGTGCTCGTCCCACGCCTTCTCCAGCAGTTGCTCGGCCGAGACGACACTCCCGTTCGCCCGCATCAGCTCGGCCAGCACCGCGAACTCCTTCTTCGACAACGGTACGAACCGCCCGTTCCTGAACACCTCCCGCCGCGCCGGGTCGAGCGTGATCCCGGCCCGCCGCAACACGGGCGGCACGGCCGGTCGCGAGCGCCGTCCCAGCGCCAGGACGCGGGCGGCCAGCTCGGGGAACGCGAACGGCTTCGACAGGTAGTCGTCGGCCCCGATGGACAGGCCGGTCACCCGGTCGTCGAGCTGGGCGGCGGCCGTGAGCATCAGCACCCGCGCGTCGCGTTCTGACTCGACCAACTCCCTGCACACCTGGTCACCGTGGACGCGCGGCAGGTCGCGGTCCAGCACGACCACGTCGTAGTCGTTGACCGCGATCCGCTCCAGCGCCGCCGCGCCGTCGTGCGCGAGATCGACCGCGTGGGTCTCGCCGCGCAGCCACTCGGCTATCGCGTCGGCGAGCAAACGCTCGTCCTCAACCACCAGCACCCGCATGGCGCACCTTTCATCCGCTTGCAGAGCCGAGTGTGGCCGAGGAGGCATTTGGTCCGGATAAACCGCGACAGATGCCGGTGGAAACGCTGAAGAAACAGGGTGCCGTATTGCATCTCCCCTCGTACGACGTTCATTCGATGGAGGAGAAATTCATGCGAGGACGAGTCCTCATCGCGCTGTCAGCGGCCGCCCTGTTCCTGTCAGGTTGTGGCGGGGGAGAAGGCGGCTCCGACGTGGCGTCCGTGAACGGCACCGGCAACCAGGCCGCGGCCAGCGCGAAGCCCAGCGAAGACCCGCACCAGAGGAACCTCAAGTTCGCCCAGTGCATGCGCGAGAACGGCGTGGACGTCCCCGACCCCGAGCCGGGCAAGGGCATGATGATGAAGTTCGACGGGAGCGTTCCCAGAGAGAAGGTCGAGCAGGCCCAGGCGGCGTGCAAGCAGTACGCCCCGAGCGGCCAGCGGTCCGGCCAGGCCGACCCCAAGATGGCCGAGAACCTGCGCAAGCTCGCCCAGTGCATGCGCGACAACGGCGTGGAGAGCTACCCCGACCCCGACGGCGGCATGATGCGCATCACCGGCGACGTCGCCGAGGACCCCGACTTCAAGACCGCCCAGGAGAAGTGCCAGAAGGAAGCCGCCGAGGCCGGCATGGGGGGTTCTTGATGGGTATGGCCACCCTTGACGGGAAGGCGGAGCCGGACGCGGCGCGCCCGCGCCGCCGCCGCGGCCGGGGCAAGGTGGCCGCCGGGCTCCTGGTCGTGGTGGCCGCCGCGGCCGGCGGGCTGGTGGCCGTGAACAGCGCGGGCCTGCTCGACGGGAACGCCGGCCCGACCCAGTCGGCCAGCGCCCTGCCCCCGGCCACGACCCCGGTGACCAAGCAGACCCTGAACGACACCAGGGACGCCGACGGCGAACTCGGCTACGGCCCGGTGACCACGGCGGTGAGCCGGCAGCCCGGCACGATCACCTGGCTGCCCGACAGCGGCGCGCAGATCACCCGCGGCAAGTCGCTGTACCGGGTGGACAACAAGCCGGTCATGCTCATGTACGGCTCCCCGCCCGCCTACCGCGACCTCAAGATCGGTACGGAGGGCAAGGACGTCGAGAACCTGGAACGCAACCTCAGCAAGCTCGGCTACGACGGCTTCACGGTCGACGACGAGTACACCTACGACACGGCCGAGGCCGTCAGGGAATGGCAGGAGGACCGGGGCCTGGACGAGACCGGCGTGGTCGAGCTGGGCCGGATCGTCTTCGCCCCCGGCAAGGTACGGGTGGAGAGCCTGGAGTCCGAGGAGGGCCAGCCGGCCACCCCCGGTCAGAAGGTCCTGACGTATACCGGCACGTCCAAGGTTGTCACGGTACGGCTGGAGGCCGAGGACCAGCGCATGGCCAAGAAGGGCTCCAAGGTCGAGGTGACGCTGCCGGACGGCAAGAGCGTGAACGGCAAGATCACCGACGTGGCCACGGTCATCGAGCCGGGCGAGGGCCAGAACGCCGAGCCGGAGACCCGGCTGGAGGCGCTCGTGTCGATCGGCAACACCAAGTCCGCGCGCGGGCTGGACAAGGCCGCGGTGGATGTGACGTTCACGGCCTCCAAACGCAAGGACGTGCTCACGGTGCCGGTCGCGGCGCTGGTGGCGCTCCAGGAGGGCGGGTACGGCCTGGAAGTGGTCGAAGGCGGCAGGTCCCGATATATCGGTGTTAAGACGGGTCTGTTCGCCGGGGGCCGGGTCGAGGTCACCGGCGACGGGCTCACCGAGGGTATGACCGTGGGGATGCCGAAATGACGTACCCCATGATCGCCCTGACGGATGTCTCCAGGACCTACCCCGGCGGCGTGGCGGCGCTGACGGAGGTGTCTCTCCGGGTCCAGCACGGCGAGCTGGTCGCCATCGCCGGCCCGTCCGGCTCGGGGAAGTCGACGATGCTCAACGTCGTCGGCACCCTCGACCGGCCGTCGGCGGGGACCATCCACATCGACGGGTACGACGTGTCGAAGCTGTCGGACAACCAGCTCTCCGCGTTGCGGGCCACCACGATCGGCTTCGTCTTCCAGTCGTTCCACCTGGCCGCGAAGGTCCCGGCGCTGGACAACGTGGCCGACGGCCTCGTCTACACCGGCCTGAGCAGGTCCGAACGGCGCCGCCGCGCGACCGCGGCGCTGGAACGGGTGGGGCTCGGGCACCGGCTGGACCACGAGCCGCACGAGTTGTCCGGCGGCGAGCGGCAACGCGTGGCCATCGCCAGGGCCGTGGCGGGGGACCCGCCGCTGGTGCTGGCGGACGAGCCCACCGGCGCCCTGGACTCGGTCTCGGGCACGGGGGTGATGGAGCTGCTGCACGAGCTGAACGCCGGCGGCACCACCATCGTGATCATCACCCACGACCGGGAGATCGCCGCGAGCCTGCCCCGGCAGGTACGCATGCGAGACGGCCGGATCATCTCGGACTCCGCGGTGAGCCCCGAGTCCCTGCCCGCGAAACCAGTGGAAACAGGAGTGGCGTGATGGGAGTAGTCGAGGTGCGCCGGCCGAAGTTGGCCCCGGCGAGAATGCGGCCGCGCGACATCATGCGGGTCGGCGCGATCGGCCTGCGCACGCGTCCGCTGCGGGCGTTCCTGTCCGCGCTCGGCATCGCCATCGGCATCGCGGCCATGGTCGGCGTGGTCGGGCTGTCGTCCTCGTCGGGCGCCGAGCTCGACCGTACGCTCTCCGCGCTCGGCACCAACCTGCTCACCGTCTCGTCGGGCACCACGCTCATGGGCGAGGCGGCGCAGATGCCGAAGGACGCGGAGGCGATGATCGAGCGCATCGGCCCGGTCGAGGCCGCCTCGTCGACCGGGAAGATCGGGGAGGCCAAGGTCTACCGCTCCGAGCAGATCCCGGAGGCCCAGACGGGCGGCCTCAGCACGTACGCCGTCCGCCTCGACCTGCCCGCCACCGTGGGGGCGACGCTCCAGAGCGGGACCTGGCTCAACGCGGCCACCGAACGCTACCCGGCCGCCGTGCTCGGCGCCACCGCGGCCCAGCGGCTCGGGGTGGGCGCGGCGGGCCCGGACACCCAGGTCATCGTCGGCGGCATCCGCTTCACGGTCGTCGGCGTGCTGGCCCCGGTGGCACTGGCCACGGACCTGGACAGCGGCGTCCTGGTCGGCTGGCCGGTGGCGGAGTCCAGGCTGGGCTTCGACGGGCATCCGACCACGCTCTACACGCGTTCGGAGGAGGCCAGGCTGGAGTCCGTACGCCAGGTGCTGGCCGGCACGGCCAACCCGGAGGCGCCGAACGAGGTGGACGTCTCCCGCCCGTCGGACGCGCTGGCGGCCAAGCAGGCGACCAGCCAGGCGTTCGCCAACCTCCTGCTCGGGGTCGGGGCGGTGGCGCTGCTGGTGGGCGGGGTCGGCGTGGCCAACACGATGGTCATCTCGGTCCTGGAACGCCGGGCGGAGATAGGGTTGCGCCGCTCGCTGGGGGCCACCCGCGGCCAGATCCGCACGCAGTTCCTGGCGGAGTCGCTCCTGCTGTCGGCCATGGGCGGAGGCGGCGGTGTGCTCCTGGGCATGGGGGTCACGATGGGCTACGCGTTCTACAGCGGCTGGCCCTCCGTGGTGCCCGCCTGGGCCACGATCGGCGGCCTCGCGGCGACCCTGCTGATCGGCGCCGTGGCGGGCCTGTATCCGGCCATCCGCGCCGCCCGCCTGTCCCCGACAGAGGCCCTGGCAACGCCGTAGGGTGGTTATTCGGTCGCGTAGCAGGTCGTCTTGCCGACGATCCGGACCCCGGGTTTCTCTCCGGCGAGCACGGTCAGCTCGAACGTCAGGCGGGTCTTCGGATTACGCAGCACCGACACGTCCTGGTCCTCGTCGCGGAGGTCCACGTCGTCGACCACCTCGCTGTAGCCCATCACCTGGAGCTTGTCCAGCAGCCCTTCGGAGGCGTCGGCGAGGTCGCTCTCCGCGCGGAAGAAGTGCCGCACCTGGCCGGATACGCAGGTGTCGTCCTCGGCCCGCTCGACGGCCGACAAGCCGAGTTCGGCGGCGCTGAGCAGGGTGCCGGCGTCGAGGTCGAGCTGCCTGGTGGCCTCTTCGAGGGTGGGTAACTCGGAGGCCGCCGCGCAGGCCGTTATCGCCGCGACGCAAAAGAGAATCGCGGAAACAGCGTGACGGCCGGCGTGCACGTTGGGACGATATCCGAGATCATCCGAGCCTATCGGGCAAATCACGCAAATGCACAATTATGCCGCGCGGCGCTGGACGTCGCTCATCGGCGCCGGAGCCTCGAGATCAGGCCGAGGTCCTCCGCGCACCGGCCCAGTCCGAGGGCCACGGAGTCCAGCGGGCGCTCCGCCCTGCGAACCGGCATGGACAGCGCCGAACGCAGCCGCCGCCCCAGCCCTCGCAGCAACGAACCTCCCCCCACCAGCACCGCACCCCGCTCCACGAGGTCCGCGGCCAGCTCGGCGGGGCAACGCTCCACGGTCTCGACCGCCGCGCGCACGATGGACTCGACCGGCTGCCTGGTCGCCTCGTAGATCCCCTGTACGGGCAACGCCGCCGTGCGTTCGAAACCGGCGTGCGGGTCGTGCCCGCGGACCGGCACCGCCCGGTCCAGCGGCTTCCAGCTGCTCGCGTGCCGCTTGGCCGCCTCCACCTCCGGCTCGTCGAGCAGCAGCCCGTACTCGCACTCCACCCACCGGACGATGGACCTGTTCATGGTCCGGCCGCCGTAGGGAACGGCGCCGGCCGCCACCACGGCCCCGCTCGACACCACCGCGACCCTGGCGGTGTCGCAGCCGATGTCGATCACCATGCTCCCGACGCAGTCCATGACCGGCAGGCCCGCCCCGAGCGCCGCCGCCAGCGCGTGCGGGATCAGCAGGATCCCCCTGGCCTCCGCCTCGAACGCCATGTCGCGCAGCGCCAGCTGCGCGATCGGGGTGGAGTCCTCGGGCAGCGCCATGACGATGCGCGGCCTGGAGAACGGATGCCGGTGCACCTTGCGCAGGAAATGCCGGATCATGCGCCGGGCCAGCTCGTTGTCGACCGGCAGGCCGCCGCTGACCGGCCAGCACGTCTCGGCGTCGGCGTCGGCGTCGGCGCCGTCGGCCGCTTCCGCGCCGTACCCGATGACCTTGCCCGTGAGGGTGTCGCGGATGACGGCGGAGGGCTCGTCGAGCACGATGCCCTTGCGCTTGACGTAGATTCGGGTGCTGGCCGTGCCCAGGTCCATCGCCAGGTCACGACCGAGGAGACTCATGGCGGTACCGGGGGCTCGAGCATCATGCCGGGTCTATTTCCTGAGCGGCTCCAACACAACACCATGAACGGAACGGAACCCCTTTACCCGGTGTTCCGCCTGCTGGCGTTCAGGCGCGTTTGAGGTCGGCCAGCGTCTCGTCGGCCCACTGGATGCTGGTGCGGAGCTGGCTCAAGCCGAGTCTCAGCGCATATTTGCCGAGCCCGGCCTCGCCCCCCTTGCATTCCAGCACCGCCAGCCGGGCCTGGTAGCCGGCCCTGATCCGTTCGACCGTCGCGATCGCCTCGTCCCTGTCGAGCAGCGGGAGCAGGAACGCCTGGAGCGCGATCTCGCTGCGGATGGTCAGCGACGGCGCGTGATCCACCATCCACTCGTGCAACTCGCGCGTGCCCTCCGGCGTGATCGTGTAGATCTTGCGCCCCCTGGCGCCCTCCGACTCCACCGCCACCAACCCGTCGGAGGCCATCTTCACCAGCTCCGGATAGATCTGCGTGTGCCCGGCCTGCCAGACGTGGTTGAGCGAGTGCTCGAACTTCTTGGCCAGGTCATAGCCGCTGGCCGGGCCCACACCCGACAACAGCCCGAGCAGCGCGATCCGTAGGGACATGCCTGCCAGCATATCGAAGATTTGACATGTCAGAGCTTACATATAAACATTTACCTGTGACTACTGACATGAATCCCAAGGGCAAGGGACTGGTGTTGCTCGCCGCGCTCGGCGGGATGTTCCTGGCGCTGCTCGACCAGACGATCGTCGGCACGGCGCTGCCACGCATCACGAGCGAGCTGGGCGGCTCGTCCCTTTACGTCTGGGTGGTGACCGCCTACCTGCTCACCTCCACGGTGACGGTCCCCCTCTACGGCAGGTTGTCCGACCAGCACGGCAGGAAGCCGTTGTTGCTGGTCGGGATGGTGGTGTTCGTGGCGGGCTCGGCGTTGTGCGGGGTGGCCCAGGACATGGTGCAGCTCATCGCCTTCCGCGCGCTCCAGGGGCTCGGCGCGGGCGCGCTGCTGCCGCTGTCGATCGCGCTGGTGATGGAGCTGTTCCCGCCGAGTACGAACGGAGCCCGCGTCCAGGGCGCGCTCGGCGGCGTGATGGGGCTGACGTACCTGGCGGGGCCGTTCCTCGGCGGGCTGTTCACCGACCACGCGACCTGGCGCTGGGCCTTCTACGTGAACGTGCCGCTCGGCCTGGTCCTGATCGCGATCGTGGTGCTGCGCTTGCCGAACCGGCCAGGCGTCGGCGGCGGCCGGCCGGACTACGCGGGCATCGCCGTGTTCACCGTGGCCATCACCGCGTTGTTGCTGGGGCTGACGGAGAAGGGGCTCGACGGGAACGCGTGGACCGACGCGGCCGTGGCCGGGCCGATCGTGCTCGCGCTGGCGTTGCTGGCGGTGTTCGTGCTGGTGGAGCGGCGGGCGGCCAGTCCGATCATGCCCATGCACCTGTTCGGGAACCGCACGTACACGCTGGTGAACTTGACCTCCTTCTTCACCGCCTTCTGCATGTACGCCGGAGTCGTGTTCCTGCCGCGTTACTTCCAGGAGGCCCTCGGCGTCAGCGCCACCGAGTCGGGGCTGCGGATCTACCCGATGACGCTGGCGATGGTCGTGGGCAGCGTTCTCATGGGCGTGCTCACGTCCAGGACCAGGGTCTACAAGCCGTGGCTCGTCGCCGCCCCGTTCCTCCTCGTCGCGGGCACCCTCCTGTGCCTGAACCTGACCCTGCAGACCGGTGCCGTGGCGCTGGCGGGATGGATGTCGCTGATAGGGCTGGGGATGGGGCCGATGTTGTCCGGGCTGACCATGGCCGCGCAGCAGTCCGTCGAGCCGCAGTACATCGGCACCGCCTCGGCCAACCTGACCTTCTTCCGCCAGATCGGCGGCTCCGTGGCGCTGGCCGTGGGCGGCACGCTCTACACCTCCACGGTCACCGCCAACGCCCTCGTGCACGGCGTGGCCGCGGCGCATGCCTCCGCGGCGGCCCTCGTCATCCCGTCGATCGGGGTGGTGGGGGCGCTGGTCGCCCTGGTGGCGCTGGTAGCGATGCCGGCCAAGAGGCTGGATGCGCCGGCCGTACCGGAGAACAAGGTCGAGGTCGGTTTCGCGTCATAAGCGGTGGCGTGCGAAGCTGTGATTGTCCCCAACACCACGGAGGTCCTCTCATGGCGGAAACACCGGAGCCGGAAACCGACGAAACTCCCGAGGACGAAATGAAGCGCAAGTTCCGTGAGGCGCTGGAGCGAAAGCGTAACCAGCATGCCGACTCGGGCGCGGGTGGCAGGGGCGGCGACCCATCGAAGATCCACGGGGCGCACGGTCCGGCTGCGAGTAAAAGATCGTTCAGGCGCAAGAGCGGCGGCTGAGGCTCGGGTCCGCAGGGGGTACGGCATGCCGTGCCCCCTTTCTCATTCCCGACCAAAGGTAGATCTTTGCCCGGTTCATGGTGAATCATTGGCGTTTGTCCGAATCGGTGCTATGTTTTTGCCCATTACCAGCCGGTGACCTGGCCCTTACCAAAGAGGGACCGCCGCTGGCGCCGAATCCCGAGCAGTCGGGAACCGGGGACCCACCTGATTGTGGGGTGAATCCGACCGCGTGTCGGTAGGGCATCTCCACGCCCGAACCCGTCAGCTAACCCGGTAGGCGTGAGGGAGAGGACGTGCCCCATGGACAGCAGCGGCGTACCCCCAGGAGACGTAGTGCCGGCCGTTCACTGAGCGGCCCCCTTCCCTAGGTTCCCCCCTGTGCGCTCCGCGTAGCCGGCATCGGGCCTCGTGTCCGGCCAGGCATTCCGCCAGGCGAGCGCAATCCCCCATCCCCTGCGCGAAGGATTCGATGCTCCATGTCTGCTTGCTCTGGCCTGCGTTCCCTCGCTCTGCGTTCCCTCGCTCTGCTCACCGCCTCCACCACCTGCGTGCTGACCGTCACCTGTTGCGCCGCGGCCCGCGCCGACTCCGGCACCGACGACAAGGTGCTGCTCAAGGGCTCGACCACGGCGTCCTACTTCTGGGACGACTCCTCCGGTCGCGCCGGTGACACGGGACTGCCGGCCAGCGGCAAGCCCATGCAGAAGGGGCTGGCCGCCAGCCCGAGCTGGCCGCTGCTGACCGAGGGGTACGTGATCTACAAGGGCAAGAAGCTGCCCTTCTTCGTAGGAGATCGCGGGCCTGGTGAGCCCTCCAGCCGCGGCGTCATGCTGGACCTCGACGCCAAGACGTTCGCCGAGCTGACCGGTGGCTCGTTCAACTCCGACACGCTGGGCGTCGACGGCGTCGGCGGGCAGGGCCACATCGACATCGACTACGTCATCACCAAGTGGGGCGACGGCCCGGGCAAGAAGAACTATCCGGTCCCCTTCTCCACCGGCGCGTGGTCCGAGTAGGACCGGCATCCCGGCGCCTTTACGAGAGCAGGACCAGAATGACATTCTGGTCCTCGTGACCACCCGCGTAGCCGCGAACGGCATCGAAATCGCCTACGAGAGCTTCGGCTCGCCCGCAGCACGGCCGCTGCTCCTCATCATGGGGCTCGGCGCCCAGCTCATCCACTGGGACGAAGGGCTCTGCGAGCTCCTGGCGGAGCAGGGACACCACGTCGTACGGTTCGACAACCGCGACACCGGCCTGTCCACCCACTTCCACGACCACGGCGTTCCGGAGCAGGGGGCGCCGTCGGCGTACCTGCTGGACGACCTGGCCGACGACGTCGCCGGGCTCATGGACGCCCTCGGCTGGCCCGCCGCCCACGTGGTCGGCGCCTCGATGGGCGGAATGATCGCCCAGACGCTGGCCATCCGGCATCCCGGACGACTGCTGACCCTGACCTCCATCATGTCCACGCCCGGCCCGTCGATCGCCCCGCCGTCCGAGGCCGCGCTCGCCGTGCTGATGGCCCGGCCCCCCGCCGACCGCGAATCCGTGCGGGCGCAGGCGGTGACGACCTGGTCGACCATCGGCTCGCCCGGCTACGAGCTGGACCGGGAGAAGGTGATGGCGATGGCGGGGCTGGCCTACGACCGGTGCTTCGACCCCGCGGGCACGGCCCGGCAACTGGCCGCCATCATGGCCTCCGGCGACCGTACGGAGTCGCTGGCCGGGGTGAGCGTGCCCACTCTCGTCATGCACGGAGAGGCCGACCAGCTCGTTCCGATCGTGGGCGGCCGGGCCACGGCGGCGGCCATCCCCGGCGCCCGGCTGGTGACGTATCCGGGCATGGGGCACGATCTGCCGCAGCCGCTGTGGCCCCAGATCGTGGCTGAGATCACCAAGCTGACCACCGCCTGAGTGCCTACTCTGCGGCTTCGTCGGGCAGCAACGCCTGCTCGTCGGGCTTGTGGACCAGCACGTTGTCCACGTACGACTTCACCGCCGTGGTCAGGCCCACGTCGGCGCCGGCCTCCTCAGACAGGTACCAGCGGTGGTCGAGGATCTCGTGGAAGAGCTGCGCGGGCTCCAGCTTGCCGCGCAGCTCTGCGGGGATGGCCTCGACCGTCGGCTGGAACACCTCCGCCAGCCACCGGTGCGCCACGATGGCCTCGTCCTCGTGCCGCAGCCCCTTGGCCACCCGGAACCCGTCGAGGTCGTTCAGCAGCCGCCGCGCCTGGTTCTCCTCCACGTCGAGCCCGGTCAGCCTGAGCAGCCGCCGCTGGTGGTGCCCGGCGTCCACGACCTTCGGGCGGACGATCAGCCGCCCGGTGCCGACCTTGCGCCGCACCATCATCTCGGCCACGTCGAAGCCCAGCAGGTTGAGCCGCCTGATCCGCTGCTCCACCCGGTGCCAGTCCACCTCCTCGATGATCTCGCTCTGGGTGATCTCGTCCCACAGGCGGTGGTAGCGGGTGACGACGTCCTCGGCGGTGTCCATGGGGTCGATCGACGGGTGTAGCAACCCGCCGGCCTCCAGGTCGAGCATCTCGCCGAAGATGTTCGTGTGCGCGACGTCGATGTCGCCGAGCCGCTGGCCCTCGCTGATCATCGGGTGCATCTCGCCGGTCTCGGCGTCCACCAGGTAGGCCGCGAACGCCCCCGCGTCCCTTCGGAACAACGTGTTGGACAACGAGCAGTCGCCCCAGTAGAAGCCGTTCAGGTGCAGCCGCACCAGCAGCACGGCCAGCGCGTCGAGCAGCCGGGTGAGCGTGTCGGGCCGGAGCGTGCCCGACATGACCGCGCGGTAGGGGAGGGAGAACTGCAGGTGCCTGGTGATCAGTGCCGCGTCCAGGTCGTTGTCGCGGCCGGTGACGTACGCCACGGGCTGCACGGAGGGCGCGTCGATCCGGGCGAGGTCCCACAACAACTGGTACTCCCGCTTGGCGTAGCGCTCGCTGATCTCCTTGATCGCGTACACCTTGCCGGACAGCCGCGCGAACCGCACGACGTGCCGCGAGATGCCGCGCGGCAGATCGACCAGGTGATGCTGCGGCCAGTCTTGCAGGGGGACCTCCCAGGGGAGGCGGATCAGGTCAGGGTCGCCTAGCGCGCCGGTGATCTGAAGGGGCATTTGCTCAGGATAAGGTGCATCGGTGGACGAGTTTCTCAAGTGGTACTTTTCCGGCCGCCCCGTCTTCGCCAGCATATTGGGGGCAGACGGTTACGATCACACACTCGGCGACTTCACCGCCACTGCCTGGACCGCCCGCGAGCGCGAGCAGGTCCGCTGGCTCGAACGACTGTCGGCGACCGAGGCCACGTCTTTCGAGGACGCGATCGACAGAGATCTTGTCCTCTCGCAGCTGAGGGGCTCGATCGCGCTGGCGTCCTGGCCCGAGTGGCGCCGCGACCCGGCGCCCTACCTCCAGACGATCTTCACCGCGATGTACACGCCGTTCCAGCGCCGGCTCAAGCCGGAGCCCGAGTTGGTGGCGGCCGCGATCTCCCGGCTGGCCGAGGTGCCCGGGGTGCTGGCCGCCTGCCGGGCGAACCTGGACCCCGACCTGGCGGCGCCGCTGCTGATCAAGCGCGGGCTCGGCCAGGCGCGCACCGGCCGCAACTTCCTCACCCGCACGATCCCGTCCATGGTCGACGACCCCGG
Organism: Nonomuraea marmarensis; assembly: GCF_043197025.1. Taxonomy (NCBI): domain Bacteria; kingdom Bacillati; phylum Actinomycetota; class Actinomycetes; order Streptosporangiales; family Streptosporangiaceae; genus Nonomuraea; species Nonomuraea marmarensis. The sequence continues at coordinate 26,040 of NZ_JBICRM010000015.1, forward strand.
CCTGCGCGCCAAGCTGGCCGAGGCCGCCGAGCCGGCCGCGCGGGCGTTCGACGAGCTCGTCACGTTCCTGGAGGGCTTCGAGTGCGGCGGCACCTGGCGGATGGGGGAGCGGCTCTACTCCACCCTCCTGCGCGAGCGCGAGCTGCTCGGGTACGGCGCCGCCGAGCTGCACGAGAAGGGCAAGGTCGCCTGGGCGGAGCTGGACGCGCGCATGCGTGAGGTGGCGGTCCAGGTCAACGGCGGCGCGGACTGGCGGGCGGCGATGGAGGTCCTCATGGACGACCATCCGCCGACCTTGGCCGACATGCGGGCCGAGTACGAGGCGGAGACCCAGCGGGCACGGGAGTTCGTGCGCGAGCGGGACCTGGTGACGTTCGCGGACGGCGAGGAGTGCCTGGTGCTGCCGTCGGCCGAGTACAGCCGGCCGGTGTTGTCCGTCGCCCACTACCTCTCGCCGCCGCCTTTGAGCGCCTCGCGCACGGGCGTCTTCTTCGTCCCCTACACGCCTGACGACTTCACCCCCGAGCAGGTACGCCAGCGCCTGCGCACGAATTCGCGGGCCCAGATGCCGTCGATCTCCGTGCACGAGGCATACCCGGGGCATCACTGGCATCTGTCGTACATGGCGGGCAACCCCCGTACCGTCAGGAAGGTCTTCAGGACCTCGTACTTCACCGAGGGCTGGGCCCTCTACGTCGAGAAGCTGCTGCACGAGCAGGGCTACTTCGACACGCCGGCCACCGAGCTGGCCCACCTGGACTGCCGGATCTTCCGCGCCGCCAGGATCGTGGTGGACACGGCGCTGCACTGCGAGGACATGTCGATCGAGCAGGCGGAGACGTTCATGGCCACGAAGGCGTCGTTGTCGCCCGGCACGGCGCAGGGTGAGGTGAACCGCTACTGCGCCTGGCCCACGCAGGCGCCCTCCTACCTGACGGGCGCGATCGAGATCGGGCGCATCCGTGAGTCGTTCCGGGGGTCCTTGAAGGAGTTCCACGACCGGATCGCGGGCTCCGGCGGGCTGCCGCTGGGGCTGGCGGAGCAGGTCGCGCTCTCATAGCCGGGGGAACGTCGGGGGGTTCAGCGCGCGGTCCAGCACGGCCGTGAGCTGCTCCTCCGTCAGGATCGCCGGTTTGCCGACGCCGAGCCCCCGCACGTACACCTCGCAGAGCCACTCCAGCAGCCGGGTCGCCTCGAACGCCTGCTCCAGCGTCGCCCCGATGGTCACCCCGCCATGGCTGGCCAGCAGGGCGGCCTGCTTGCCCCGCAGCGCCTCGCGCACGTTGGCGGCCAGTTCGGGGGTGCCGTAGGTGGCGTACTCGGCCACCTTGACCACCCCGCCGAGCAGCAGCGCGTTGTAGTGCACCGGCGGCAGCTCCGTCATCGTCGTGGCCACCACCGTCCCGAACACCGAGTGCGTGTGCACGATGGCCTGGGCGTCCGTGGCCTCGTAGACGGCCAGGTGCATGGGGGTCTCGCTGGACGGCTGGAGCTCGCCCTCCACGAGATGCCCCTCTGTGTCCACGATGGGGCACACCTCCGGGGTCAGCCGGTCGAGCGCCACCCCCGACGGGGTGACCGCGACCAGATCGCCGTGGCGCACGCTCAGGTTGCCGGAGGTGCCGATGACCAGGCCCAGCTCGGCGGCGCGCCGGCCGTACTCGCACAACTGCTCACGCAGGCTCATGCGGTCGAACTTAGTCGGTCGTTTGGCCGGCGGCGGGCCGGAATGCGTCGAGGGCGCGCAGCATGAGACGTCCGAGATCGACGCGGGTGAGGCGGTCCGGGTAGAGGAGCAGGTGCAGGCTGAGGCCGTCGACCAGGGCGAGCAGGTGTTCGGTCAGGTCATCCAGGTTGTCGTCCGCGCGCAGCTCTCCGGCCGCGCGGGCCTGCCCGAGCAGGTCGCGTACGGCGGCGCGCAACTCGCCAGCCTCCGCCCGCTGCACCTCGGCCAGCCGCTCCGAGGCCAGGCTCCGGCTCCAGAAGCTGACCTCCAACCGGCTCTCCTGAGTACGCTCGGCGTCCAGCGGCAGGTTGTCCAGCAGCAGCTCGCGCAGCGCCGCCAGCCCTGTCACCCCCTCGACCTTCCTGGTCAGCCGGGCCCTGATGCGCTGGTGCGACTGGCGCAACGCCGACAAAAGGATCTCGTCCTTGTCGGCGAAATAGTGGGCCAGCACCCCGTTGGAATATCCGGCCTCCTTGGCGATGGCCCGCGTGGTGGCGGCGTCGATGCCGTCCCTGACGATCACCCGGCGGGCCGCTGACAGAACCTCCCGCCTGCGCTCGTCGTGATCGACGATCTTCGGCATCCGCTGCCTCCCGTTGACTTTTTATTCGGACGTCTGTCTATTTAGACTATGACCGTCGTCACCGTCGGCGTCCACATCGTCGACATCCTCGCCCGGCCCATCGAGCACATCCCCGAGGGCCAGGACACCGTACTGGTGGACCAGATCCGCCTCACCGCCGCCGGGGCCGCCGCGGGCACGGCGGTGGACCTGGTCAAGCTGGGCAACTCCGTGGTCACCATGGGGGCGATCGGCGACGACGAGCTGGGCGACTTCCTGGTGGCGGTGCTGGCCAAGCGGGGCGTGGACGTCTCCTGCCTGGTGCGCAAGGCGGGGGCGCAGACGGCCGCCTCGATCCTGCCCATCAGGCCCGACGGCGGGCGTCCCAGCTTCCACGTGCCCGGGGCGAACCTCGGGGTGACGTACGCGGACCTGGACGTCTCGGTGTTGCGCGCGGCGCGGGCGATCCATCTGGGCGGCATGGACGTCACGTTCGGCCTGGGGGACCCGGCGTTCTTCGCCCTCCTGGACTCGCTCCGCTCGGCGGGCACCATCGTCACCATGGACCTCCTCTCGGAGATGCCCGACTTATTGGGAATGGCCCGAGCCTTCCTGCCCCACGTGGACTACGTCCTCCCGAACGAGGCCCAGGCCCTGCTCATGACCGGGGCGCTGGGGATCGAGGAGGCTGCGGCTGCCCTGCTGGCCGACGGACCCCGCGGCGTCCTGGTCACACTGGGGGAGTCGGGCAGCCTCGTGGTGACCGGGGATGGTTCCGAACGCGTACCCGCCCTGAAGACGGACGTCTCGGACACGACCGGCTGCGGCGACGCGTACTGCGCCGGGTTCCTCACGGGTCTCCTCCACGCTCAGGACATCCTGACCGCCGCCCGCTGGGGCACGGCCGCCGCCGCCCGCGTCGCCACCGGGCTCGGCTCCGACGCCGGCCTCACCGACCTCGACTCCACCCTAAGGATCCTCGGATGACTGACGCAGAGCTCCGCCGGCGGGCCATGAAGGTGGTCCCCGGCGGCATGTACGGCCACCTCAACGCCGCCCTCTTCGCCCCCGGCTTCCCCCAGTTCTTCGCACGGGGCGAGGGATGCCGGCAGTGGGACGTGGACGGGCGCGAGTACATCGACTTCATGTGCAGCTGGGGCCCGGTCGTGCTCGGTCACCGGCACCCGCGCGTGGAGGCGGCCGCCGCCGAGCAGGCGGCCCTCGGCGACTGCCTCAACGGTCCCGGCCCGATCATGGTCGAGCTGGCCGAACTCCTCGTGGACACCGTGCCCAGCGCCGACTGGGCGATGTTCTCCAAGAACGGCACCGACGCCACCACGCAGGCCCTCATGGTCGCCCGCGCCGCCACCGGGCGCACGAAAGTGCTGGTGGCCCACGGGGCCTATCACGGGGCGGACCCCTGGTGTACCCCATCCCTGTCGGGGACCACGCCGAACGAGCGGGCCGACCTGGTGGAGTTCACGTACAACTCCCTGACGTCTTTGGAGGCCGCGGCGGCGACCGTCGAGGGGGACGTGGCGGCGATCATCGTGACCCCGTTCAAGCACGACTCGTTCGAGGACCAGGAGCTGGTGGAGCCGGCCTTCGCCCGCGGCGCCCGCGCCCTGGCCGACCGGCTCGGGGCCGCGCTGGTGATCGACGACGTGCGGGCGGGCTTCCGGATCGACCTGCGGGGGTCGTGGGAGCCCTATGGGGTACGCCCCGACCTGACGGCCTGGTCCAAGGCCATGGCGAACGGCTACCCGATCGCGGCCGTAACGGGCACGGACGCGTTGCGCGGGGCGGCGCAGACGCTGTACTCGACGGGCTCGTTCTGGTTCTCGGCGGTGGCGATGGCCGCGGCCAAGGCCACCATCGAGACCCTGCGCGACACCGGCGGCATCGGCTCCATGGAGAGGGCGGGCACCCAGCTCAGGGAGGGCCTGTACGCGCAGGCCAAGTCCCATGGCTTCGTGGTGAACCAGACGGGTCCGGTGACGATCCCGTGGCTCAGCTTCGACGGGGACGCGGATCTGTCGGTCGCGCTGTACTGGAGCGATGCCTGTTTGCGGCACGGGGTCTATATCCACCCGTGGCACAACTGGTTCATGTCGGCCGCGCATACGGAGGCGGACGTAACGAGGGCACTGGAGGGTACGGACCAGGCCTTCGCCGAGACCCGCGCCCACTTCGGCTGACGTTCATGAGCGCCGCCTGGACTCCGAAGCGGCCCAGGTGAAAATGCCTTTCGCCATGAGCGACAACTCATTGGCCGCCCTGGTGGAAAAGACCTCCGCGCGTACGCGATGCACGCCCGCGTCGTCCGGAGCCGCCAGGGCGGCCATTTCCGCCAAATGCCCGGCCAGGCGTTCGTCGCCGCCGGAAAGGGCCTTGAGTGCCGCGTCCGCGAGGGCCGCGGGGCCGCCCGCCAAATCCGCGACCGATTTCGCGAGAACCGCGTCGGGTGCGGGTTTGAGATTGGCCGGATTGCCGTCGTACCAGCCGCCGTAGAGCCGCCACAGATTCCGTACGATGAATTCCGGCTCGTCGTAGCGGGCGCGCAGATACGGGCGGTCGGACAGGTGGGCGGGCGGCTGCACGGAATGGACGATCTCGTCGAGCCGTGCGCCCGCGTTGAGCAGCTCCAGGGTTTGCGTGACGAGCGATTCCAGCCATTCGGCGGTTTCCAGCAGTGCTTTACGGATGCGGTCGCGGCCGAAGATCGGGGCGCCGTGGCTGGGGAGCATGATTTCGGCGTCCATGGCGGCCATGAGGTTCAGGGCGTGCACCCATTCCCGGGGATAACGCTGGACCTTCTGCGGGTTGCCGCAATTGGGCGTCACCCAGATGAACAGGTCGCCGGGGAGCAGCAGGCGGTGCTCGGGCACGTACCCGATGGTCGCGTCGTCCGTCTCGCCCTTGGCGTGCAGGAGGTCGAACGTCAGGCCGCCCCGCCGCACGGTCAGGCTGGAGGTGTACGTGACGTCGGGGTAACGGTAGTCGGTGGGCCAGCGGAGGTTGGGGGCCTGGAACTGCCGCTGGTTGATCACCGCATTGTAGCCATTTGTCACCAAATAACGCTCAAACCGGTCAACTACGGCTTTATGGGCATAAACCGTGGCGCGCGGCCCCGCCTCCTCGAACGGCCCCGTCCCGAACACATGATCAATATGTCCGTGCGAGTAGAACGCGGTCGTCAGCGGTGCCCGGCTCCATCGGCGCACGTCCTCGTGCAGTTGCGAGGCCGAGAACGGACTGCTCGTGTCGAACAGCACCAACTCCCCCTCGGTCTCGAATGCGATGACATTTCCGAACCCTGACCACCAGCCCAATCCATCCGTTACTGTCTGGACGCCCTTGCCCTCCATGCCCGCGTCCACGATGCTGTCGTCTGATTCCCCGCGCCACACGCGCTCCGCGTACTCGACAATCATGTGACCCACCCTGCTTCTAGAACGTCGTTCTAGGCAAGGGAATCACGTGAAGGTCACGTCTCGATTGCGCCCCCTTGACGCGCGTCGGTGGCCATTCGTACGTTCGGGCAAACGTTTAGGAAACTTTCCTAATTCATCAGGAGCCCCCCATGACCCACCCGGGCGAGATCACACGGCGTCAGCTGCTCCGCCGCATCGGCATGACCGCGTTCGTCGCCGGTCCCGGCGCGGGCTTGTTGAGCGCCTGCGCCACCGCCGGCACCGGAGGCGAGCCCTCGGCCGCGCCGTCCACGTCGATCGCGGCCTCCGCGGATGCGAAGAACCCGTTCGGCGTCGACGCCAAGAAGCCGCTCGAAGTGGTCATCTTCAGCGGCGGGTACGGCGACGCGTACGCCAAGGACCTGCACGAGGAGCTCTACAAGAAGGCGTTCCCCGGCGTGTCGATCAAGCACAACGCCACCCAGCAGATCGGCACCCAGCTCCGCCCGCGCTTCGTCGGCGGCGACGTCCCCGACGTGCTCAACAACTCCGGCCCGGAGTCGATGGACCTGGCGGCGCTGGCGGCGGAGGGGCACCTGGCCGACCTGAGCGTGTTGTTCGACGCGCCCTCGATCGACGACCCGGCCAAGAAGGTCCGCGACACCGTCACGCCCGCCGTGATCGACAACGCCAAGATCAACGGCAGGGACCTGGTGCTGAACTACACCGTGTCCCACCGCGCGCTCTGGTACAACGCCAAGCTGTTCGCGACCAAGGGCTGGGCGCTGCCGAAGACGTGGGCCGAGTTCACGGCGCTGGGAGACACGGCGAAGCAGGAGGGCATCCTGCTCTTCGCGTACCCGGGGCAGAAGGGCCCGTACTACCAGCTCTGGAACGTCCTCTACACCGCCGCCAAGATCGGCGGCAACCAGGTCATCATCGACATCGACAACCTGGTCGACAACGCCTGGAACGCCGAGCCGATGAGGCAGGCGGTCACCGCCTGGGTGGACATTCAGACGAAATATGGCGACAAAGCGTACTTCGGCCTCGACCACACCCAGACCCAGGTCAAGCAGCTCCAGAACGAGCTCCTGTTCTATCCTGTCGGCTCCTGGGTCGAGAACGAGATGGCCAAGGACAAGCCGGCGGACTTCGAATACGCCATCGCCCCCATTCCCGACGTCACCGCGGCCGACAAGATGGCGTACGGCGCCATCCAGGTCGGCGTCGGCGAGAACTTCGTCGTCGCGGCCAAGGGCAAGAACCCGCAGGGCGGACTCGAATACCTGCGCATCATGTTGTCCCAGGAAGGCGCGCGGGGATTCACCGAGAAGACCAAGAACCTCACTGCGGTGAACGGCGCCGCCACGGGCCTCGACCTGCCCGCCGGCCTGGTGAGCGCCGCCAAGGCCCAGGACGCGGCCGGCCAGAACATCATCACCGACGCGCGTTTCGAGGGCTGGTACAAGGAGCTGTTCGACTACGGCACCGAGCAGATCAACGTGGTCATGGCCGGCCGCATCACCCCGGAGAAGTTCTGCGCCAACATGCAGAAGAAGGCCGACGGCATCAAGCAGGACGACGCGGTCGCCAAGCAGACGCGGAGCCAGTAAGCACATGGAGCGGTTGCGCAAGTACGGGTTCGTCGCCGGATTTCTCATCGTCCCGCTCACGCTCTATTCGGTCTTCGTCATCAGCCCCTACATCCAGGCGTTCCAGCTCTCGCTGACGAGCTGGAACGGATACAGCTCGATCGTCCGGTACGTGGGGCTGGACAACTTCGGCCGGTTGTTCGAGGACGAGGTGTTCTGGCAGGCCCTGCGTAATCACGCGATCCTGCTGCTCGTGCTGCCGCTCGCGACGATCGTCATCGCGTTGTTCCTGTCCTTCCTGCTGAATCTCGGCGGGGGCACGCGCGGGGCCGGAATGAGGGGAGTCTGGGGGTCGAGGTTCTACCGGGTGGTGTTCTTCTTCCCCCAGGTCCTCGCCGTGGCCGTGGTCGGGGTGCTCTTCCAGGCCATTTACCGGCCGGACGAGGACGGGGTCATCAACGGGGCGCTGGCCCGGCTCGGCATCGAACCCGTCGGCTGGCTCATCGAGCCGGGACTGGCGCTCTGGTCGGTCATCGCGGTGATGGTCTGGCAGGGCGTCGGGTTCTATGTCGTGCTGTTCTCGGCGGGTATGGCCGCCATTCCCAAGGACTATTTCGAGGCGGCGGCGATAGACGGGGCGGGCCGCCTGCGGCTGTTCTTCTCGATCACGTTGCCGCTGCTGCGGGACACCATCCAGGTCGGCTGGATCTATCTGGGGATCGCGGCCTTCGACGGGTTCGCGCTGATCCAGGTGCTGGTGGGGGACAAAGGAGAGCCCGACGGGGCCACCACCATTCTTCCGATCACCATCTACAAGAACGCCTTCTCCTATCAGAAGGTCGGTTACGCGTCCGCGATGGGCGTGGCGCTGTTCTTCCTGACCGTGACATTCGCCGTGCTGACATTGCGTACGACCAGGCGTGAGAGGGTTGAGCTGTAGAAATGGCCTCGCGTGACATGGGCAGGCCGCGGCCGAGCGTGCTCAGTGGGCTCTCGCACGTGGCGCTGGCCGTCTGGGCGCTGCTGATCATCCTGCCGCTGCTGTGGACGTTCCTGGCGTCGTTCAAGAACAACACCGAGATCTTCGGCGACCCGCTACAACTACCCGGGGCGCTGCGGCTCGACTCGTGGGGTCGGGCGTGGGACAAGGCGCACATCGGGCAGTACATGCTCAACACGGTCATCGTCGTCTTCTTCGGGACGGCGGGCACGATGGTGTTCGGGTCGATGGCGGCGTACGTACTGGCTCGGTATCAGTTCTTCGGCCATAAGCTGATTTATTACTATTTTGTGGCCGGTTTGGCGTTTCCGGTCTTCCTGGCGCTGGGGCCGCTCTTCTTCGTCGTCCAGCAGGTCGGCCTGTTGAACTCCCATTTCGGCCTCGTCCTCGTATATATCGCCTATTCCCTCCCGTTCACCGTCTTCTTTTTAGCGGCATTTTTCCGGACGTTGCCGGAAGCCGTCGCCGAAGCCGCCACGATCGACGGCGCCTCCCACACTCGCACGTTCTTCCAGATCATGGTCCCCATGGCCAAGCCCGGCCTGATCAGCATCACCATCTTCAACATCCTGGGCCAGTGGAACCAGTACCTCCTGCCGCTCGTGCTCCTGGCCGGCGACCCGGACAAATGGGTCCTCACTCAAGGAATAGCGAAAATATCCACTTTGGCGGGATATGAAGCGGACTGGCCGGGATTGTTCGCAGCGTTGAGCATGACGATCCTGCCCGTCATGGTCATTTACATCATCTTCCAGCGCCAGATCCAGTCGGGGCTCAGCTCCGGCGCGCTGAAGTAACGTGGCCCCATGGATATCGAAGGCAAGCTCAACGACCTGCCCGAATGGCGGCTAGAGGGCAACGAGATCCGGCGCTCGGTCACCGCGCCCGACTTCCCCGCCGCCATCCGCATCGTCGACGAGATCGCGGTGAGGGCCGAGGAGCTCAACCACCACCCCGACATCGACATCCGCTGGCGTACCCTGCACCTGGCCCTGACCACCCACGACCAGGGCGGACTCACCGACCGCGACTTCACGCTGGCCGCCCTGATCGACGACATCGCGGCGAAACACGGCGCCTGAGGCGAATACTCACCGTATCCGGCCGATCACTCGTTAGAGTGGGTGCCCTCTTGGAGCTCAAACCATGGGGGGTCTTATGCGCGTGCCCGCATTCCTGCTCATCCTGTTGACCGCAGCCGGCGCCGGGGGGTGTGCGGGTCCTCCCGCCCCGCTCCAGAACGCCCCCGCTCCCGCCGAGCGATCTTCTGACGGCGCGATCACGCTGTCCGGCGGCGGCGAGTTCACCGCGTCCGACACTGGGACCGGCACTGGAGCCATCGCCTACGACCGCAGGCTGGCCCCGAAGGGGTCCCAGGCCAGCCTCACCACCGAGTCCACCGGGAACAAGACCCGCACCTCGCTCGTCGTCGAGGGGCTGCTCCCCAGGCGCCACTACGGCGCCCACCTGCACGCCAAGGCCTGCGGCAAGAAGCCGGACGACTCAGGCCCCCACTATCAGCACCATGCCGGCCAGATCAACCCGGACAGCGAGGTCTGGCTCGACGTCACCACCAACGACGACGGCGCGGGCCGCTCCACGGCCCGCCACGACTGGGCGCTCGACCCGGCCAAGCTGCCGGGCTCGCTCGTGATCCACGCCCAGCCCACCAAGACCTCAGGCCCCCAAGTCGGTACGGCCGGAGCCCGCATAGCCTGCCTGACCCTCAAGAAGTCGTCATGAGCGGTAGATAATCTGGGGCATAATTACACAATTACATAGCGGAGGTATGAGGACTCGTGACCAGCCGCCAGTGGCAGCCGCCCCGGTTACGGTTGTTCGAAGACGCGCACCGCCGGGCGACCTGGCTCGAGCTGCTCTACGACCTGGTCTTCGTCGTGGCCGTCGCCGAGCTGGCCGACGTGCTCGCCGGGGGCGCCGATCTCGGCCGGGTCCTCACGTTCGTGGGGCTGTTCGTACCGGTCTGGTGGGCTTGGGCGGGATACGTCTTCTATGCCAACAGGTTCGACACGGACGACGTCAGCCACCGGCTCCTCGCGTTGCCGCAGATCCTGGCGGTCGCGACCATGGCGGCGAGCGTGGGGGATATCGGGGAGCGTTCCGGACTTTTCGCCATCTCGTATGTCGTGGCCAGAGTGCTGCTGATCGTGGCTTATGTTCGGGTCGGTCGCCACGTACCCGAGGCCAGGCCGCTGACCGTGCGCTATGCCGCCGGGTTCACCGTGGCCGCGCTCATCTGGCTGGCCTCGCTCGCCGTGGACCCGCCGCAGCGGTACGCGTTCTGGGCCGTCGCCCTCGTGATCGACCTCGCCACGCCCCTGCTCGCCCGTCGGTACCAGGGCAAGTTGCCGCCGCAGAGCGAGCACCTGCCCGAGCGTTTCGGGCTGTTCGTGGTGATCGTGCTCGGGGAGGTCGTCGCCGCGGTCGTCATCGGGCTCAAGGGTCACGACGTCACGCCGGGCACGTTGCTGATCGCCCTGGCCGGGGTGGCGATCGCGATGGGATTCTGGTGGTTGTACTTCGGCCACATCGACGAGTCCGTCGTGCTCCGTACCCAACTGGCCGGGCAGGTGTGGGTCTATTCGCATCTGCCGCTCTCGCTGGGCCTGGTGGCGTTCGGGATCGGGATCGAGCACGCGATCGCGCACCCGTCCGCCACCAGTTGGTCCGTCGGGGTGCCGGCCGCGCTGGTGCTCGCCGTACTCGGTCTGCAGCACCTGTGCTCGCGCGACCGCCGCGCGGGTGCCATCCGCCTGAGTGCCGCCGCGCTCACGCTGGCCGCGTCCGCGCTGCCGGTCGCGGCGGCGTTGCCGCTCATCCTGCTGTTCGGGGCGGCGCAGGTGGCCTATGACCTGTCCCGCCCGCTTCCCGAAGGGGCCGCATGACCATCAAGGACGTGTTCGACCGCCAGCTGGCCGCCATCGCCGACCAGGACCTGGAGGCCCTGCTCGGCCAATACCACGAGGACGCCACGGTCGTCCGCTTCGACCGCGTCGCCAGGGGCCCCGCCGAGATCAGGCAACTGTTCACCGCGTACCTGTCGGCGAAGCCCCAGGTGGAGGAGATCGTCTCGCTCCAGACGACCGACGACGTGATCTTCTACAACGCATTGATGACCATCGGCGCGAACCACGTCACGACCTTCGGCACCCTGGTGGTCAAGGACGGCAGGATCTGGCGCCAGACGGCGGCCGCGCTCCCGCTCAGCTGATCACGGCCGCCATCGGCTGCCACGGCGCCGCATCGAAGATCAGCATGATCGTGGTGATCTTCCCGTCCTGGAGCCGGAAGTGCTCCGCCGTGCGCTGGGTCCCGGCGGGCGTTGCCGTGTGCACGTCGTAGACCAGCGTCGCCTCCGACTCCCCGTACAGCTCGCTGATCAGCTCCACCCCGGTCACCACCTGCAGGAAGCCCTCCAGCCCCGCCAGGTGCCCGGTGCGGTCGGCGGAGGAGATGAACGGGCTCCTGAACGAGAACTCCTCGGCCAGCAGTGCCGCCGCGGCGGCGACGTCACCGCGGAACCGGGCGTCGTGATAACCCCGGACGACCTCTCTCGTGCTCATCGTTCGGTCACCTCCTGAGCGCTCAGGTGCTCGGCCAGTTGCCGCTGGTTCTCGGCCAGCCGCAGGCACAGGTGCCGCAACGTGGTCAGCTCCTCCGCCGAGAACCCCCTGAACATCGCCGCCATGGCGAGTTGCGAAGGTTTCCTGAACGCCTCGATCCAGGCCCGCCCGTCCTGGGTGATCTGCGCCAGCACCGAGCGCCGGTCACGCCGGTCGGGCACCCGCCGCACGAGTCCGTCCCGTTCGAGGGTGTCGACGAGACCGGTGACGTTCCTGGAGCTCACGCCCGCCGACTGGGCCAGCTCGCCGATGCTGACGCCGTCCTCGCCTGCCGAGCTCAGGCGGAGCAGCAGGTCCATCGCCCCCGAGCTGAGCCCGCGGCCCTCGCTGCCGTGGGAGCGCATCCGTTCGACGGCCTGAAACGCGGTGCGGACGGCGGCCGCGGCCTCGAACGCGAGCGTGCCGTCACCTCCGGCGAACTCTGACATGGCCGCCCTCGCCCGAGGATCGAAGAGCAACCCGGCTGAATCATGTTCCATCTTCATAATGAAGCAGCACTTTATTACGTACTTCCAGATTGCGCAAAGAGGCCCGTGCCGACAGGGGGCACGGGCCTCTGGAGGTGGTGTTCAGGCGTGCTGCGCGGGGATCGTGCCGAGCTTGCCGGCCTGGAAGTCCTCGAAGGCCTGGACCAGCTCGTCGCGGGTGTTCATGACGAACGGCCCGTAGTGCGCGACCGGCTCGCCGATGGGCTCGCCGCCCAGGATGATCACTTCGAGCGCGTCCTTGGCCGAGATCGTGATGCTCTCGCCGGACGTGGCGAGCCCCGGCCGGTTCCCGAACCCCTCGAACACCGCAAGCTGCCCATCATGGAACGGCCGCCGCTCAGCCCCTGCCGTCCCTCTTCCTGACAGCACGTACGCGAGCGCGTTGAAGTCCTTCCGCCACGGCAGGATCAGCCGCGCACCGGGGGAGACGGTGGCGTGCAGCAGCGTGATCGGCGTCTGCGTGCTCCCGGGCCCGACGTTCCCGGCGAGATCCCCCGCGATGAGCCGCACCAGCGCCCCACCGTCATGACTGCTCAGCAGCGTGACGCTAGAGCTCCCGATGTCCTGATATTTCGGGGTAATCATCTTTTTGGCCCCCGGCAGGTTCACCCACAACTGGATCCCGTGAAACAGCCCGCCCTGCTGCACCAGCCACTCAGGAGGCGCTTCTTTGTGAAGAATTCCGGACCCGGCGGTCATCCACTGCGTGTCCCCGTTGGTGATCGTGCCACCCCCACCGTTGGAGTCGAGGTGATCGATCACGCCGTCGATCATGTAGGTGACGGTCTCGAACCCCCGGTGCGGATGCCACGGCGTGCCCTTCGGCTCGCCCGCCGCGTAGTCCACCTCACCCATCTGGTCCATCATCACGAACGGGTCAAGATACTCGGGTTTGATCGCCGCGAGGGCTCTACGGACAGGGAAGCCCTCCCCCTCGAACCCGCTGGGCGCGGTCTCGACGGCGAGCACCTTACGCTCGGGACTCCCGGCCGCGGGCTCGGGGAGACGTGGGAGGCTGAGCGGGTTCTCTACGGTCACGGCAGGCATGTCGCGCTCCTTCCAGCGGATCTGCCCGACTCAACTCGATTTACTTTTCAACTATTCCGCGCCGCTCACTCACCCGCATAGAGCCGTTCCAGATCCACCAGCTGAACCCGCCCGCCGCTCTTCGCGGCGGCCTCCTCCAGCGCGGGCATGAACCCGGTGCCGCTGAAGAGCGTGATGACCTTGGGCTCCTGGTCACGGGCTTTCAGGATGGCCGCGATCTTCTCCATGCGTTCCAGATGGGCCATCCCCACCACGTCGCCCCACTTCGCCTCGCCGATGGCCAGGAGGTTCCCGTCGGGGTCGAATGAGACGAGATCGACCTCGTGGCTGTTGCGGGAAGCAGGGTCGTGAACGACACCTGACAGAACCCGTATGGCCATGCCGCCGAGCGTCTCGTCGGCCGCCATGTCATGTGTCCAGGTTCTGCACATGTGCTCGAAGACCGGCCCTGCCACAGCGCTGCGAAAGCGAGGCTGGGCTCCCTTCCAGATGCGCTCGGTCCGGCCTGGGCGCACCTGTTCGAGCTGGGCGTACATCGGCCTCATAACCGAGTGGTAGAAGCGGACCAGCGGCTCGGTGATTCGGTACGCCGAGCGGTTCTGCCGGAACGCGTCCGGCTCGACGGTGAGGAGCCCCGCGTCCGCGAGGACGGTCAGATGGTGGGAGATGTCCGTCGCCTTGCGCTCGATCCTGCTCGCGATGGAACCCCGGGTGCAGTTCCCCTCGGCGACCGCGGCGAGCACGGTGTGATAGGCGCCGGTGTCCCTGAGCGTCGGATCTTCTGCCAGGAGGGCCCTGACCTCCCGGAACAGCGGGCTCGCCGGGCTGAGGACGTGCTCGATCACCCAGTCGTCGAAGTCCGCCACAGACGCGGGCACGACGCCCCGGAGGAACTCCGACTTGTAGGCGGGCGTCCCGCCCACGATGAGATAGACCAGCGCGGCGAGCCGCGGGTCATCCACTCCCCAGAACTCCCTGGCCGCCCGGAAGTCGAAGGTCGGCACGATCATCTCCAGGGCCGCCCGGCCGCGGAGCGGGGCGTTTCCCATCAGGAGATTGCCCATGAATGAAATCGACGACCCGCAGAGCAGGATCCGCGCACGGGACCGGAGGCGTTCCCTGCGCCGCGGGGACAACGCTCGCTGGATCAGCGAGGGCAGTTCGTGTGTCCCGTGCACCAGATAGGGAAACTCGTCGAGGACCACGGGAGCCGGGCGGTCGTTGCCCAATGCGAGCAGGGCATCGATGGCCTCATCCCAGTCCGCGAAGCGAATCGTCCCAGGTGAGCCGACATGCCGCCCCATCGCGTCACCGAGCTGCCTGAGCGCCTCCGCACGCGACAGGACCTCGGTCGCCGCGTAGTAGAAGCCTCCGGTGGCCTCGCACAGAGCCTCCAGGAGGAATGTCTTTCCCTGGCGTCGTCGGCCCGACACGATGCCGAGGCTGGCGCCCGGCTGCTCGTCCAAGACGAACCTGGTGAGCTGAGTCCACTCCCACGTGCGGTCGAACATGTCGGCAGGCTTTGGAAGATGCATGGCGGCCTCCTTTAGGAGTCCAATTATAAGGAGTGGACTCCTAAAAGGGGATCGATTTCAGGGACTCTTGACCAGGGTGAACGCGCCCCGTGCCAGCGCGATGAGTTCCTGGGTCACTGGCCCGGCGTCGAACGGCGCGGTCGGGTTGACCGCCATCGCCGTCACCACGTACGTCCTGCCGCCCGCCGTGCGGGCGAGGAAGCTCACGTCGAGCAGGCCCGGCTCCGAGCCGCCCTTGTGCCACACCGTCGGCCACTGGTCACTGGGCAGCCCGAGCCCGGCGTTGTTGATGGACAACACCTCGCCGATCCGCCGGTCGGGCGACTTCGCCAGCCGCGCATAGATCTGGCAGACGTCGGCGGGTGAGCCGAACCACTCGAGCGTGTCCAGCTCGCGCGGCGCGGTCCACGCCTTGATGCCGGACAGCGGCACCTTGGCGACGACCTTGTCCAGGTAATCCCGCTTCTTCGCGGTGCTCAGCGACAGGTACCGCTTGGCGTGCCGGGGATAGTCGGCCCCCTTGAGCACGAACAGCTCCCTCGTCGTCAGGAACGGCACGTTGCGCTTATCGTGGCCGCCCCACGCCCGCATCGTGCGCTCGACCGCCTTGCGGCCCGCCTGGTGGATCAGCAGGTCCGTGGCCGTGTTGTCGCTGATGGAGATCATCAGTTTGGCGGCCTCCAGCACGGACACCTTGCTGCCGTCGGGCCGGTCCTGGAGTTGTCCGCTCGGCAGGCTCTTCAGCTCCGCCGTGATCGTGAGCTGGGTGTCCCAGTCGAACGCGCCGCTCCGGATGCGCTCGGCCACGGCGCCCAGCACGTACAACTTGAACATGGACCCTAGCGGGCGCGCCTGGCCGGCGGCGAGCGTGTGCGCGGGACGGCAGTCGCCGCTCTTGGTCAGCTCGGCCGCGAGGAAGCCCGCCTGCGGGGCCGCCTCGCGCAGCCGTTCGTCCAGCTCGGTCCAGCTCTTGGGAGCGGGCGGGCGGAACTGCAGGCCGTTGATCAGGCCCGCGCCGTCCACCAAGAGCATGACCTCGTACGGCGCCTCGCCCGCCACGACCAGGGCGACCAGCGACCTGTCCTGAGCCTGCGTCAGCCGCTCCAGCCGCATGCCCTGGTAGCCGGCCAGGACCTGGTTGATCTGGGCGGCGGGAATCGCCTGGAGGAAGTCGGCGGCGAAGTGCTGCGTCAGCTCGTTCTCCGGGATCGGCGGGCGGGCGGCGGCGTCGAGCAGCCAGCGCAACTGCCGGCCTGCGGGCGTGTCGGGGATCTCGGGCGCGGCGACGGCGGTGGCGGCTCGTGGTGTGGCCTGCGCGGGAACGGGTTGACCCACGCAGGCCGTCAGCGTGACCGCCACCGAGGCCGCCGCCAGGACTCGGACAGGCTTGGACGGGGTGTTCATGGCAGGACTCCTCGCATCAGGCTTGTTGTGCTTTCCAGGCAATCGCCCGCGAGGGGCCGCGAACCACCAAGCAGGCCGCCGTTCCGCAGGTGGGGATGGCCGTAGGAAATATGCGGATAACCTCATAGACGCCCTCGGGATCGCCCATGACGATGGAGACTTATGAGTTCCAGGCTGATGGCCGGGCTGCTGGCGGTGATCGCGGCCGGGGGTGTCGTGGCCGGCGCGCTCATGGAGAGCGGCCTGCCTGCCCCGGCGACGCAGTGGGCGTTCATCGTGCCCGGCCTGACCCTGCCCGCGCTGGGCTGGTTGCTGGTGTCCAGGCGTCCCGACATCCGCTACGGCTGGCTGCTCCTGGCCTGCGGGCTCAGCCTCGGGATCGTCACCCTCGGCATCGGCCTGTCCGTACGCACCGGGCAATCGAACCTCCTCTCCTCCGCGTCCGCCGTGTACTACGGCCTGACCTGGATCTTCGTCCCGCTGCTCTTCCCCGACGGGCGGCTGCCCTCGCGCCGGTGGCGTGCCGTCGCGTGGATCTCGGGCCTCGCGATCGCGGCGCACACCACCGGGCTCGCGATGATGGGTTTCGCCCCGCAGGCGGTGCCGGGCTCGCCGTTGTCGAGCGCCGGGATCGTCGGAGCGCTCATGGGCGCGCTCGGGCAGCTCGTCACGTGGATCATGGCGGCGATCGTGTTCTGCGGGCTCGTGGTCCGCTGGCGGCGCAGCGCGCGGGCCGAGCGCGGGCAGTACGCCTGGATGGTCGGGGGCACGGCCGTGACCCTGGCGGGGGGTGTGCTGCTGTTGTTGTTCGGCTCGGAGTTGTCGGTGTTCTCGATGCTCGGGGTGGTGACGATGCTGGGCTCGCTGCCCACCGCCATCGGGGTGGCGATCGTACGGCACCGGCTGTTCGACATCCGGATCGTCATCAGGGGATCGCGGTTGCACCTGGTGTTCGACGTACGGCCGACGGTTGACGAGGTGTTGTCCGAGCTCGGCACGGCACTGGAGCACACGCCCGAGCCGGTGGAGCAACTGGGCAAGCTGGCTGCGGCCGTACGTGCCGGGCTGGAGACCAGGTGGGCGGCCGTGACGCTCGCGGACGGGCCACGCGTGGTCGCGGGCAGGGAGGAGGGCCAGGCCGTGCTGACGGTGCCGGTACGCGGCGGGCACATCGAATGCGGCCCCAGGGATGCCGGCCCGCTGACCCGCGAGGACCGGCGGCTCCTGGAGGCGCTGGCGGTGCCCGCCGGCCTGGCCATCCAGAGCGCCGGCCTGGTCACCCGCCTGGTCAACGCCCAGGAGGCCGAACGCCGGCGCATCGAACGCAACATCCACGACGGCGTACAACAACAACTCGTCGCCCTCATCGCGGGACTGGAGCTGGCCCGCGCCACGGGAGCGGGCCCCGACATGCTCGCCCACCTGCGCGAACAGGCCCGTCAGACGCTCACCGACCTGCGCGAGCTGGCGGCCGGCATCCATCCGTCGTCGCTCAGCCAGGGCGGCCTGGTGGAGGCCGTGGAGGAACGTTGTTCCCGCCTGCCCGTGCGCACCACGGTGACGTCGTCCCCTTCGTTGCGGGCGAGGCGCTTCCCGGACGAGATCGAGGGGGCGATGTACTTCACGGTGAGCGAGGCCGTGGCCAACGCGCTGAAGCACGCGGGCGCGGCCAACATAGAGGTACGCCTGTCGCAGTCGGAAGGCCGGCTGCGGGCCACGGTCGCCGACGACGGGAAGGGCTTCGACCCGTCGGCCACCGGCCGCAGGGGACTGGCGATGTTGTCCGACCGGCTGGACGCCCTCGGCGGCGGCCTGGTGGTCGACGGCGAGCAGAGGAAGGGGACACGGATCAACGCGTGGGTGCCGGTCGATGAGTGAGTGCATCCGTACGGTGGTGGCCGACGACCATTACCTCGTGCGCGAAGGAACCCGCCAATTGCTTGAAATGTCGGGCGAGGTATCGGTCGTGGGCGCGGTCGGCAACGCCGACGAACTCCTGGACGCCGTCCGCAGACTCGCCCCCGACGTCGTGATCACCGACATCCGGATGCCCGGCGGGGAATGGCGGCAGGGCTTCGAGGGCATAGACGCCGCCCACCGCATCCGTTCTGCGCATCCTGGGGTCGGGGTAGTGGTGCTGTCGCAGTTCGCGGACGCGTTGTTTGCGTTCGAGCTGTTCAAGCACGGTACGGAGGGTTACGCGTATTTGCTCAAGGACCGGGTGGGGGACCTGGACGAGTTGCTGGGCGCGATCAGAGCGGTCGCCTCGGGCGGCTCGGTCATCGACCCCAAGGTCGTGGAGGGGCTCCTGGCCAGGCGTGACGTACGCGGTCAGCGGGAGGCGTTGACCGCACGGGAGCGGGACGTGCTCGGGGAGATGGCGCACGGCCGCTCGAACTCGGCCATCGCCAGGGCACTGCACCTGTCGATCTCCTCGGTGGAGAAGAACGTCAACGCCATCTTCACCAAGCTCGGCCTGGAGAACAGCGGCGACGTGCATCGGCGAGTGGCCGCAGTCCTCGCCTACCTGGGCCCCGATTAGCCCTAGTTCGTCCCCAACTGCATGGGTCTCCGCAAAGAGGGCGCTCCGCGTTTCTGCGGCTTCGGGTTAGCTTGTGTGGGGGAGCCAAGCTCCCGCACGCCCCCTTGCCGGGCGGCCTACCGGCCCCCGGACCCCCGGAGCGTGGGCTGAGTACCGCATGGTTGAGATCGTTATCGGCCTTGGCTTGGGACGGACGCCGCCAGACGGTGATGTGTCAGTGTGATCGAATTTCGGTCACCGCCGGTGGCTGGTGCTGGGCGCCCCGGCTTCATCGCTAAGAGGAGATCTCGCCGGGAGTTTGGCGCAGACATATAATCTATTAGCTTCTCGAGATTATAGTTGATGATATGCCCGAGGATTGGCTGACGAGTGATGAGGCGGCCAGGGTGCTTGGGGTCACGGCCGGGAGAGTCCATGCCCTCGCCAAGTCGGGAGAGCTGGTCTACCGGATGGCGGGCCGCACCCGGCTCATCGATCCCGTGTCAGTCCACCGGCTCCTCGCGACCACTCGGCGGCGGGCTGGGCGTCCGCTGGTTCCCGTGTCTGCGTGGGCCGCGCTGCTTAGCGATCTGGGGACCATGAACTGGATCGAGATCACCAGATCTCTGGGGATGTCGTCGCAGCAACGCTACAACCTCAAGCGACTGATCGCCCGAACCCCGCCCGAGAGTTGGGACGCGCTGGCGAAAGCCCGGGCCATTGCCTACAGGGTTCGAGCCCGTCCCGCCTACCTGGAGGAGATCCTGCAGTGGAAAGGCGTCGTCCGATCCGGTATCGCCGCGACCGCTAGATATGGACTCGACCTCATCGCTGCGGAGGAGGGAGACGCCTACGTCAGCGAGGAAACGTGGCGGCTGCTTCAGCGGGAGTTCCATCTCGCCCCCCACCCATCAGGCAACCTGGTGCTACGCATCCCCGCCGTCTCTGAAACCCACGTGCCGGTCGTCCTTGCTCGTGAGGTCATGCCCGTCGCGGTGGTCGCGGTGGATCTTCTTGACAGCGGCGATCCACGCTCTCGACGCACCGCCCTCCAGATCATCGAACGACTCCTGGAAGCACCTCTCCATGACTGAAACTGCGCTCCCCTGCCTCAGAGACCAGCCCGTCGACCTCGGCCAGATCCGCCTGCCAGACGATCGCCTGTAGCCGACCCTGCTGGACCTTTCGGAGTTGCTGGAAGAGCGCTCATGGGCGCTCATCGGGGGCCAGATGGTCGCGCTTCACGGCCTGGCCATGGGCAAGCCTCCCATCCGCTTCTCATCGGACCTCGACGTCATCGCCAACCTCGCGCTCAGCCCATCCAGTTTGACCACATGCGCCGCCCACATCCGTTCTCTGGGCTTCACACCTGCACCCACTGCGGACGGCAAGCGACTGCACCGCTTCATCCATGACAACCTGGTCATCGACATCGTGGCGCCGGACCACCCACCCCGGCGCCTGCTTCCCCTGCGGATCGCGGGCAAGGACGCCATCGAGATCGATGGCGGATGGCGTGCGCTGCAAAGCACGGGTGTCATGCCCGTCATGTTCGATTACCGGCAGGGCCAGGTTCCGATGCCGGATCTTGGTGGTGCACTCGTCATCAAAGCCCGTGCCGCCTTGGCCGACTCGCGTGATCCCCAGAGGCATCTACTTGACCTGGCCTTCCTGCTCAGCCTTGTCGACAACCCCCGACGGCTACGCGAGCGGTTTACAGCTCGCGACCGTACGCATCTACGATGCCTCGCCCTTGATGGTGACACACGCCAGCTGCCTTGGATCATGCTCCGTGACGGGACTGACCGAAGCAACGCCGCCGAGGCATACCTGTCTCTGACACGACACTGAAATCCAGATGAGTCGGAGTGGTCCCAAGCCCGGGCGCTGCCGCGCACAACATGTGGAGGGCGACTGAGTGTGGAGTAGCCGAATACGGAGGAGGTCGAAGTTGGCGCGTCCGTACATCTGTCGTTTGATCACCTTGAAAGTGAGGTCGGCCTTCCACGACGCCTCTGTCGAGATCGTCTTCTAGTGTGTCCCGTCGGGGGCGTGAGCCAGGGCGGGCGTTGGTGGTGGTTGCTCGGCGGGGTGGGCGGGATCGTTGAACGTGCCCTCCCTGCGTACGGTGTGCCAGCGCAGTCGCACGCCCAGCAGGGCCGTCGCCAGCGACTGGATGACCACGAGGTACATGAGCTGGCGGTAGACGAACTGCTGTAGCGGCAGCACCCACAGCGCGGAGGCGCGTTCGGCGTCCAGGCGGAGGGCGTACCAGCCGGTCAGTGCCTGCACCGCCACGAAACCCGCCCATACCGCGACGACCGGGAGGGGATCGCCCAGGACCGTGCTGTAGATCGCCATGAGGTCGACTACGGGGGCCAGCAAGGGCAGCAGCACCTGGAACAGCGCAAGGTAGCCGAGGCAGCGGCGGCCGAACGGGCCGCGTTCGCGGATGGCGCGCCGATGTTTCCACATCGCCTGCAGGGTGCCGTAGCACCAGCGGTAGCGCTGCTTCCACAACTGGCCGAGCGAGGTCGGCGCCTCGGTCCAGGCCAGCGCCTTCTCCTCGTAGACCACGCGCCAGCCGGCGCGGCACAGCGCCATGGTGAGGTCGGTGTCCTCGGCCAGCGTGTCCGTGCTGACCCCGCCCAGTGCCACGAGCGCCGAACGCCGGAACGCCCCGATCGCACCGGGTACGGTCGCCATGCAGTCGAGCAGCTCGAAGGCGCGCCGGTCGAGGTTGAAGCCGATGACGTACTCGATGTGCTGCCAGCGTCCGATCATGCCGCGCCGGTTGCCGACCTTGGTGTTGCCGCTCACCGCGCCGACCGCCGGGTCGGCGAGCTGGCGGAGCAGGTGGCCGATCGTGGCGGGTTCGAAGACGGTGTCGCCGTCCACCATGATGAGCAGTTCGTGGGCGGCCTGTGCGATGCCGGTGTTGAGCGCGGCCGGCTTGCCGCCGTTGGGCCGGCGGATCACGCGTACGCCGGGGAGCCCCAGCGCCGCCGCCAGCTGGGCGGTGTCGTCGGTCGAGCCGTCGTCGACGACGAGGATCTCGAGCTCGCCCTGGTAGGTGGTGGCGACCAGCGAGCGTACCGTCGCCTGGATCCCGGCCGCCTCGTTGTAGGCGGGCACGATCACGGTCACCGGCGGGGGCGCAGGCCACACGGGCGCGCGGCCCTTTCGCCGTTTCCCGCCCCTCGTACGGGCCGCGTGCACCCACGCGAGCACGGCGAAGAAGCCGAGCCGCCCCAGGGTGAGCGCTCCCGCGGCGAACAGCACCCACGACAGCGCGCCGGTGAACGTCTCCGAGGCACGCTGGGCCAGGCTGAGCGCGGAGCCGATGAACCGGTCCGCCCCGTCGGCCCGCTGGTGTGCCGAGGGCATGCCGAGCGCCTTGGTCACCGTGACTGCCCGGTAGCCCTTGCCGGTCAGCTCACGCAGGACGGCCTCGACGGCCTCGACGGTCTGCCGCCTGTCGCCACCCGAGTCGTGCATCATGACGATGGCGCCCCGGCCCCTGGCTGGGAGCGACGACGTCACGATCTTCGCTGTGCCGGGGCGGCTCCAGTCCTTCGTGTCGAGGTCTGTCAGTGTGACGAGGTAGCCCTCGGCCGCCAGCTCCTTCATGCTCGCCCATTGAGGGCCGGTGATCGCGTCGGGGGTGGAGGAGTAGGGCGGGCGGGCCAGCGTCGTGTGCAGCCCGGTCGCGCCGGCCAGCGCCCGCTGCGTCAGCGACAGCTCCAGCTTGAGCCGCCAGCCGGGCACCGCCGCCAGGTCGGCGTGGGAGTAGGTGTGGTTGCCGAGCTCGTGGCCTTCGGCGACGATGCGCCGCGCCAGCTCGGGGTACTTCGCCACCTTGGAACCGACGGTGAAGAAAGTGGCCTTGGCGCCGTACTTCTTCAGCGTGTCGAGCACCTGCGGGGTCCAGGTGGGGTCGGGGCCGTCGTCGAAGGTCAGTGCGATGGTCTTGCTCGGCAGGCGGGCGCTGGCGGGCTCGCCTCCCGTGATGTTGAGGACGGGGCCGCCGGCGCGTACCTTGTCCAGCTCGGGGGACGGCTGGTCGGCGGAGGGCGGGGGCGTGTGGGTCTCGCCTACGACGTTGGTCACGTACCCGTTGAGCACCAGCGCGATGGCGGCCAGCAGGAGGCAGACGGCGAGCGGGAACCAGTGGCCCTTGGGATCGGCCGGCGGCCTCGCGGCTGGGTGCGTCGGTGGCGGTGACACCGGGGATGGAGCTGCGGGCGCGAGTTCGTCCCGCGGCCGAGCCGAGCGGAAGTCCTGCCAGGCCGGGACTGGGGTGGCCGGCCAGACCCGTTTGTCGCCATTGGAGGGGCCGTTCACTTCTTCGGGCCCTTGGTCCGGTTCGGGTCGAGTCCCGGGGGCGTCTTGTCCTGGCCGGGCGGCTCGGTGCCGACATCCGTGGGGTCGGCGGTGGGGCCGGTCGTGGGCTCGGCGGTGGCGTCCGGGCTCGGTGCCGCGCTCGGTCGCGACGTGGTCCGCGCGGGCCGCGGCGTGGTCCGCTCCGGCTGAGGCGTCGCCGATGGCCTGGCCGGGCCGGTGGTGCTCGGACGGCCTGACGGCGAGCGCGTCACCGCCGTCACGGAGGGCGTCGGTTGCTCGGACAGCTTCGGCCGAGGCGTCGGCGTACGGTCGGGTGAAGCCGTGCTGTCTGCCGCGCCTGGGCGATCACCTGGCCAGCCGTTCACCGATAGCGTCGTGCTGGAGAACATGCCGCCGATCACGAACGCGAGCAGCGCGAGAGCCAGGACGCTCGACGCGATCGAGCCGATCATGATCAGCTTTCGGCGGCGGCCGCTCTGGTTGACGAAGACGGCTGTCGGGTGGTGTTGCTCAGGGGGCACGCGGAAATGGTAGTGATTCTGGATAACGTATGGGAATTGGGATATTCGACTGGTGGGGCTGCGCTCTGGAAGTGTGACCGCCCCACCCCGAGCGGCCGCCGAGATCATCTTTCTCCCGAGTCGTCAGCCGCCGCCGCTTGCATCCCTCCTCGCGGCCTCCACGCTCTTGCGCAGCGCTGTGGCGATCGGCCCGACGGGCTTGGACAGCTGCTCGATCCGCTCTTTGTGGAGGTGCCGCTCCCGCCTCGACAGGGCCGCTTTGAGCCGGGCCGCGATGGCGAGTGCGGCCAGGACGCGGACGTCCGGCCCCAGACGGCCGATGGGTTGGCTGCCGCGGACCGCCCGGCCGACGCGCTCGGCGAGCCGGCGCGAGACGTACGGCCGCCGTGGCGTGATCCTCTCGACCGGGAACAGCAGGATTCGGCGTCGCTCCACGCGGATCAGTCCGGCGGCCGCCAACTCGTCGCGGACCAGACGGTACGCGTGCGAGCGGTCCTTGCCGATCCATCCCCGCCACGACCGAGGCGGGGAGCTCGCGATCTGCTCCCACACGGCCACCTGCAGGGAACCGGCATCGGCAGCAGGGGCGGTCACCGCGCGTGCCTTGCCCGACTCGTCCGCCAGATTGCCGCCCATCATGAGCTCGGCGAGTGCCGCCGCGCGCAGGAGGTAACCCAGCTCGCGGCGGTTGGCCAGCTTTTCCTTGCGGAGGTCGAAGGCCAGCAAGAAGGCCGATCTCGGCAGGGACTCACCCCGCTTCGCTCTCGTCCGTGTCTCCATCCGCCGTCTCCCCTCCTTCCAATGCTTCTTCCAGGGCTGATTCCAGGACTTCCTCTGGGGTCTTTCTCGGCCGCCCGCGCGGGCGCATCCGCCCCACGCCATCGGGCAGGCGCCCGGCCTCGGTCAGGGCCCGGCGTAGCAGGAACTCGATCTGTGAGTTCGTACTGCGCAGCTCGTCGGACGCCCACCGGGCCAGCGCGTCGTGGACCACCGGGTCGAGCCGCAGGAGGATCTTCTTCCTCTCCACGACGGTTACTGGTAGAGCGTGCCGGTGTTGACGACGGGCTGGGTGTCCCGGTCTCCGACAAGCACCACGAGCAGATTGCTGACCATGGCCGCCTTGCGCTCCTCGTCCAGCTCGACCACATCGTGCTCGGCGAGCTTGGCCAGGGCCATCTCGACCATGCCGACCGCCCCTTCGACGATCCGCTGCCGGGCCGCCACCACCGCGCCGGCCTGCTGGCGCCGCAACATGGCGTGGGCGATCTCGGGCGCGTACGCCAGGTGGACGATGCGGGACTCGATGATCTTCACCCCGGCCGAGGCCACCCTGGCCCCGATCTCCGTGGACAACCTCTCGTTGATCTCGTCGGCGTTGTCCCGCAGCGACAACCTCGGCTCGCCGTGCGAATCGTACGGATAGCTGCTCGCGATGTGCCGCACGGCCGTCTCCGCCTGGATGGCGACGAACTCCACGAAGTCGTCCACCTCGAAGACCGCCTGCGCCGTGTCCTGCACCTGCCAGACCACCACGGTCGCGATCTGGATGGGGTTGCCGTCCGCTTCGTTGACCTTCGTCACTTCCGTCTCGTGGTTGCGGATCCTGGTGGACACCCGCCGCCGTACCGTGAACGGGTTGACCCACTGCAGGCCGGGCGTCCGCAGCGTGCCGACGTAGCGGCCGAGCAGTTGCACGACCCTCGCCTCGCCGGGCGCCACCGCGGTGAGGCCGCAGAGCAGCACCACCCCGATGATGATCAACAGGCTGGCCACCAGCATCAGCCACAGCCCGCCCTGCCCGGCCCCCGCGGCGAGCATGGCGATCCCTGCGACGAGCAGCACGATCCCGGCCAGGGCCAGCAGCGACGCTATCCCCAGCATCATGAACCCGTTGGCCGCCCGCACCGGGCGCTCGTTTGTGTGCGGCGCAGGCATGTCCACGACGGTGCCCTCAAGCGCGACCCCGCCCGATGTGTCCGCCATCGTCTGTCCCTTTCTCCGTGACTTCACGTTGCTATCAAAGTGATATCACTTTTTCGGCGAAGAGGGAAGCGGGCGATTTCGGGAATCAGTCTCCGATCGATGGGCCGTCGCCGTCGCCGTCCCCGTCCCCGTCCCCGTCGCCGTCCCCGTCCCCGTCGCCGTCCCCGTCCCCGTCGCCGTCCCCGTCGCCGTCGCCGGTGCCGGTGCCCGTGTCCGTGCCGGTGTCAGCGGCGGAGTCGGTCGCATCCGCGCGCGGGGGGCGCATCCGGTGCTATTCCGTGCCAGGCCTGGCCGGCTGCCGCGGCATGCGCCCGCGGATCAGCCGGCGTCCTTGTGGCGCTGGTTGAACCGGCCGACCTTGGCCCGGTTCCCGCACACCTCCATCGAGCACCACCTGCGGCTGCCGTTCTTGCTCACGTCGAGGAACCACAGCACGCACTGCGGGTTGGCGCACTTGCGCACCCGCTCGGGCCGCTGGCCCATCATCCGTACGAAGTCCGCCGCCGCCACCCAGGCCGGCAGCCAGGCCGGATCGTCCACGACCACCAGCTCGTACGGCTCGCCGCCGCGCATCTTCGGCCGCCTGCCGCCCCGGTCGAGCACGGCGTTGAGCCGGTCGGGACGCCGCCCTTCGAGCACCTCCCGCAGCGCGGCGCGCGTCTCCACCAGCCCGTCGCGCACCCGCTCTAATCCGCCCTCGCTTTCGAGGGCGTGGTCCGCCAGCCAGGCGCGCACCCCTTCGGGGTCGTCGAACTGGTCGGCCAACTGCCCGTGCTCCACCCAGACGGTGTCGACCAGGTCCAGCGCGACCGGCTCGCCCCTCAAGGGCCGGACTCTCATTCCTAACCTCCAAAGCAGGTTTGACAGGTTATCGATGGCAATGCTACCACTTAACTACCAAAACGGATATAACAGGTTAAGGGAGATGATTGTGAGCATGCGCTACCGCACCGCGACGATCGACGGGCTGGGCGTCTTCTACCGCGAGGCCGGGGATCCGTCCGCGCCCACGCTGGTCCTGCTGCACGGCTTCCCCACCTCGTCGGTGGCCTACCAGGAGCTGATGGCGGAGCTGTCGGACGAGTTCCACCTGATCGCGCCCGACTACCCGGGCTTCGGCCACAGCTCCGCCCCTGCCGCCGGGGAGTGGGAGTACACCTTCGACCACCTCGCCGACGTGGTGGAACGGTTGCTGGACTCGCTCGGCATCACCACGTACGCGATCTACGTGCACGACTACGGCGCCCCGGTCGGCTTCCGCCTCGCCCTACGCCACCCGGAGCGGATCACCGGCATCGTCACCCAGAACGGCAACGCCTACGAGGAGGGCCTGACCCCGTTCTGGGAGCCGTTCAAGAAGGCCTGGGCGGACGACTCCTCCGAGGCCGACACGACCGCGCTGCTCGGCTTCTACACCGAGGAGGCCACGCGCTGGCAGTACACGCACGGCGTGCGCGACACCTCGCTCGTCAACCCGGACAAGGCGGCCCTGGACCAGGCCGTGCTCGACCGGCCCGGCAGCCACGCCATCCAGCTCGCGCTCTTCCGCGACTACGCCACCAACCCGCCGCAGTACCCGAAGTGGCAGGAATTCCTGCGTACCCACCAGCCGCCGCTGCTGGCCGTCTGGGGCCGCCACGACGAGATCTTCGGTCCGGACGGCGCCTTGGCCTTCGCCCGTGACGTGAAGGACGCTCGCGTCCAGCTCCTGGACGCCGGTCACTTCGCCCTGGAGACCCGCGGCGCCCAGATCGCGGCCCTGGTGCGCGACTTCCTCCGCCGCCTGTCGGACTGAACCCCCGCTCGTGACCTCGTGGAGCCGTTGATGACCGTGCGCCCTCCGCGCGCATCGCTCAGTGAAGTGCTGCTGGCCACGCCGTCGTGATCGCGGGCGGCGTGCTGCTCGGCAGGATCCTGCCGGGTCATCGCTATCCGCTCTACTGGCGCTGACGGGCGCCGCGACACCCCCGCCCGCCGGCGAAGGAACGCCGGCGGGCGGGGTGGTCGCGTACGTCAGCCGAGAAAGGCGGTCAGGGCGTCGATGACAGCGTGGTGGACTTTCCGACCCCGGCCCGGCCTCCGATGAGCAGCACTTCCTGGGCCGATCTCGGGGTGTTCATCAGCCGAAGACGGCTGGGGGAGGCACCGGGGCCAGTACGGCGTCGCCGTCCTTGATGGGGTGGGCCCCCGCGATGAAATTCGTCAGGGCTTCCCCATGCACGCACCTCGCCTGCGTCAGCCCCCCCGCCGCGCGGCGCGTCAGCATATCGACCGGCAAGTCCGTACGTGAGGCCGCCACGATCAGGTTGCCGAAGCGGCGCCCGCGCATGATCCCCGGTTCCGCCAGCAAGGCCACGTGGCGGAACGTGTCCGTCACCGTCGCGAGCAAGCGCTTGGCAAAAGCCAGCCCCTTGCCGTCGGCCATGTTGATCAACAAGGTGCCCCCGGGGCGGAGGATCCTCGCAATGTCGCCCATGTACTCTGCAGTCGCCAGCTCCACCGGCATCGTCGCCCCCGTGAAAGCGTCCAGGACCACCAGGTCCGCCGACGCGTCCCACACCTTGGCCGTGCCCTCTCGGCCGCCCGCCACGATCACCTTCAACCGCGGCACCGACCGGAGGTCCAACTGCTCACGTACCAGATTGACCAGCAAACCGTCCGGTTCGATCACGATGTGCCGGGAGCCGGGGCGGGTGGCGGCGATGTAGCGGGGGATCGTGCAGGCACCCCCGCCCACGTGCACACAGCTCAGCGGGCCATCCTCCAGAAGGTCGATCACGTCCGCCATGAGTCGGACATACTCGAATTCCAGAAATGTCGGGTCTTGTAGATCAACGTACGACTGAGGTACGCCATCTTTGGACAGCACCCAGCCGTCCTGCCTGTCCAGGTCCCGGAGAAGTTCGATCTCGCCGAACGTCACCGGATACTGGCCAGGCATCGGTTCCCGCTGTCCACGTGCCACGCTGATCCCCTCCTGGGAGAAACCGTATGCGACGACGAAGGCTGATTGTGCTCGTTATCGCGGTTGTCGCGGTAGTTGGGGCGGGTGCTTTCGCTGTTATGGCGTCGACGAACCGGATCAAGGGGAGTGCTTCCCAGACCGCGGCCGCGTACTTCGCGGCGTGGCGCAAAGGGGACGTGGCGGCCATGGCCCGCCTGGTGTACCAGCCGCCCTCCGACTTCGTTGTCAGACATCACGAGCTGACCGAGGAACTGCACGTCGAGTCCATCCAGCTCACCCCCGGCGCGTTGAAGAGCACGGGGGACGGGGCCGCGGAGGTGCCGTTCGCGGGGGTCAGGCAGCTCGCCGAGTTCGGGGCGTGGCCGTTCGACGGCACGTTGCGGCTCGCCGTACGGGATCGGGCCTGGAAGGTGACCTGGGCGCCCGAGACGCTGCACCCCCTGCTCAAGGACGGCGGCACGCTGGAGCTGGCCGAGATCGACGCCTCCGCGGCCGAGCTGGTCACCAGCGAGGGCGACAAGATCCCGAACGACAGCTACGCGGACGCCTACCTCAACCAGCTCAAGCCCGAGTTCGAGCAGGCCAGCCACGGCTGGGAGCTGGTGTCGAAGGTGCCGGGACAGCCCGATCGGCAGTTGCTGACCAGGAAACCCGAGGCGAACATCGAGCGCACCACCCTGTCACGCCCCGTCCAGGCGGCGGCCGCCAGGGCGCTGGACGGGGCCGACGATTCCGCGATCATCGCCATCCGGCCGAGCACCGGCGAGATCCTCGCCCTGGCCGACCGCCTGGAGGACAACTTCAGCGCCGTACGTGACGTCTTCCCGCCCGGCTCCACCTTCAAGACGATCACCGCGGCGGCGCTGATCAGGAACGGGCTCGACCCGGCAGAGCAGCTCCAGTGCCCAGGCACGTACACGATCCCGTTCCACCGGCCCTTCCACAACGACGGCGAAGTGGATCGGGGCCTGGTCAGCTTCACCGACGCGTTCGCCTACTCCTGCAACACCACGTTCGTCGAGCAGGCCACGACCAGGCTCAACCCGGACGAGCTGCGCCAGACGGCGGACGAATGGGGGTTCGGCCGCGCGATCGCCACCGGCGTCGGCGGGACCTGCGGCAGCATGCCGGAGACCGACGACCCGAACATGTTCGGCGAGGACGCGATCGGCCAGGGCCAGGTCGTCGCCACGCCGCTGTGCATGGCCGCCGTCGCCGCCGCCGTGCAGAGCGGTACCTGGCGCTCGCCCCGGCTGCTGTCGGAGCAGCAGGTACGCCGCATCGACGGCGTCCCGGGCAAGGCCGCCCCGCTCGACGAGGCGATCGTGGCCCCGATCCGGGACATGATGGTGGCCGTGGTCGACCACGGCACGGCCAGCGACGCGGGGCTGCCGGAGGGCGTGGCGGGCAAGACGGGGACCGCCGAGGTGGACGGCGAGGGATCGCACGGCTGGTTCATCGGTTACCGCGACGACCTGGCCTTCTGCGTGTTCGTACGGCACGGCGGCTCGGGTCGTACGGCCGCCGTTCCCATCGCCGCCCGCTTCCTCAACGGACTCTAACCTACGGTACCGTAGGTTACATGACGACCATCACCGTTAAGCCCAGGCTGCGAGGCTGGTTGCACACTGGAGCGCTGCCCGTGACGCTGGTCGCGGGGTTCGTGCTCGTGGCGCTCGGCCCCACCCTTCAGGCCCGCCTCGCCTCCTCCATCTA
The DNA here is from genome assembly GCF_043197025.1 of Nonomuraea marmarensis. Classification (NCBI taxonomy): domain Bacteria; kingdom Bacillati; phylum Actinomycetota; class Actinomycetes; order Streptosporangiales; family Streptosporangiaceae; genus Nonomuraea; species Nonomuraea marmarensis. The sequence goes on from NZ_JBICRM010000015.1 coordinate 56,504, forward strand.
TGCGATCACCTCGGCGTTGTTGTTCGGGATCTCGGCCACCTATCACCGCAGCACGCTCGGCCCCCGGCTGGCGGAGTTCCTGCGCAGGTTCGACCACGCCAACATCTATCTGATCATCGCCGGGACCTACACGCCTTTCGCGCTGCTGGCTCTCGAAGGGCCGGCCAGGATCGCGGTGTTGTCGGTCATCTGGGGCGGGGCCCTGGCCGGGGTGTTGTTCCGGGTGTTCTGGATGGGCGCGCCGCGGTGGCTCTACACCGTGCTCTACCTGACGCTGGGCTGGACGGCGATCTTCATCATGCCGCAACTGCTCGACGGCGCGGGCGTGGCCGCCGTCGTGCTGGTGGCCGTCGGCGGCGTGTTCTACTCGGCCGGCGCGATCGTGTACGGCCTGCGCCGCCCCGACCCGTCACCCCGCTGGTTCGGGTTCCACGAGGTGTTCCACGCCTGCACCATCGCCGCGTACCTGGTGCAGTACATCGCGGTGTCGATCGTGGTCTACTCCCACGCGTGATGAACCTCGGGACAGAGCAGTACGTCTCGGTGACCACCTACCGCAGGGACGGCACGCCGGTCGCCACCCCCGTCTGGGTGGCCCAGGACGGTGACGCGGTGGTCTTCTGGACCCCTGCCGACTCGTGGAAGATCAAGCGGATCAGGAACAATCCCGAGGTCAGCGTGGCGGGATGTGACTTGAGGGGCAACCTCAGGACCGCGCCGGTCATGGGGCGGGCCGAGGTGCTGGACGCCGTCGAGACCGAGCGGGTGCGGGGGCTGCTGCGGCGCAAGTACGGGCTAATAGGGCGGATCACGTTGTTCGGCAGCAAGCTGCGCAGGGGGAGCACCGGGACCGTAGGCGTGCGGATCACCGACATTTGACCCGGTACTGGTCTGTTTTCGGGTACGTCCCGGAAAGCAGACCAACATGGGGGGAAATCGCTCGATCGCGGTGGCCGCTGCTACGGCATCGCCATGGTCGCCCTGTCGTTGCGCGTGAAGAACTTCTCTCGCAGGCTTGAGGTACCGTAAATTTTGCATATATATCGCCGTTCTCCCGTAGGAACGAACAGCTGACCTGGAGGCGCCATGGACGTACACACCCGCCTTGCCCGCCACCTGCTCATCGACGGATACCACCTCGTGCTCGACCTGGAGCTCAGCCGCGGCTCCTGGCTCGTCGACGCCCGAAACGGCCACCGCTACCTCGACTTCTACACCTTCTTCGCCTCGGCCCCGCTGGGCGTGAACCCGCCCTTCGACCCCGACTTCGCCCAGCTCCTCGGCCAGGTCGCCCGCAACAAACCGGCCAATCCCGACATGTACACCGAGCACCTGGCGGACTTCGTCGACACCTTCGCCCGCGTGCTCGGCGACCCCGAGCTGCCGCACCTGTTCTTCGTCGAAGGCGGCGCCCTCGCCGTCGAGAACGCCCTCAAGACCGCCTTCGACTGGAAGAGCCGCCGTAACGAGGCCGCGGGCAGGTCACGCGACCTGGGCACCAAGGTCCTGCACCTGACGAGGGCCTTCCACGGTCGCAGCGGCTACACCCTGAGCCTGACCAACACCGAGCCGGCCAAGACCGACCGATTCCCGAAGTTCGACTGGCCCCGGATCGACGTGCCCGCCATCCACTTCGGCGACGTCGAGGCGGCCGAGGAACGCGCGCTGGGCCAGGCACGGGAGGCGTTCGAGCGCTATCCGCACGACATCGCGTGCTTCATCGCCGAGCCCATCCAGGGGGAGGGCGGCGACAACCACATGCGGCCCCAGTTCCTGCAGGCCATGCAGCACATGTGCCACGAGTACGACGCCCTCTTCGTCCTGGACGAGGTCCAGACGGGCGGCGGCACCACCGGGACGCCCTGGGCGTACCAGCAGCTGGGGCTTTCTCCGGATGTGGTGGCGTTCGCCAAAAAGGTCCAGGTGGGCGGGATCATGGCGGGCCGCCGGGTCGACCTGGTGACGGACAACGTGTTCCAGCAGAGCGGCCGCATCAACTCCACGTGGGGCGGCGGCCTGGTGGACATGGTCCGCAGCCGCGGCCTCCTGGAGATCATCGAACGCGACGGCCTGATCGACCGCGCCGCGACCCTGGGCAACGTGCTGCTCGAAGGCCTCACCAAGCTGGAGGCCGAGCTCCCCCGGTCGTTGTCCAACGTCCGCGGCCGAGGCCTGATGTGCGCGTTCGACCTGCCCGACCAGGCCGCCCGCGACGCCCTGGTGACCAGGCTCAGGGAGGATCACGGGGTGCTGATGTTGCCCTGCGGCCCCCGTTCGATCCGCCTGCGCCCGGCGCTGAACATTCCGGAGTCCGACGTCGACCACGGCCTGCGGGCCCTGTCGGAAGCCCTCACTGCGTGACGCTGGTGGCGCTGCGGCGCGGCCCGGCGTAGCGCCAGAGGAAGTTGAGCAGCACGCTGGCCCGGTTGCGCCCGCCCAGCAGGTAGGCCACGTGCACGAAGATCCACACCAGCCAGGCGGGCAGCCCGCGCATGGTCAGCCCGTTCTGTAGCTGCAACACCGCCTCCGCCTTGCCCACGGTGGCCATGATGCCGGGATCCCGGTACGAGAACGGGCTCAGCGGCCTCCCCTGAGCGGCCGCGACGATCTGCCTGCCCACGTGCCGGCCCATCTGGATCGCCGGCTGGGCGAGCTGCGGCAGCGTCGCGGGCGGCCCGGACAGGTCGCCGGCCACGAAGATCTCCGGATGATCCGGTACGTTCAGCGCCTGCGTGAGCGCGATCCTGCCGCCCTCGCCCTGCGGCAGACCCCAGTCGGCCACCTCCTTGGGCGCGGTGACGCCGAGCGCCCACACGGTCACGTCGCTCGGCAGCCGCGTCCCGTCGGCCAGCATCACCGCGTCCGGCTCCACGGCCGCCACCGTGGCCCCCAGCCGCAGCCGCACCCCTCTCTTACGCAGCGCCGCGGCCGCCGCGTCCCGCAACCGCGGCTTGTACGGCGCCAGCACGAAGTCGAACCGCTCCACCAACGTCACGCTGGTCTGGCTGGGCTTGATCTCGGGATGCGTCAACGGCAGCGTACGCCGCCGCAGCTCGGCCAGCGTGCCCGCCATCTCGACCCCGGTCGCGCCCGCGCCCACGACCACGACGTGCGTGCTCTCGCGCCGGCCCGCCGCCGTGTCCTCCAGGTACTGCTGCAGCCGCCGCCGCAACACCGCCGCGTCGCGGAGCGAGTAGATCGGCAGCGCGTTCTCCCGAGCCCCCTCGATCTTGAGCCAGTTGGTGGTGACGCCCGTGGCCAGCACCAGATAGTCGTAGTCCAGCCCGCTGCCGTCCTCGAACTCCACCCGCCGCTCCCCGGCCAGCACCTTGCTCACCGCGCCCTGGCGCGCCCGCACGTTGGGCCACTTGGCGGCGTAGGTGCGGATGGGGTACGACACGTCCGCCGAGCCCATCCCGGCCGTGGCGACCTGGTAGAGCAGGGGCTGGAACGTCGCGTACGGGTTGCGGTCGACGAGCGTCACCAGCACTCCGGCTCTGGCCAGCTCCTTCGTGGCGGCCAGCCCGGCGAACCCCGCACCCACGACCACGACCCGAGCTCTCTGCACCATGACCGGTCCTTCCGATGAACGCCGTCATGGATGTCTATGGCACCACCACCCACTCTTAAACCACTTGCCGGGAAGCGCCCGGGATTCCGCGCCTCCCGGGCCGCGCGTCGAACCGCGGCTAGCGTGCCGCAGGAGAGGGGGGATTCGCCGCATGTCCCAGCAAGTGACCACCATCGAGCGCCTCGGCCTGCGGATCGCGCGGCGGCGCGCCGCGCTGAGCCTCACCCGGGAGGAGCTGTCCGAACGGGCGGGCGTCGAGGTGGCTTACGTCGCCTGGCTGGAGGGGGAGTCCGTACGCGAGTCGCTCGCCAGGATCGCACGGGTGCTGGAGACGACCGTGGAGGAGCTGCTCGGAGAGACCCCCATGGGGGCCGGCCCGCCCGCTCCCCATCCGGAGCTGGTCACGCTGGACGAGAGCGAGTGCCTGCACCTGCTCCAACCCGGCGGCGTCGGCAGGCTCGCCTTCGACGGCCGCTACGGGCCGACCGTGTTGCCGGTGAACTTCCGCCTGCTCGAAGGCACGATCGTCTTCCGTACCGCCACGGGCGGCTCCACCGACGAGGACCTGCGTACGGGCGTGCGGGACGTCGAGTACAAGGTGGCGTTCGAGGTGGACCGCATCGAGGAGCTGACGAGCGGCGGCTGGAGCGTGCTCGTGCAGGGCTCGTTGCACCACGTCACCACCGACGAGGAACTGGCCTCGGCGGCGGCCACCGGAGTGGATCCGTGGGCGGGCGGTGACCGGCAGCAGTACCTGAAGATCATCCCCTGCCGCATGACGGGCCGCCGCGTCGAGCCCCGCTGAGCCGTTCCGACTCTGCGTGCGGCGGTTCCGGCGACGGCGGGAGGGCTACTCCTGGCGGGAGCGCCACAGGCCGATGGCGGTGACCCGGGAGTCGACGCCGAGCTTGGCGTAGATGCGGTTGACGTGGTTCTTGACGGTTTTCTCGCTCAGGAACAGCCGTTGCGCGATCTGGCCGTTGGACTGGCCCGTCGCGATCAGGTCCATGACCTCGGCTTCGCGTTTGCTCAGGGACGTGGGCACGCTATCGAACGCTGCGTCGTCGACTCTCATCCGGCCTCCGGGGGCGCGCAGACGGTCAGATCGCCGATGGCCCCCGTGCTTCCGGCGTTAGCGGTAGACAGCGAGCATAACTCGCATTGTCATGATTTGGGGCCGTTGTCGGGAGAAAACGACAACGGCCGGTCCCGAAGGACCGGCCGCGCTGGGGTGAGTGAAGGGACTTGAACCCTCGGCATCCAGGACCACAACCTGGCGCTCTACCAGCTGAGCTACACCCACCATTGCCACCCCTGCGTAGGGGTACAGGAAAAGTGTAGCGGGGATCGGGAGTCTTTACGCCACAGGTTTAGCCCGTGACACGCTCTGCCAGCGATCTCGCGGTGGCCGAGTCGGGCCCCGGCTGGTCCACGAAGATCGCGGCGCGATAGTAGCGCAACTCCCTGATGCTCTCCGTGATGTCGGCCAGCGCCCGGTGCCCGCCCTGCTTTTCCGGCGCGGCGAAGTAGACCCGTGGATACCAGCGGCGGACCAGCTCCTTGATCGAAGAGACGTCGATCATCCGGTAGTGCAAGTAGGCGTCGACCCCGGGCATGTCCCGCGAGATGAACGTGCGGTCGGTGCCGATCGAGTTGCCGCACAGCGGCGCCTTCTTCGGCTCGGGGACGTGCCGGCGGATGTAGTCGAGCACGAGCGACTCGGCCTCCGCCAGCGTCACGCCGCCCGCCAGCTCGGGGAGCAGCCCGGAGGCGGTGTGCATCTCGCGTACGACCTGCGACATCTGCTCCAGCGACTCCGGCGGCGGTTTGATGACCACGTCGACGCCCTCGTCCAGCTGATTGAGCTCGCTGTCGGTGATCACGCACGCCACCTCGACGAGCGCGTCGCGGCTAAGGTCGAGCCCGGTCATCTCGCAGTCGATCCAGACCAGCAAGTCACTCATTCGATCTCCTCGCCCAGCGGCTCGGAGCAATCCGCCCGCTTGTTACCTCCACCAGCCTAGTGCCACCGGTTACGCGGGCTTGAGCGAGCTGAGAACCTTGCCGACCACGTCGGTGCCCAGATTGTCGGGTACGGAGACGTACACGATCGCCGGAGACTCGCCCTCGCCGCGATCCATCAGCACGATCGCGCCGTTCTCCTTCTTCCACTTGTAGCCCTTCTCCTCCGACACCTTGCTGAAGTCGAGCTCGAACTGCAGCACCCACGCGTCCCGGTCGCCGATCTTCATGGCCTTGTCCGCCACGACCTTGCTCTCGTGCGCGAGCTGGTAATACTTAGTGGAGAAGTCCACGAACACGGCCTTCGCGGTGTCGCCCAGGCCCGCGGCGCCGGAATAGGGATAGAGCTCGTTGAGCAGCCCCGTGTAGACGTTGCCGATCCAGTCGGACTCGCCCTCGTAGTTGTCCTGCGAGGTGGCCTGCACCGCGCTCGTGTACGCCTGCTGGGTCGGGTCCGTGCCGTTGACCTGGTCCGGCTTGGGCACCGTCCAGCCGTCCGGCACCTTGTACGAGATGCCGCTCCGCGGGTCGGAGACGACGCCACTGGCCGGCTGGGGGAACTCGGTGACGCCCTGGCTGGGCGGCTCGTTGGACGGCGGCTCGTTGCTGGGCGGCTGTTGCGGCTCGAACGTGTCGGTCGGCTCCGGGGGCGACGCGGTATTCGTGGTGTTCCTGTTGATGAAGAAGATGCCGGCCACCACGATCAGCGCGACCACCACCAGCGCCGCCAGCCCGCCGAACACCCACGGCAGCGGATTGCCCTGCCTGGGCGGCGGCGCCCCGTAACCAGGCCCGGGCAGCTGATTGCCGCCCCACTGCTGGGTGGGCGGCGTGGGCTGGCCGTAGGCCGACTGGCCGTATGTGGGCTGGCCGAACTGGAGCGTGGGGTTCGCCGGTGTCGCCGACCAGTCGGGGTCCGACTGAGGTTGCGGTTGGGGTTGCGGTTGCGGCCCGGAGGCCGGCTGCTGGGGCTGCCCCGGCCCCTGCTCCTGCGCGTGGGTGGCGTCGGTCCACTGGCTGCCGTCCCACCAGCGGAGCTGGGGCTCTCCGTAGGGGTCCGGGTACCAGCCTGCGGGGGTCTGCGTGGTCATATTCGCCAGATTAGTAAGAACCGCTTTGATATGCATTTCCGGGCGGGTTTCAACACTTGTAGGTGAAGGTCGCCTTGTCCGTACGCACCGGGCCCGGCGTCAGGATTCGCAGCGTAGCAGTTGCTTTGACGTTGCTCTTCCCCTGCAGCGTCCATCTCAGCGGCACCTTGTAGGACGTCTGATCGGAGTTCGTGCGCAGCGTTCCCTTGACGACGTCCTTGTCCAGGTTCTTGCGCCATTCATAGGTGATCTCCCCGGGCGCTCCGTTGGTGATGACCGTGCCCGTGATCACGACGGCGCTGCCGCAACCCTGGGTCTTCTTCGGCGCGACCACGTTGATCGACTTGACCGCCAGGTCCGGTGAGCCGCCCAGCCTGAACCAGGCCAGGATCGCCCCCGCCATGATGACCGCGAAGATGGCCGTGGCGAAGATCGTCCGCCGCCGCCGGGCCCGCGAGGCCCGGGCCAGCCTGGTGCCGGGGCGGTGCTCGGTGGCGGCCCCGTCGCGCCCGGCCCGCCAGATCCGCTCGGCGGTCGTCTCCGGCCGCTGCACCTGCGTGCCGACCCCGGGCCCGAACTGCACGGGTCCCGCCGAGCGGCCGGGGACGTGCAGCAGCGTGACGATGTCGCCCTCGTCCTTGGGCACGACCGGCGGCGGTGCGTACCCGGGCGGCTGCGCGAACGCCGACCTGCCCCGCGCCGCCTGGGCCGGCCCGTCCCTGCTGATCAGGCCACCGGGCAGTGCCGACCGCTCGTTGACCAGCAGGTCGCGGGCGGCGGCCAGGCCCAGGGTGCCGGCCGCGGCCGCGGCACGTTCGAACAACTCGGCGGCCCGCGGCGCGCCCTGCCCGAAGGAGGCGGCGAGCCCGCGGGCCAGCGACGCCCAGCCGGCCGCGTCCCGTTCGCGCGGGGAGACCTGGCCGCGGATGGCGTCGGCCAGGCCGCGTTCCGACAGCAGCGCGGCACCCTCCGCGGTGATCACCACGGTGCCCGGGTGCACGGAGCCGTGCGTCACCCCGGCGGCGTGCAGCGCCGCCAGCGTCTGAGCGGTCTCCACCAGCACGGCGGCCGCGCCGCCGGGATCGATCGGCCCGGTGGCGAGCAGGTCGCCCACGGTGGGGCTGACCGCCTGCGCGGTGAGCAGCCACACCTGGTCGCCCGCCGCGACCACGTCCGCCACCGGGATCAGCCCGGTCAGCCCGCCCAGCACGAGCCGCTGGTCGGTCATGACCGTGTGCACCACGCGGTCGCGCACGCCGGGCAGGCCGATGATCTTCGGATCGAACAGCAGCGCCCCCGCCCTGCGCCCATCGGGTGAGATGGCGTCGATCCAGTTGCCGAGTTCGGTCATCCAGGTGTGTTCGGTGAGCCGGAACCCGGCGATACCGTTTCCAGGGTTGTTCATCGCCGTTGCCCCCCGGCGCGTCTTAGCGCTTCCTTCTGTGGCGTCCCGCCATGCGGCGTTTCACCGCAAGTGTGACGGGAACCGCGCCTGACGTCATCAGTCCGAGCGCGATCAACCCGGCCTGCGCCTTGCCGACGCCGTCGAGCCGGGGCTCTTCAGTCGTCGGGTCGCCGCCCTGAGGGCTCTGGCCTCCCTCCGGGCTCTCCGTGGACGGGCTCGGCCGGGTCGGCGGAACCCTGGTCGGGGGCGTGAACGTGGGCGCGGACGTGGAGGGAGGCGCGGACGTGGGCGGCTGGGTGCCGCCGTTGGTCTCGTCGATCCGGATGGTGATGTCCGGCTCCGGCGTCTCGGTCGGCGTCGGGGTCGGCTTCTTGGTCTTGGTCTTGACCGTGGTCGGCGTGGGCTTGGGGGCCGGCTTCTTGGTGGGCTGGGTGGCCACCGGCTGGACGGGCGGCGGCGCGGCGCTCTCGGTGGCCGTCGGCGCCGGCTCCGGCGTGGTCGCCTCGGGAGTGGGGGCCGGCTCCTCCTCCGTCTCCACCGGCTCGGGCGTCGCGGGGACGGCGGTGGTCGGCGTGACCTGGCTGGTCTGTGCCTGTAACACGGGTTCGCCGGCGGAGGAGTTCATGATGATCACGACCACGGCGACCAGCACGACGGAGGCGGTCGCGCCGATGGCGATCTTGGTGGACAACTTGCTGAGGATGCGGGACGGGTTGCGGAAGCGGGTCTCGGCGAGCGAGGTCTGTGTCTCGACGGGTTCGTCGAGCGCGCTCGGGAAGAGCAGCACCAGCAAGCCCGCGAGGGCGGCCAGGCGGCGGCGCCCGCGCTCCTCCCAGTCGGCGCCGTACCCCTCCGCGGCGACGGCCTCCAGTTCGGTCAGGAATGCCTCCGCCGACGGCGGCCGCTCGGCGGGATCCTTGGCCAGGCCGCGCTCGATCAGGCCGCGCAGCGGCGTCGGCACCTCGTCCACGGGGGGCGGCGAGCTCTGGTGCTGGCGGGCCAGCGCGGCGATGTTGGGCGCCCGGTAGGGGCGGGTGCCGGTCAGGCACTCGAAGAACACCACGGTGGCCGCGTACACGTCGGTTGCGGGTCCCGTGGGCCCGCCCGCCCACTGCTCGGGCGCCATGTACGGCGGCGTGCCCGCGGCACTGGCGCCCTCGCCAGCCCGGACCGCGATGCCGAAGTCCACGAGCTTGCTGGTGCCGTCGCCCTCGACCATGACGTTCTCGGGCTTGAAGTCGCGGTGCACGACCCCGATCGCGTGCGCCGAGGCCAGGCCCTGGAGCGAGCCCTTGAGCACGGTCAGCGCCGCCTCAGGGCCGGTGGGCCCCTCGGACCTGAGGATCTCGCGCAGCGAAACCCCGTCGATCAGCTCCATGATGATCGCCGCGCCCTGGCCGGTCTCGACGTAGTCGATCAACCGGGCGTGGTACGCGCTCTGCAGCGTGCCGAGCAGCCTCGCCTCGTGCCGGAACCGGGCGACGAACCCCACGTCGGATCTCAGCTCGTCACTGAGATATTTGATCGCCACATGGGCGCCGTCGTAGTCGCGCCTGGCCAGCATCACGCGCCCGGCGGATCCCGAGCCGAGCTCGCGAACCTCGGTGTAGCCAGGGACCCCCCACTGCCCATCACCGTACATAACGGTCTCCTCTGCAGTTGCTTGGGCCCCCACCCTCATCAAACGGTCCGTAGCTTAACCAGAGGGAACCGCTTTCCCGCTACTGATATCCCGATAAGTCAGGATTGTCACTTAATGGTGCTAGGTGAGTCTGGTTTCGGGGTCTTGGTCGGCTCCTCTTCGCGAGGGCATTCACCCGTGCTGCCGCTCGCGCTGTCGCTCCCGTTGCCCGCCGCCGGGTCGGTGGATGCGGTCACGGACCACTTCGTGCCGCAGGGCAGCTTGACGGCGCCGCTCAGGGTCCTGCTGTACGACGTCTCGCCGGACAGGGTGACCGACTCGGTACGGGTGACCTCGCCGGCCGAGAACGTGACGTTGAGACGTACCGGCTGGGTGTTCGCCGTGGTGACGGAGACCGTCGCGACGAGCCCGCCCTCACCGGGACCTGCCCGTACGATCGACACCCGCTCCACCGCCGGAGGGCAGGGCGCCGAGGTCCGCGCGGTGGCCGTCCGGCCGCCCGCGCGCACCGTCACCGAGAGCGTCGAGCCGCAGGGGCGGGACCTGAAGGTGTGCGTGAACGTCCTGGCGTAGGAGGTCCGGCCCGACAGGGTCGCGGTGCGGGTGCCGACGGAGTCGCCGTTGACCGCGAACCGGGCCTCGACGGGGATCTCCGCGGTGCCGCTCGCGGTCACCCGCACGCGGGCGCTCGCGGTACGGCCCGGCGCGGCGGGCAGGTCGAGGCTCACCCGGAGCCCCGTCACCCTGGTCGGGCAGGGCGGCACGGACACGGAGGCCGACCTGGCGCCGCCGGGCGCTGCCGGGGAGGTGGTGACGGCCAGCGTGACGGTGCTGCCGCACGGGCGTTCGCCGATGGACCAGGTGAGCGTGCGGGTGTAGGACCTGGCGCCGCTCAGGCGCAACCGCTGGGTGCGGCCGTTCGTGCCGGGGGCCGTCCAGGTCGCGGTGGCGGTGACGGCGCCGGTGCCGCTGGCGCGGAGGGTGACGGTGCCGGTGGCGACCCCGTCCGCGTCGACCGTGAGGCCGCCCACGCTCACCCCGAGCACCGACGTGACCGGCGACGGCGTCTCGGTTTCGGTCGGCGTCGGCGTCGGCGTCGGGGTCGGGGTCGGGGTCGGACTGGGGGTCGGCGTCGGGGTCGCGGACTTCGTCGGGGTGGCCTTCTTGGTGGGCTTGGGGCTCTTGACCGGCTTGGTGGCAGTGGGCGACGTGGGGTCCGCCTTGGGCACGATCGCCTCGGGCGAGCTCTGCGGCGTGACCTCAGGCGTGACCTCGGGAGTCGTCTCGGGCGTGGGCTCCGGCGTGGGCTCCGGCGTGGACTCGGGTGTGGTCGGCGGGGCCGAGACCGGCTCCGTCGTCAGCTGGCTGGGCGGCACGGCCGCCGCCGCGCCGATCGGCTCCGTGGGCGGCGACTGCCGGTTGGTCAGCACGATCACCATCGCCACCGTCACCGCCGCGACCAGGGCGCCGGCCGTGGCCAGGCGCACCGGGGTGGACCGCGCCGCGCGGGCCGCGTTCGAGCGCAGGCCGCGGAACATCGTCCTGGCCAGCGACGTGGTGACCTCGGGCGTGGGCGTCTGGGGCGTGGGCAGCAGCAGCGCGAGCAGGGCCACCAGCGCGGCCAGCCGCCGCCTGCCGCGTTCCTCCCAGTCCTCGCCGTACGCCGCCCTGGCCGTGGACTCCAGTTCGGCCACGAACGCCAGCGCGCTCGACGGTCGTTGCGCCGGGTCCTTGGCCAGCCCGCGCCGGATCAGCCCGCGCACCGGCTCGGGCGCGTCGTGGAAGGGCACGGGGGCGTGCACGTGCTGGTAGCCCAGTACGCTCGGCTCCGTCGAACGGTACGGCCGGTGCCCGGTCAGGCACTCGAAGAAGACCGCCGTGGCCGCGTACACGTCGGTGGCGGGCGAGGCGGGCAGCCCCTCCCACAACTCGGGCGCCATGTAGGGAGGCGTGCCCTCCGGGTGCGCGACCGTGCCCTGGCTCACGGCGATGCCGAAGTCGACGAGCTTGCTCACCCCGTCGTCCCTGACGAGCACGTTCTCCGGCTTGTAGTCCCGGTGCACCAGGCCCAGCCCGTGCGCCTTGGCCAGGCCGAGCAGCGAGCCCTTCAGCACGACCAGCGCCGCCTCAGGCTCCGTCGTGCCGTGCTCGCGCATCAGCGCACGTAAGGAGACGCCGTTGACCAACTCCATCACGATGGCCGCGCCGCCGGCGTCCTGGACGTACTCCCACATCGTGGCGATGTTCGGGTCGCGGAGCGTGGTCAGCAGCCGCGCCTCCGTCTGGAACCTGGCCAGCGCGGCAGGATCGCGCAACAACGCCTCGGAGAGGTACTTGATGGCGACCTGCACGCCGGTCTCATCGTGTACGGCCAGCGCCACCCGCCCGCTGGCGCCCGCCCCGAGCTGCTTGATCTCGGTGTAACCAGGAGCGCTCCACTCCATTGCCCTCTCCCATCAGGAGCCGGCCCACCTGATGAGACGTGCGATCAAGGAGTCGGGTTTGCCAGGTGGTACCTGATTTATGGAACTACTCCCGATGGAGGATGTGAACAGGGGTACCGATACCTTCTGGGAGCACCGAATCCGGCTCTGGTTCGCCCCATGACGTGACCAGGGGCAGCACGCCGGCCCATACCGGCAGCTCGTAGTCCTCCTCCTCGTCCTTCGGCCCGCCGCGCCGGATCTTGACCGACGCCTCCTCCAGCGACAGCGCCAGCACGGCCGTGGCGGCCAGTTCCTTGCGCGACGGACGCCTGACGTAGTCCCACTGGCCCGGCGCGAGCTGCTCCGCCAGGGCCCGCAACCCCTCCATACGCTCGTCGGGGTCCGTCACCAGCCTGGCCCGCCCGTAGATGATCGCCGAGCGGTAGTTGACGGAGTGGTGGAAGATCGAGCGGGCCAGCACGATGCCGTCCACGTGCGTGACCGTGACGCACACCTCGCCGCCGTCCCCGGTGCGCAGCGACGTGGCGCCGGTGGAGCCGTGCAGGTAGAGGGTCTCGCCGATGCGCCCGTAGCCGGTGGGCACGACCATCGGGTGACCGTTCACCACCACGCCCAGGTGGCAGACCAGTCCGGAGTCGAGCACCTCGTAGAGATCGTTCCTGTCGGTGCTGCCGCGCTGCTTCTCACGGCCGAGCGTGGTGCGGGGTGTGGTGGAGAGCATGATTCGACCGTAACGGCGAAGTGGACCTATGCTGTAGGGCCACTATCGAGCCCTTTGTAGAGACCACTTACGTGCGTACCCATGCCGACCTGCCCGTATCCCTGTCGCGCGACTCGGTCGCGCCGCTCACCACGCAGCTCGCGGACTGGCTGCGCCGCGCCATGCTGGACGGCACCCTGGCGCCGGGCGAGCGGCTGCCGTCCACGCGGGCCCTGGCGGCCCAGCTCGCGGTGAGCAGGACGGTGGTCACGGAGGCGTACCAGCAGCTGTACGCCGAGGGGTGGCTGGACGGGCGGCACGGCTCGGGGACGTTCGTGGCCGACATGGAGACGCCCAGGCCGCCCCGCGAGAGCCCCTACGTCCCCGCCCCGCCGCCGCCACCGGCCGACTGGATCGACCTCACGCCGGGCCGGCCCTGGGTCCGCGACTACGACCGGGCGGCGTGGAAGCGGGCCTGGCGCAAGGCCGCCGACCTGCCGCCCGGCGAATCGCCCGACCCGTACGGCCTGCCGCACCTCAGGGAGCTGCTGGCCGACCACCTCAGGCGGGCCAGGGGGATAGCCGTCGGCCCGGAGAACATCCTGGTCACCAGGGGCACCGGCAACGGGCTCGACCTGTGCGCGCAGGCCCTGCTCGGCCGGGGCGTCCGGGCCGGGGTCGAGGATCCGGGCTACCACGTTGCGCGGACGGTGTTCGCGGCGCGGGGGGCCGAGGTGGTGCCGTGCCCGGTGGACGAGGACGGCGTGATCGTGGACGGGCTTCCCGCCGATCTGCGCGTGCTCTACACGACGCCCGCGCACCAATATCCGCTGGGCGGGCGGTTGCCGATCCCGCGCAGGGAGCGGTTGCTGGCCTGGGCCAGGAGCACGGGCGCGTCGATCATCGAGGACGACTACGACGCCGAGTTCCGCTACGACGTCGCGCCGCTGCCCGCCCTCTACGGCCTCGACCCCTCGCGGGTGGTGCTCCTGGGCACGCTGTCCAAGATCCTCGCGCCCGACGTGGGCGTGGGGTGGCTGGTGGGCGACGCCGAGCTGGTGAGCGGGATCGCCGTCCTGCGTCAGGCCGTCGCCGACCGCACCAGCGGCCCCGTGCAGCAGGCCGTGGCCACCCTCCTGGAGCGCGGCGACCTCGACCGGCACCTGCGCAGGATGCGGCTGGAATACGCGCGCCGCCGCGCCGCCGTCGTGGACCTCCTCGGGCCGGTCTGCCGCCTGCGCGGCGACACCGCCGGACTGCACGTGCTCGCCGAGCTGCCCGCGGACGTGATGCCCGCCCTGGTCGGGCGGGCCAGGGAACGCGGCGTCCTGCTCGACTCCACCGAGCGCCACCACCACGGCCGCGAGCGCCTGCACGGCCTGGTGATCGGGTACGGCTCCGCCTCGCTGACCGACGTCCGGCGCGGCTGCCGCATCCTGGCCGGCCTGATCCGGGATGCTCAGGCGTCATTTGAGTAGATCAGCTCTCGCGGCCGGGTATGCCGTCATCGCACGCTGAGACGTATGAAATGGTGGTTACTGCTCGCTTCCCTGCTCGTCACGCTGCTCACCGCCTGGCTGATCCTCTACGCGGGCGTGGCGCTGTCCACGCTCATCTCGCTGGGCCTCGGCGCGATCAGCCTGCTCTGGCTGCTCGTCATCCTGACCGTCCCGTGGGACCTGTGCTTCGCCGCCCGCCACGTGGTCCACGAGATCCACGTGTCCAGGGAGGTCGGCATCGAGGTGGCCCAGCGCCGCGAGGACGAGGCCAGGAGCATCGCCCGCCGCATGCTCGCGCTCGCGATCTCCGGCCACGTCGTGTCGGCCGCGGTGATCGCGGTCATCACGTACTTCTCCGGGGCTCAGGTGGGCTACTACCTCGCCGGGTTCTACCTGCTCGCGACCTGCTTCCGGCCGATCGGGGCGTACACGTCGCACCTGCGCGACCGGGTCGGGACGCTGGAGCTGGAGGTGCGCTACCCGCGCGTGGACGTGATCGCCCTGCGTGACCAGGTGGCCGCGCTGAACGCCACGACCGAACGTCTCGGGCAGGAGGTCGAGCAGGTCGCCGCGGAGCTGGCCGCCGCCCGGCAGGGGCTGGAACTGGCCGACCACGATCTGGGGCGCCGGATGACGCTCATGGCCCGGCGCTTCGACGAGACGGTGGACGGGCTGGGCGACAACCAGGAGGTGATCACGGGGTTGAAGGCGTTCCTGCGGCTGGTCAGGGCGGATCCTGCATAGGGGGCTCCAGGTGGCGCAGGATGGGGAGGGAGCGGGCGGCGTACATGGGGTCCACGGGGAGGACGTGCCGGGCCCACCATCTGGCGGGCTCGGGGTCGGGTGACGGCTCGGTGAAGGCGGGGGCGTAGTCGTCGTACGGCGGGTCGTACAGGTAGCCGGTCGCGACCCCGCGCCGTTCCAGCTCGGCGATGGCGGCGTCCCGGTCGCGCACCAGCAGCGGCACCCGGAACAGGGGCCGGGCGAGGTCGTCGCGCACGGCGGGGGCCACCGTGGGCAGCTCGGCCAGGCGCCGCACGCCCGCCAGCCGGCGCGCGCGGTCCGCGGGGACCTTGGCCAGGCGCCTGGACTGGTACCAGCGGGACAGGCGGCCGCGGCGGGCGCGGTAGTGGTGCAGGTCGGCGCGTACCCAGGGGTCGAAGGGGGGCAGCGAGGGGACCTGCTTGAGCGCCAGTTCGAGGTCCTGGGGGTTGACCGCGATGCGGTAGCCCTCCCGGTCCTCCTGCAGGCCGAGGGCGCGCATGAGCGTGAGCGCGGGGCGGACGAGGTCGAGTTTGAGCGCGGCCTGGCGGGCCATCGAGGTGGCCACGCTGATCAGGTCGGCCCGCAGCGAGCCGCGGGTGAGCAGGGCGTCGCGGGCGCGGGTCAGGGCTTGCAGGTCGGAGATGTCCTCGACGGCCAGGACGCCGCCCGAGCCCGCCTCCGGGTGCTTGGCCAGGCTGAAGACCCCGGCCTGCCCGAACGTGCCCAGCGGGCGGCCGTCGATGCTCGTCTCCATGGCGTGGGCCACGTCTTCGATCAGGATCTTCCCGGTGAAGGCGGGGGCGTGGTCGGGGAGGCCGTACAGGTTGGTCGTCAGGACGGCGTCCACCGTTTCGAGGTCGATCCGGGAGACGTCGATGTTGCCGTCACGGGGGGAGAGCGGCGCGATCACCGGGCGCAGGCCGGCCGCGAGCACCAGGAACAGGATCTCGTCGGCCGAGATGGGCGACATGAGCAGCCGCTGCCCTGGCACGCACCAGTGACGCAGGGCCAGATAGAGGCCGAGGCGGTTGGAAGGGAGCGACAGGCAGTGACGACCCGTGCGCTCTGCGATGAGCTTCACCCTTGTAGGACAGTACGCAGCCGTCCGTAGGTTTTCAATGCCTTGTCGGCGGTTTTGAGCAGCAACGGGTTGGCCATCACCGTGGCGCGCGTCTTGCGCACCGGCACCCGCATCATCCAGTGCACGCCCGCCGCCGCGCCGACCCTGGCCACCCGCCCCTCGGCCACTTCCAGCTCGCCGTTCTTGAGCTTGTCCTTGTACTCCTTCTGGCCCCGGCCCATGTCGATCACCTGGATCCCGGACTCGGCGGCCTTCTCGGCCATCGCCAGGTGCTGGATGAGGCCGGGGGAGTATTTGGCGAAATGGGTGTCGTAGGCGGGAAACCACCCGGCGAGCGTCGTACGGGTGCGCACCCCGAAATGCCCGGCCACCGGCTCGTCGTCCACGTAGACCATGTCCAGCACCCCGGCGAAGCTCTCCGACTGCGTCGCCAGCAGCCGCTCCACCAGCTCCACGATCCACTTGTGCGCGAACCTGTCGGTGCGCCCGGTGCGCCGGTATTGATCGGTCTTCCAGCCGAGCAACGTGTGCAGCGGCGCCAGGTCGGTGGTCGCGTAGTCGTGACGCATCGCCCCCGCCTCACGCTGCAGCTTGCGGGACTTGGCCAGAGTGGACTTGTACGTCTTGCCGGAATGCTGCTTGAGCGAGTCGGTGTACTGGTCGAAGCCGTCACGCAGGTCGATGATTGGTGAAGGGTACCTCTCGTGCCGCGCGGCCAGCAGCGGCTGCCCGGACACCAGGTGGTCGAACTCGTAGACCGAAAGCCCGCAGTCCTTGATCAACCGGCGCGGGTCGAGCTCCAGGTCCTTGACGTGGACCAGCCCCTGCGCGTCGGTCAGCCCCGCGGCGACCGGTTTGCCGATGCCCATCGGATGCCGCTCGAAGGGAAAGAACCCCACGATGTCGGGCCCGTCGTAAAGCACGGCGACTCGTACGACGTCGCGGAGTTCGCCCACGGTGATCGTGAACTCCGGGGACAGGAAGGGGTTGTCGAGGGCGGAGTCCGACTCCTGCAGAGCCCGCCATCGGCTCACTTCGTGTTGTCCCAGCTCACGGGGGAGGGCAAGGGTGACGTGCATGGGCTCCTACTGTCGGCATGCCACTACCTGTCCAGCGTGCGGGCAGACGTGTACAGCCAGGGTAAAGGATCTCGCCCGATGCTCATCTACGCAGCTCCGGAACGTTACAGAACTGCCAGCTGGCTTTCAGGACAGAGTGACGTTCTAACCTGTGTTCATGACCGTACCTGGCATTGACCGGCCCAGCCTGGTTTCGTGGATGGGCCGTCATGTGCCCGACGCGGGCGAGCCTCAGTCCGTCTCGCTGATCTCGGGCGGCCGGTCCAACCTGACCTATCTGGTCGAGGCCCGCGAACGCCGCCTGGTGCTGCGCCGGCCGCCGCTCGGTCATGTGCTGCCCACGGCCCACGACATGCGGCGGGAGTGGCGGGTCATCTCGGCCCTGGCGCCGACGCCGGTGCCGGTGCCGGAGCCGGTCGCGTTCTGCGGGGACGAATCCGTCATCGGGGCGCCGTTCTATCTCATGGGGTACGTGGACGGGGTCGCCGTACGGACGCGCGAGCAGCTGGGGGACGCGGACCCCGCGCAGACGCGGCGGTTGTCGGAGCGGCTGGCCGAGGTGCTGGCCGCCATCCACGCCGTGGACTATCGCGAGGTGGGGCTCGGGGACTTCGGGCGGCCCGAGGGATATATGGCCAGGCAGCTCGACCGGTGGTGCCAGCAGTGGGAGCGGTCGAAGACGGCCGATCTGCCGGAGTACTACCGGCTGGTGGAGCGGCTGCGGGAGCGGGTGCCCACCGAGTCCGCCAACACGCTGGTGCACGGCGACTACCGGCTGGACAACACCCTGATCGGGCCGCGGGACCTGGACATCCTGGCGGTGGTCGACTGGGAGATGTCCACGCTCGGGGATCCGCTGGCCGACCTGGGGTTGACGCTGACGTACTGGCACGATCGGGGGGACGAGGAGCGGGCCGGGATCCCGGTGGCGGGGGATGTGACGGTGGCGCCCGGGTTCATGAGCGCCGCGGAGTTCGCGGGGCACTACACGAAAGTGTCGGGGCGGGATATTTCCGATCTTGGGTTTTATGTGGCTTTTGGCAATTTCAAGCTCGCGGTCATCGTGGAGGGTATTCACGCCCGGTTCCGGCAAGGTAAGACCGTTGGGGAGGGATTCGACCGCATCGGCTCCGCCGTACCCACGCTGATCTCCCGCGCACACCGCACGCTCGACCAGCCCTGAACCCCCTGAGGAGCGTCATGAGCACAGTTGCACTGATCACCGGAGCGGCGAGTGGCATCGGGGCCGCCGTGGCGCGGCGTCTGTCGGCGGGCGGCGTCCGATGCGTCCTCGTCGACCTGAACGGCGAAGGCGTCGAGAGGCTGGCCAAGGAGGTGGACGGCGCCTGGCTGGCCGCCGACGTCAGCAACGAGGAGGCGTCGCTGGAGGCGGTCGCGCTGGCCGAGCAGCGGTACGGCCGGCTCGACCTGGTCCACCTGAACGCCGGGATCTCGGGGCGGGTGGACCTGGCGGACTTCGACGTGGCGCGCTACCACAAGGTGGTCGGGGTGAACGTGGACGGCGTCGTCTTCGGCGTCCGCGCCGCCGTCCCGCTGCTCGTACGCTCCGGCGGGGGCGCCATCGTGGCCACCTCGTCGCTGGCCGGGCTGGTCGCCTTCTCGGGTGACCCGATCTACACCATGACCAAGCACGCCGTCGTCGGCCTGGTCAGGGCGCTGGCCGAGCCGCTGGCCGCGCAGAAGATCCGGATCGGCGCGGTCTGCCCTGGCTTCACGGACACGCCGCTGGTGGCCGAGGCGCGGGAGATGTTCGTCAATGCCGGGTTCCCCCTGCTCACGGTCGAGGACGTGGCCGCCGCCGTCGAGTCCGCCTTCTACGCCGATACGCCCGGCACGCTGCTGATCGTGCAGCCCGGGCGGCAGCCGGTGCCGTACCGTTACGCCGGGGTCCCCGGCCCCGCGGGAGGCCAGCGGCCGCCAGCCGCAGATTAACGGAGGCAAGCGGCTTGCAAGCGGGACGATTAGCGTGTTCAGGGCTGGGCGTGATGCCCAGCCCTTCGCACGTTCATGAGTCTTGTCCGTGTATGCCTTGTAGGTTCGTGAACCCACGTACGTCTCGTGAGGATGAGGAGCGATTCAGTGATTCCGACCGACGGCCGACATGCGCGCCGACGATCGCCATGGCCGATCGCGCTTGGAGCAGGCATCCTGGCGGTCGTACTCGTGGCCGGCATCATGGTCTACGCCTCGCTCCGAACCAAGTCACGCAGCGAGTTCAAGGGCGACGACGTCGCCACGACAGTGCCCACTGAGCCCGCGCCGCAGTTGGAGCAGCCTCCGGCGCTCGCCAACTGGCCGCGCTGGGGCGTCACGCACACCCAGTTCAGTGCGGACAACGAGCCGCGGCAGGTCGTGGAGGAGGCCAGGGGCGTACTCGGCCGGGTCCCGATGTTGCAGAACCAGCACATCATGGGCTGGGGAGTCGGCAACCCCGAGCCTAGTCCCGGGCAGTTCAACTTCCGCGATCTGGATCGGCGGCTGAAGTTCATGTCGTCGTCGCGGGGGGTGCCCGTGATCACGCTGTGCTGCGCGCCGGACTGGATGAAGGGCGGGCAGGCCGGGCGTACGGACTGGAGCAAGAACCACACGGTCGCCCCGAAGCGGGAACATTTCGACGACTACGCCAGGCTGGCCGTGCGGGTGGCGAAGCAGTATCCGACGGTCAAGCACTACATGGTGTGGAACGAATTCAAGGGGTTCTGGGACCCGAGCACGAACCGCTGGGACGCCGAGGGCTACACGGAGTTGTACAACAAGGTCTACACGGCCTTGAAGAAGGTGAACCGGGATATCCAGGTCGGGGGCCCGTACATTCCGGTGGAGAGTAACTCCCGAGGCGGGCCTTCGGAACTGAGCGGGCCCTGGGGGACGATAGACCAGCGCGCGCTGGACGCGGTCGAATACTGGATCGAGCACAAGAAGGGCGCCGACTTCATCGTGGTGGACGGCGCGTCCATGACCAACGACAAGGGGAATGTCCCCAACGATTTCGCGGCCCAGGCCAAGTTCAGCGCTATCACCACGTGGTTGCGGCACAAGAGCGATGACCTGCCGGTGTGGTGGGCGGAGTGGTACGTCGAGCCGGAGAACTCGGGCTGGACGGAGGAGAAGCGCACGGCGGTGCAGGCGACGGCCCTGATGGAGTTCGCGAAGAGCGGCGTGACGACGGCCCTTTACTGGAACCCGCAACTGAAGGACGAGGGCGAGTGCGCGGGCTGCCTGTGGGCCCCGAAGGTGGGCGGTGAACTGCCCATGGCGGGCCTGCTGAGCGGCTTCACGAAATGGTTCCCGTCGGGCGTGCGCGTGGCAGTTATACCGTCTTCGGACGCGAAGATAAAGGCGTTGGGACAGGAACGCCAGGCGGTCATGGTGAACACGTCGGACCGGTCGGTAACGGCTACGGTGGACGGCAAGCAGGTGACCTTGGCGCCGTACGAAATCAAATGGACGGGCCGGGGCGGCGCCTAAACCCCAAAAAGAGCATCCCGTTCCCTGGTGTCCGGCGAGCGGTGTTCGAGCCCTCCAGATGGCTCAGCAAATCGTGGATGGCACCCGCACCGTCGATCCGCACCAGGATCTTGGCCTGGCAGGAGAGTACTACCGCCGGGGGTCCATCGCCACAGGCCCGCCTACGACGCCGGGAGGTTCGTCCAGTTGCGCTGCGGCGACGTTATTTCGGGCCAGGCCGGGTGAGGTGTTGGCGTGCTCGGTGGGGTGTTCATCCTGGGCCCTTGCGGTGATTTAGCCGCTTGTCCTGGTGGTTCTCTGGTTTTGCCAGGTGGGGTGTGTCGGCGGCTTGTTTCCGGAGGCGTGCTTGGCGGTGCCGGCTGTATTTCGGTTTTGACGATTTGAGGGGTGAGTTTCGTTGGTTTAGGGGTGTCAGATAGCGGGGCCGCGGTCGCCGGTTTGTGTCGCGGAGGCGTTATGCGGGTGGCGGCGGCGGGCGGTCTGGTGCGGTTTCGGTCTGTGGTGGGGATCGCGCGTGGGGCGCTTGCCGGGCTGGCGGCGGGGGCTGTGGCGGGGTGCGGGCGTGAGGTGGTTGTGGCTGGTGTGGCGGTGGGGTGGAGGGCGAGGGCGCCTGGGGGTGGTGTGGTGGTGTCGCTTTCCGGGGTGGGTAGCTCATCGAGGGTGGGGGAGCTGGCGGGGATGCCGATCAGGAGGGCGGCGAGGACGAGTTGGAGGAGGCCGGCCAGGAGCGTGGAGATCCGTAACGCTTGTCCGCGGCTGTGCCGGTGCGCCGTGGTCGGCTCGTGAGGGTGGGTCGTCACCGTGTGAGGGTTCCGGCCGCTGCCATGGGTGTGTCCTCTCGGGGGTCGAGGTGGGGCAAACCCTCTCGATCTAGACATGGATGCTGACGGCGGTCAAGGCCGCCGGGCAAAGATTCGCCGTCGGGTGTGTCTTTCCGCTGGTCAGGGACGTGTTAAGGGGAGGTTTACGGGTTGTGCTGGTTGCTGTGAGTTCGCTGGGAATCGGATCGGGGGCGCGCTGAGGGGCGTGGTGGTGGCGGCCACGCTGCTGATCGCGATGGCTGCCGCACCGGCCGGCACCGCGCAGACCGCCACCTCGGTCCCGGGAGAGCCGAACCTGATTTCCCGGGTAACGACCTGGCTGGCTGCGCAGGTGGTCGGCTGGTTCGCCGAGGAGCCGAAGGGTGAGATGCGCCCGAGCAACCAGAAGATCTCCCTTCCCGGCCGGGATACGCACCCGGCGGCGTGGCAGGCGCGGCCGCCGGGCAAGCGGGTCAAGGAGGCGGCCGGTAAGCGGTGGCGGTTCGGCACCGTGTACGAGCTGGAGGACGGCCGCTCGCAGGCGGAGGTCTCCACCCGGCCGGTGTTCTACCGGGACTCCTCGGGCGCCTGGCAGCCCATCGACACCACGGTCGGCGTGGCCGAGGGCGACAGGTTCGTCCACGGCAACGACAAGACCGGCTTTGAGACCCGGTTCGGCGACAGGACCGACAAGCTGGCCAAGATCGCATTGGGCAACCGGCACGTCACGATCGGCGTGGCCGGAGAGAGCCGGCAGATCACCCCGCAGGTGAACGGCTCGACGGTCACCTATCCGGGTGTGTGGGACGGCGCGGACCTGATCTACACGGTCACCGCCTCTGGAGTGACGGAGCACATCCGGCTGACCAAGCCGCCCGCCGCCGGCACCACGTTCGCGTTCACCGTCAAGACAAGTGGCGGACTGCAGACGGGGCAGAACGGCGACGTGTCGATCACCTTCAGCGGATGCCGCCTCGCCGTTCGGCAAGCGGACCGGCGCCATCACCCAGGAACTGGCCGGACAGCAGGGCGGTGAGGCGACGATCACGCTGAAGCCGGACGCGGCCTTGTCAAGCCAGGTCGGCCGGCGAGTTGGCTGTGAGGTTTGCCGCCTGTCGCGGGATTTCTGACTGGTAGCTGTGAGTTCCTGATCTCTTTTCAGTAACGGAAGTTCAAGCCCACCTGCATTGATTACATAAAGTAACGTTTGACTGACGTGGCGGCCCGTTCGGCAGGGTGATCGTCAAGCTGCGCAGGGATAACCCTTCCCGGGTGGATCGCTCAACTTTCGAACGGAATGACGGTTACTCTGGGTGGCCTATTGACGGGTTATGTCCCTTCATGGCGTGATTACGGGGCTTTTGCTCTTTAGATCTTCCTTATCCGCGGCCCTGGTGGGTCGCGCGCAGATGGGAGTGCCCCGTGCCGCTATTACCCTCCGACACGCTTCCCGAGCAGGTGTCGCGCCGCCGCCGTCGTCACGCACGGTGGCGGCGCGCCATCGCCATGACGATCGCATTCACCCTGCTGGCCTCGCTGACGCCGCCCACTCCGGTGCTGGCCCAGAGCCCGTCGGTGGTCTCGGCCGAGCCGGGCCTGATCACCCGCGTCGCGTCCTGGCTGTCCGGCACGGTGGCGGGCTGGTTCGCCGAGGAGCCGAAGGGCGAGATGCGCCCGAGCGGCCAGAAGATCACGTTGCCGGGCCGCGCCGGTGCCAGCCCGGCGTTGAAGGTGGCGGCGCCGAAGGCGCCCGGCAAGCGGGTCAAGGAGCTGACCTCGGAGCGGACCGCGGTCAGCAAGACGTTCGAGCTGGAAGACGGCCGCCGTCAGGTGGAGATCTCCTCGCAGCGGGTGCACGTGCTGGGCCCGGACGGCCGCTGGACCGATGCGGACACCACGATCACCGCGATCGGCGAGGACGGCGACGCGGCGGTCAGCGACGGGGCCGGGTTCGCAGCGCGGTTCGGTACCCGCTCCGACCGGCTGGTCCGGGTCGGGTTGGGGGATGCGCAGCTGACCCTCGGCCTGGCCGGGGCGGCACGCGATGTGCCGGCCGAGGTGAGCAAGTCGGCGGTGCGCTACCGGGGCGCGCTGGGCGCGGGCGCGGACCTGGTGTATCAGGTGGGAGCGGCGGGGGTCAAAGAGCAGATCGTGCTGTCGGGCCCGCAGGCGATCCAGCCCTCCTATGCCTTCACGGTGCAGGTGGCTGGCGGCCTTCGAGCCGAGGCACGGCCGGACGGGTCGGTGGCGTTCACCGATCCCGCCGCCGGCGCGGACAGCGAGCCGGTGTTCGTGATCCCGCGGCCGTTCATGACCGACGCCTCGCGCGCAGACAAGCAGGCGGCCTCGTTCGCGGGCGGCTTCTCTACGGCGGTCTCGCAGTCGGTGGCCCAGCAGGGCAGCCAGGTCACGCTGACGCTGACCCCGGATGCGGGCTGGCTGGGCGCGGCTGAGCGGTCCTGGCCGGTGGTGATCGACCCGACCGTGGTGGTGCAGCCGGACTACTGGACCTCCGACGACGCGATGATCGTCTCGTACGCGCCGACGGTCAACTTCGGCGCCGATGTCCGGCTCGGAGCCGGAGTGGACGGCTCAGGGCCGGCGCGCAGCGTGGTCCGGTTCGACCTGGCCGGAGTGGTCGAGCCCGACGCGGTGATCGATCAGGCCGAGGTCGGGTTGTACTACGACCAGGTGGTGGGCGGATCGGTCACGCCGATGACGCTGGAAGCCCGCGAGGTGACCCAGCCCTGGAACTGGTCTACGGTCACCTGGAACTCGATCAGCACCGCGATGGGCGCTACCCCGCTCTCGACCGACACGTTCGATCCGGCCACCCCGTCGGTGTGGAACACCTGGGACGTCACCACGCTGGCCCAGCGCTGGGCCACCGACCCCGACCACAACTACGGGGTGATGATCAAACCGGCGAACGAGAGCGTCCCCGTCGGCGGGCCGATCTACTGGGCGGGCGAGTTCCAGGCATCCGAAGTGGCCGCGATCCCGATGCCGAGGCTGACCCTCACCTACGGCAGCCCGGGCATGCGGGTCAAGCAACCGCAGATCCGGCACTCCACCGGCGCCGAACTGGCGTGGGAACCCTACGACGGGCCGGGCGAGCTGGTCGGCTACCAGGTCCACCGCGCCAGCGAGGCAGGCTTCACCCCGACCACGGCCACCATGATCGCGCCGCTCGACAAGCAGGCAATCACTTACCAGGACACCACCGCCACCCCCGGCGCCACCGTGGTGTACAAGGTGGCGGCGCTGCTGGCGGACGGGACGCCGGTGATGTCGGCGCCGCTCACGGTGGAACTGCCCGAGGTGGGATGGACCACCGCGCTGGTCGAGGCGGCCGCGGACACCACCCTGACCACCTGCGACTTCACCAACGGCCACGACCAGCTGAGCGGGCTGCCGCAACTGGCGGCCGGGTTCATGGCGGGCCCGTACGGCAACGGCCGGATGCTGCTGCGCTTCGACACCGGCTTCATCCCCGCCGGAGCGAAGATCTCCTCCGCCCGGGCGATCGTGTACCGGGTGGGGTACCGGGGCAGGGCGGTCTCCTACGCCACCCACGCCCTGACCCGCGACTGGGACGAGGCGAGCGCCTCCTGGGTAGGTGCCGCGCCCGGCACCGCGTGGACAACACCGGGCGGGGACATCAACCCCACCCCGATGGAGGCCTTCACGATCGGGCCGACGGCGACATCTGCGTTCCTGCCCCTGGACATCCCCACCACCGTCGCGCAGGGCTGGGTGGATGAGCCTGGCAGCAACCACGGGATGATGATGCGGCTGATCCAGGAGCCGGCCAAGTCCTGCCCGGCCAGCGGTGACGGCGCGCTGTTCCTGTCGGGCGAGGCGGAAGAGCCGACGGTACGACCCCGCCTGGAGATCACCTACCTGGACCCGGCCGTCGCCTACCACGCCCCGGCCACGCCGCCGCAGCTGACGCAGGGGCAGACCACGACGGTGCCGGTGACGGTCACGAACTCCACCGACGAAACGTGGCTGGCTTCCAGGACCGCGCTGGGCTACTTCTGGAAGCTGCCCGACGGCACCGACGTGACCGGCGACAGCCAGATGCTCACCCAGCTCCCCTCCGACCTGGCGCCCGCCGCGACCGTCACCGTGAAGGCCACCGTCAAGGCGCCCACCCTGGCCTCGCCGAACCTGGCCGAAGCGGTGTCGCTGGTGTGGGACACCCAAGACACCGAAACCAACAACTGGAAATCGGCCAGCCACCACATCCCGCAGCTACCGCAGCAGATCCGCGTCGACTCCCCCACCAGCAACCTGCTCGGGCTGGAGAAGTTCTACGCCTACACCGGCAAGAACACCGGCGGCGGCGGCACCGCGCTGGTCAACCCGTACGCCGGGAACGTGGTGTGGAGCTACAACGCCTTCTCCAACCCCTCCCGCGGCGTGCAGACCTTCGTCCGCACCACCTACAACAGCCTCGACACCTCCAGCGCCTCCCTCGGCTACGGCTGGAGCCTGCAAACCTCCACGCTGTCCAAGCTCGGTTCGCAACTGGACTTCCACCCGCCCGGCCAGACCTGGCCCGAGCAGGTCCGGCTCACCGACGGAGACGGCACCACCCACGCGTGGTTGCGCGACCCGCCCACCTGCACCGCCAACTGCGCCTACAAGAACCCGCGCGGCGTGCACCTGTACCTGCAAAAGACCGGCTCGGCCGACCCGCTACGCACCTGGGTGTTCACCAAGCCCGACCGCACCCAGTTCTTCTTCGACACCGAGGGCTTCCAGTCCGCCATCGTGGACAAGAACGGCAACACCATGTCGTTCACCTACGAACGCCGCAAGTCCAACAACAAGCCCACCAAGTTCCTGCAGTACATCACCGACGCCGCCGGCCGTAAGACGCTGAGCCTGGACTACCACGTCAAGGGCCAGGACTACACCTACATCGACGACGAGAACTGGCAGCCGGTCCAGGGCACCAAGCTGACCAACCCGCACATCATCGACACCGTCGAGTCGATCACCGACATCGCCGGCCGCACGATGACGTTCGCCTACACCGACAAGGGCCTGCTCGCACGGATGATCGACGGCGCTGGCGACGAGCAGGCCAAGACGTTCGGCTTCGAATATGACGCCACCCAGGGCAACAAGAACGTCAAGCTCGTCAACGTCAAGGACCCGCGCGGCCACGAAACGAAGCTGGCGTACTACACGGCGCAGGTCGACTCCAAGAACCTGTGGAAGCTCCAGACTCTCACCGACCGCAAGGGCGGCGAGACCGACTTCGCCTACGAGGATCTGGACGGCCCGCAGGACGCCGTCATCCATGTCACCGTCACCGACCCGATCCAGCAGAGCACGGGCAAGGCCACCAAGTACGTGCTCGACGCCTACGGCCGGCCCGATCTGATCACGAATGCCAAGGAGGAGATCACCGATCTGGAGTGGGACGAAGACCACAACGTCCGCTCGCTGAAAGAGGCCAACGGCGCCACCACCACGTGGCAGTACGACCCGAAGACCGGCTACCCGGAAAAGATCTGGGATGCCGAGGCCAACGAGCACCAGACTGCCCCCACCACCCTGGAGTACGACCGTCCGGAAAACTTCAAGGGCTACGTCGCCGACCTGACGTCCAAGAGCTCTCCAGAGGCCCGCACGTGGGAGTTCGACTACGACACCCGCGGCAACCTCACGAAGGTCACCGACCCACTCGGTGTCTCAACGTCTGACGATCCTGACGATTACGCCACCACCCACGAGTACGACAGCTTCGGCCAACCGACCAAGACGATCGACGCCAACGGCAACCCCACCGTGTTGAGCGGCTACCACTCGACCGGCTACCCGCAGAAGATCACCGATGCCTATGGTGTGGAAACCGCAGTTGAGGGCGACCACACCACCACCACCGAATACGACGTGCGCGGCAACGTGCTGTCGGTCACCGACGCACTGGGCAAGAAGACCACCCAGACCTACGACATCTTCAAGCGCCCCCTCGAGTCCAAGGTCCCGAAGGATCAGGACAACAACGAGTTCATCGTCACCCCGGCGCCGGTCTACGACCGTAACGACAACATCACCAAGACGACCGCGCCCAACGGCGCCGTAGCCACCGCGATCTACGATGAGGCCGACCAGCTGACCGAGTCGCTCCTGCCCAAGGACACCGACACCGCCCCAGAACGAAAGACCACGTACACCTGGGACCTGGCCGGAAACCTCTCATCAGAGACTGAGCCGGCCGGTAACGTGACCTCTGCTGATCCCAATGATTTCGTCACCCACTACCGCTACGACCCGATCTACCAGCTCACCGACGTCATCAATGCCGATCAGCAGAAACTCACCTACACTTACGACAACGTCGGCAACGTTCGTACGGTGATCGACCCGCGCAAGAATGCCCAGACCGCCGGTACCGCTACGCTGAACGCCAACCCCAGCTTCGAACAGGCTTGGACCGCCGACACCGCCACCGTGCCGTGGACGGTTGAAGGCGGCGCTCTGGAGCGGGTCACCGACCAGATCTGGGCCGGCAAGGCCGCCGCCAAGCTCACCCCGTCGGGTAGCGACGCCGAGGTCAAGCTCTGGTCGGAGCGCACCATCCCGGTCACCGGCGGGCAGATCTACACCCTCACGGCTGAGCTTCAGCAGCCCAGCACGGATGTGCCGGTGCATGTGGGGGTGAACTGGATCGACACCGAGGGGACGGTCCTGCGTACCGACTCCATCTCCCCCGACCTGAACCAGGGTGCGTGGACACAGGCGAGGGTCTCATTCACCGCGCCCGCCACTGCGGTCATCGGCCAGTTGCGGCTCCTGATCGACGGTACCCCGTCCGCTTCCACGGTTCTGTATGTGGACGACTTCCGGCTGGTGGAGAGCGCTGGCACGCAGCCATCCGCGACCTACACACACGACC
Organism: Nonomuraea marmarensis; assembly: GCF_043197025.1. Taxonomy (NCBI): domain Bacteria; kingdom Bacillati; phylum Actinomycetota; class Actinomycetes; order Streptosporangiales; family Streptosporangiaceae; genus Nonomuraea; species Nonomuraea marmarensis. Next base: position 85,011 of record NZ_JBICRM010000015.1, read on the forward strand.
TCAACCATCGCGTCATGCGCGTCAAGGACGCTGCGGGGTACGAGAGCGCCACCGAGTACGACCTCGACGGGCTGGCCCTCTCCACCACCGATGAGGAGGGCAATACCTCCTTCACTGTCTATGACAAGCGCGGAGACGTGATCGAGACCAGGGCTCCGCATGCCGAGACCAATGGGGACATCAAGTACGTCACCACGCGCTTCGATTACGACGAGGCCGGCAACAAGACCAAGACCATTACCCCGCGCGGCGTCGAGACCACCGACGACGCGGACGACTTCGTCAGCGAAACCAGGTACGACAAGCTCAACCGTCCGGTCGAGGAGATCTACCCCTTCGACAAGGATGACCCCGTCTACAACCAACCCGACAGCACGTTATACGCATACGATGCCCTGTCGAGACTGAAGGAGATCTCCGCACCGCCTTCGCATGGGCAGACGGTACGCAATATCACCACGATGACCTACTGGGACAACGGCTGGTCCAAGACCACCACCGACCCGTGGGATATCAAGACCACCTACGACTACAACGAGCTCGGCCTGCAGACCAACCGCACGATCACTTCGGCGGGCGGCTCCAGCCAACGTGCCTTGGACTGGGAATACTACCCAGACGGCAAACTCAAGGCTCATTCCGACAAGGGCGTCCCGCTCGGCCTGGACGTCGTCATGGGCGACAATTCCGACACGGGGCAGGTCGCCAGCATCGGCTCGTGGACCGTCACCACGGGTGGCACGCCGTCATCCAGCATTGTCGGCCCCCAAGCCAGCGTGACCGCGACGGAGGGATTTGTCGGTTACGACTATGCCGTAGCACCGGCGGGCACCGGGCAGGGCACCTTCACCTGGAATCTGAGCATGCCTTCCGCAGGAACGTACAGGGTGAAGGTCAGTTACCCACCAGGCGCCAGCGCCACCAACGCCAAGTACACCATCAAACACGATGGGGGAGAAGCACACGTCACTGTCGACCAGACCCAGAACGCCGGGTCCTGGGTGGACTTGGGCAACTACACCTTCACTGGCGGGCTGGCGCACTCGGTCACGCTCACCGACGACGCCGACGGCACCATCGTGGCTGACGCCATCATGCTGGTCCGGGACACGACCAACACCCCCGACACCGAGGACAACACCTTTTCCTACAGCTACGACACGAATGCCAACCTCACCAAGATCACCGATGCCTCGCCCAACGCCAAGATCGATACTTGGGAGATCTCCTACACGGGCCTCAACCAGGTCGAACAGATCCTGGAGAAGCTCGACGGCGATCTGAAGAACACCACGCGCTACGCCTACAACGAGAACAGCGCTCCTATCTGGCGTAGCCATGACAAGACCATCTCCGGTTACGGCTACGACACGCGTGATCTGGTCCAGCGTGTCGTGGACGCCCGCAGCACCTCGGTGGCCAAGCCCAAGGTCACCAGCTACAGGTACACCCCCCGGGCCGAGACGCTGAAGGAGACCAAGGCCAACGGAAACACCGTCGACTTCGACTACTTCCTGTCCGGCGTGCTGCGTCACAGCGTGGAAAGGAAACCCAACGCCGCGATCGTGGCGGAGCACACTCTCGGCTATCAGGGCAACCTGCAGAAGGCCACCGACCACGCCAAGATCCAGAACGCCGACAGCCCCAGCGCCTACCTGGAACACGACTACGCCTACAACTACGACCCGCGAGATCGAATCGCCAAGTCCGTCAAGACGCCGGTCGGGGGCGGTCCGGTCGAGACCGAGACCTACTCCCACGATGCCAACAGCAATGTGTGGGAGGAGGAGGTCCTCGGCAGGAAGACCACCTTCACCTATGACCGCAACCGGTTGATGACATCGGTCACCGACGGGCAGCTCGGCGTCTACAACTACGACCCGTACGGACGGCTACGCACCATCATCGGCGGCGGCAAGACGCTGGAGAAGTACACCTACGACGGCTTCGACCACGTCGTCAAGCACGAGAAGCTCGGTGGAGACGGCGCCACCACGACGACGACCTACACCTACGACCCGCTCGACCGCACTACCAGCAAGACGGAGAAGGAAGGCAGCGCCGCAGCGAAGACCACCCAGTTCTCCTACTTGGGCCTGTCCGGCGAGGTCCTGGACGAGGAGGTGGCCGGCAAACTCGTCAGGTCCTTCCAGTACAGCCCGTGGGGCTCGCGTCTGTCGCAGGTGAAGGTCGGCGCGGATGGTTCGGAGGAGAATTCCTACTACGGCTACAACTCGCACACCGATGTCGAGCAGATCACGACCGACGCCGGCGACACCCGTGCCACCTATGGCTACACCGCCTACGGCAAGAACGATGACAAACTCTTCACCGGCGTCGACAAACCCGACCCGGTCGATCCGACGGCGAAGGAGGAGTACAACCCCTACCGCTTCAACGCCAAACGCTGGGACAACTCCACCGGGCTGTACGACATGGGGTTCCGCGACTACAGCCCGGGTCTCAACAGGTTCCTCAGCCTCGACAGCTACAACGGCGCGCTCGATGATCTCTCTCTCAGCATGGACCCCTGGACCGCCAACCGCTACGCCTTCACGGGCGGGAACCCGATCGGCGGCATAGAACTGGACGGACACTCGCCCGATCCTGGCCAATGCGGGAACACCCTGGCGACACCGTGTACCGGCAGCCCAGGGCACGAGTATCTGGACAGTGCGCTGGATGACGTCACCAAGGAGGCGCTGGAAGCGGTCATCAACGCCAAGCGCTCAGGAAACGAGGCGGCGTTCAAACGGCTTAACAAGAAAGATCCCAAGGCCGTGAGCTGGGCGATGAGTTGCGGGCCCGGCGGATCGGTGAGCAGCGGAGCGGTGGGCAAGGTCTGCAGTGCTCTCATCAACTACGGGATAGCACCGGAGCTCGTGCGGAACTTCTTCCGCAAGTCGCACCTGTTCCTGGCCAGAGACAAGGCGGCCGGGGAGTACATCCTGCCCTGGACTCCCTCCGCAGCTGAGCAGTTCGGAGACTTTCTCTGGTACGCCGGTTCGATGGCCATCGGCGCACGAGGCGGGAAAGCGAGGGGCGTGCGACCGTGCAGCAGCTTCCCGATGGGTACGAAGGTGCTGATGGCCGACGGCTCCTACAAGAACATCGAGGATGTTCGGCCCGGCGACGAAGTCATGGCGACCAAGACCGGGACCGGGGAGACCGAAGGCAAGGCTGTAATCGACGTTCTCATGAGCGCTGGTAAGAAGACGCTCATCGAGATCACCATCCGGTCCGCTCGTGGCCGAGACCAGAAGTCCAAGCTCGTTGCCACCGACCGGCACCCCTTCTGGATTCCCGAACTCGGCGACTGGCTGGACGCGGAGGAGCTCCGGCCGGGCATGCTCCTCCGCACGTCCACGGCAGGGGACGTCCAGGTCGTCACGACTAGGAAATGGTCACGCAACCAGATCGTCAGAAACCTGTCGGTGGCGGACTATCACACCTACTATGTGGCGGCACAGCAGACGCCGGTGCTCGTTCACAATTCCTCCGGATGCCCAGTACGGCTGCCGGACTTCAATTCGTTCATGTCGGCGTACCGGCACTACGCCAAGCACGTCCTCGGCGTACTCATTTCGAAGACGGGCAAGCAGATCAAGGCCGGTGAAGCGCCCGGCATGCCGGAGTTCAAGTCCGGCGGGTTCGCCGCCTACCGGTCCGCGGCACGGAATTTCATGGGCGGGGCCGGACCCGAAGGGTCCATCAGCCTGGCCACGAAGGGCGGAGGAATGTTCAGGGTGGACCCGAAAACGGGCTACTTCGGCTACATGAACTCGTCAGGTACAATATCCACATTCTTCCGGGTCACGCACATGGACCCGGTGGATTACTTCTGGAGTCAGTTCAAGAAATAGGAATTTGAATGGCTGTCGGCTTCGTCAAACGCTACCTACAAGTGGTCGATGAGTTCGGCTGGCAGTCGCCACCTTATCCCTCCAGGGCGATCTCGCTCTGGAGGGATCTGGTCGCGGACTGCGAGCGCGGCTATGACTTCGGCCTCGTTGAATACCAGCACGACCTCCGTATCAGGGACCTGCTGCAGTGCGTGCTCGACGACCCGACCATCGCCGAGACGCCGGAACGCGAGTGGTTCTCGGCCGAAGTGGAGGAAATCGACCGCAGATTTCGCGCGTTGCTCTCGGAGGAGCCCGTGACATCGTCGGCTGGCGAGCCTTGGTGGCGCAAGCGGGTTCCCGCGCGCGCCGGCGAGGAATTCTGCGCCGACGCGGAAGACCGCTACGGAATCATTCTCGAATGCGTTGAATGAGTCCGCGTCGGCGCCGACAGCTACTACGCGACCGGCTCCCCCGAAACGTTCAACCAGCTCACCGGAACCTTCAGCACCGCGACCTCGTGACGTAGCACGAGGATCTCCATGAACTTGGACGCGTCGCTACGAGGCAGCAGTGTCAGCCAGCCGACCATGCGGCAGAAGATCATATAGAAAGAGACGGAATGCCACGAGCCTCGTGTGCGGTGCCAAAACGCGGATACTGCTGCTGAGCTGGGCGTTTACAGGGCGGTCAGGCTGCCCTGCGGTACTCGCTGATCAGTCCAGTGACAGTCCTTCGACGGTGGATCCGGGCGGTCATGTCGATCACTTCGCTGGGGTCGTGCATCGGCGGGCGGAGTGAACGGCCCTGATGCTTCCTGCTAGAGGAGCCAGTGTCGCCACGAGCTGTCGGCCCGAGGACGGCAGGCGTGACCACGCCGTGGACATCAATGATCCCCAGCTCGTCGCGAAAGCCAACGCCGGCTGGATAAATTTGGCCAGCGAGCATGGTTTGTTCACGGCCGATCACGAGTTTTTGCTACAGGTGGACTTTGCAGATGAGGGTGCGGTTCCGATTTTGCGCTGGGTAAGAGTTCAACTTCTCGACTCCTGGGACATCATGGGCGCCGGAGCTTCTACTGGAATTATGGGATGGGCGTTCGGACGCCCTGGATTCACTATGATGTCCCTCGACGGAGGGGTGATCTGTGCGGGGACCGTATGGTCTCAGAAAATAGGATCTCTCGTTGTGCCACATCCTGATCGCGTAGAGATCATCCGTGACTATGTCGCGCGGTACGTGGCCAATCCAAACACTCCGGCGTATGAACGCGCTGAGGCCACAGAATGGCTCACTAGGTCATCCCAGCAGTAGAAATTAGAGCCACCGAGAGAAACAACGGCGCGAACGGTTGGCCAGTTTATGGGACGCGGACCTGTCCGTGCCCTATAGGCGTGAGCATGGGCCCATCGGGCCTATACTAAGGAGAAACTAAGCTACTGGACTGGTAACTGGTATAGAAACGTGTGCGTCGACCGATGCGAGCCTCTGATGAAGATATGGGCGTCCTGCTCAACGGACCGATGTATCCATGGAGGTGGAACGCGCGCACGGGAGTCAAGACCGATTATCGCATGTTCTGGAGAGTCGAATAGCCTAGCAATGAAATAAGAGCCCCGATCCCGTGTCATCGCCGGCGCGGGGTCGGGGCGTTTCGTCTATTCAGTCGAAGCGCTATGATGAGACTCCTGAGATAAGATAAGATTAGTTCGGGAAGGAGAGGGGGCGCGCGCCTGAGCATTGTCATGGATTGGTTTGAAACTGCGCGTACCCGAGCACTAGGTCTGAGCGGATGGCGGCTCGGCGTCTTCGCGTACTGTTGCGCCTATCGAGTGCTTCCCCTGGTCGAGGCGCATGCGGACCAAGAGAGCGTAGCGGTGGTCAACGAGGTGTTGCGGCAGCTGAACTCGGGCCAGGGAAACCTCGACCCCGTCTTGGCCAGACGGCTGGAAGGCCAGCTCGCCGCCCTGCCGGAATACGAGGCCGACGACTCCTACGATTCGAGCTATTGGGCAGGCCAGGCTGTGGCAATTGTAGAGTACGCAGTCCGAGCGGCAGTTGCCTCCGAACAGGAAGAGGCGGTGGACGGCCTCATGTCCGTTACCTGCGACCTGCTTTCAGAAGTGGATATTCGCGTGGACCCGGACGTAGAGGACATGGAAGCGGACGAAGGCCCGGTCGTCCGCGCAGAATTGCAGGCACAGCAACAGGCGGCGGCCATATTGAAATCCGAAGATCAGCCGTCCGAGCAATTGGTCGAACGGCTTCTTTCTCTCTCGGAGCCCAATGTGACCGCATTGAGAACAAAGCTGCCGCGCTGGATCGCAATAGAGGCTGGAGATGGTCGGCATGACTTGCCGAACGCGCGGCGCTGACCTCACGGATTGCCGATTGGCTGCCCAGAGGGCCGGAGTCGAAGGCGCGGCGCACGGCTGGGGAGCGTCCGTGTCCGCCTTGGCGGACGTGTTCGACGGGTCGTCGGCCTCGAACTCGAGTGCTCACTTCATGGGCGCGGGGGCGTAGTCGGCGGGTCAGTGCGCGGACCTGCCTGTGTCAGCCCGCAGATCGGTCGGCCGAACAGGTCTTGTCCGGTGCTCAGGCAGTTTCTGAGAAACGCGGGGGGTCTGCGGGGGTTTCAGGGCGATCGAGTCGATCCCCGTCGCGGTCAGCGGGACGTACTGCCCGCGGTTATGTTCGGCGAACTCCGGTCCGCTGCGCTCGGTGAAATCGTAGGCGTGGATGCGGACCAGGAAGAAGTACGGTTTCGAGGACGCTGACCAGAGCCGTCAGGTCAGCCTCACCGGCGAGCTCTTCGCGGATCTCGCGATGTAGCGCCTCTTCCAGGGATGCGTCCTGTGCGTCCACGCCACCGCCGGGCAGGACCCAGTAGGGGTTCTGCCCAGGCTTGATGCGTTTGATGGTCAGCAGGTGGTCGTCTTCGGTGATGGCGATGGCGCGCACCTGGGCTTTGCGTTCGCGCTGGTCCATGCCATCCCTCGTGAATTTCGAGATATGTCTTGACCGGTCCTCCATACGCGACATATCGTGTCGCTCGACCGCAAACGCGATAGTACGCGTTCCCGGAGGTGGAGAGCAATGGAGCAAGAGCGAGTGCCCGTCCTGGTGGTCGGCGGCGGATACGCGGGCCTGAGCACGGCGATGCTCCTCGCGTGGCGTGAAGTCCCCGTCATGCTGGTCGAACGGCATCCGACCACCTCGATCCAGCCCAAAGCCTTCGGCGTCGGCCCACGGGCGGTCGAGCTGCTACGCCCCGTACCCGGCGTCGAAGAGGCACTCACCGACATCTGGGCCGGCATCGGCGACAACATGCGCATCGCGATCGCCAAAGACCTCGCCGACCCCAACCCGAACATGATCATGGGCGATGACCGCGAAGAGACGGCCTTCCTGGCCGGCCTCACCCCCGCCGCCAACGTCGGCGCCCCCCAGGCCGAGATCGAACGCATCCTGCGCATCAAAGCCGAGGAACTGGGCGCCGACCTGCGTTTCTCCACCGAGCTACGCTCGCTGGAGCAGGACGCGGACGGCGTCACGGCGGTGATCCGCACGGGCGGCGAGGACCGCGTCGTACGGGCCGACTACGTCGTGGCCGCCGACGGCTACCGCAGCCCGTTGCGCCGCCTCCTGGGCGTGCCCACCTCGGGCAAGGGCGAGCTGGGCCAGATGTGCTCGATCATGTTCGACGCCGACCTGACCGGGATGGTACGCCAACGCGAGGTCACCCTCTGGTACCTGCAGAACGACGCCTTCACCGGCGTCATCGTGACCGGCACCGGCGTGGGGGCGCACGTGCTCGGGGTCAACTACGACGTCTCGAAGGGCGAGAGCGAGGCCGACTTCACCCAGGAACGCTGTACAGAGCTGGTACGGATCGCGACCGGCCAGCCGGACCTGGACGTCCGGATCCTGGACAAGACGACGTTCGCCATGGCGCACGTGGTCGCCGACACCTACCGAGCCGGAAGGGTGTTCCTCGCCGGCGACGCCGCCCACACCATGCCGCCCACCGGCGGGCAGGGCGGCAGCACCGCGCTCCAGGACGGCTGCGATCTCGCCTGGCGGTTGTGGCTGGTCCTCACAGGCCAAGCCGGGCCCGCCTTCCTCGACACCTACGACGCCGAACGCCGCCCCATCGGCACCCTCACGGCCGACGCCCAACTCGCCAACCTCGGCGTACGCATGCCTCCCGCGACCCGCGTCGGCTACCCGGAGCCCATCGAGGACCCGCTGGGCGCCCTCCTCGGCTACCGGTACCACTCCACGGCAATCCTGGAGGAACCGGGCGACGACGGCTCGATCCTGGAGGACCCGCGCGTGCCCACCGGGCGCCCCGGCAGCCGCGCTCCCCACGTGGTGCTCGACTGGGACGGACAGCACATCTCCACCATCGACTTGTTCGGCTCCGGCTTCGTCCTGCTGGCCGACAAACAGGCAGGCCAGGCCTGGATGGACGCCGGCCGCCTACTCAAGGAACGCCTCGGCATCCAACTCACCCGACTGCTGGTGAACGAGGAACTGCTGGACGTGCAGGGACGGTTCCAGGACCGGTACGGCGTCAGCGGGGGCGGCGCCGTCCTGGTCCGTCCGGACGGATACGTGGCCTGGCGCTCCCCGGACACCGACCCGAACCCGGCGACCACCCTGGAGCGCGTCCTGAGGCAGATCCTCAGCCGCTGAGGGGCCACGTACCGCGATCCCGACGGGAACGAGATCGGGTTCGGCAGCGCTCCGCTATGATCGGCCCCCGGCGGTTGCTGTACTAGCGTGGATCGTGCTCGGCGAGAAAACGTAGGCTCTCCTGCAGTTCCATGGCCGCCGGAGTGGCGCCGGAATTCTCTGCCGACCGCCTCGGTCGTGGTGGCCGATGTTCGTGGCCATGTGGCGACACTGGCCTGTTCTGCTGGGCGGCCTGTTCGGCAATGAGCGCGAGGGCATGCTCCACCCGTTCTTTGCTGGTCGCCATTTCTTGGGCGATTTCCGGCACAGCAAGACCCTGTTGCCTCAGGTCCGCGACTTCCTTCAGCACCGCCTTGGAAATTCTCACGACCGAACCCCTCCTACGTCTTCCCACCTGCGACGTTACGGGGATTCGTCGTGCTCACACAGCTCTCAGGGTGTGTGTGGGTGCGTCCATCTTCCCGGTGTAGGGATCTTGACGGACAATGAAAGAGGGGCTCGGAACCGATCGAGCCCCTCTTTCGGATCATTTCCGGCTAGAAGTCGAATTCTCCCTTGGACATGCCGTCCTTGAAGGCGGCCCACTCGGATGGGGTGAACACGAGGGCGGGGCCGTTGCGGTCTTTGCTGTCTCTTACGGCGACGCGTCCGCCGCTGAGGGGGGCCACTTCGACGCAGCTACCGCCGTTGCCGCCCGATGCTTTGGCCTTGCGCCAGGCGGCGGTCGCCAGTTCCTTGTCAGTCTCCATACCTCTCCATCACCTCGCGAATGATCTTCTCGCTGACGTTCACGGGATGCGCCATGCTGCTCAACGCGTCCCAGCGCACGCCAAGGGCCCGGACCTTGTCGAATCGATTGGTCACCTCTCCCGTCAGGGAGCTCTCCAGGTAGGCGGTGTCGGGTGAGCCGTCCGCCTGCGCGATCTCGAATGCACCCAGCAGGCCGGTGGTCAATCCTGCGGACAAGGGAACGATCCGGACTGTGATGCACGGATGCCGCATCATGGTGAGGATGTGACCGAGCTGCTCCCTCATTACCTCCGCCCCGCCGACCGGCCGGGACAGAACGCTTTCGTCGATCAGGGTCGAATACATGGGTGGCTTCGGCCGATCGAATACGGCCTGACGCTTGAGCCGGACTTTTACGGATTTCTGCGCTTGATCCTTGGTGACGCCCGGCTCGCCGAGGAAAATCTGCTCGGCATACCTTTCAGTCTGGAGGAGTCCTGGGATCAGCGAAGGCTCCGACGTCCGTATGCTGTGAGCTGCGGCTTCAATCCCGGGCCACGGTCTGAACCAGGCGGGACCCAGGTCCGTGTGGATGTCGGGAAGCAGTTCCTTCAGCTCCCCGTTCAGCCCGAGAACCCGCTCGATCTCCTCGGTGAAAGCCTCGGTCGGAGTACGCTTCCCGCGCTCGACGGCCCCTATCTGGCTCTCGCTATAGGTGACCCCGGGAGCGTGGGCAAGGCGTTCCTGCGACAGGCCGTGGCTTGTCCGAAACTTTCGCATCCGTGCGCCATACTCCGCTCGTGCCCGTAGGCCGGGTTCCTGCCCGTTTACCGTCATATCACGCCCTTTCACTTTCTGTCCCCACGCGCCCCTACAGTTCTCCGCACACCTTCACCGGCACTTGGCGGAATTTGGCGGCCCGCTTCCTCGACAGAAAGTAACCGCATGACGCCATGCTGTGCAGTGGCTACAGGGTTTTAGGAACGTGTGGCCCTCAACTGGCAGACGATCTTTGTGCGGTACGAGGTGAGTTTCATGCAGGCAGACATGGCGGTACCCCGGCAACTCCTGCGCACCACGCTGCGCCTGAACGAGCACACGCCCCACCGCGCCCGGCTCGTCGTCAGGTCGTGGCTGGGGCCGGGACATCCCGTGGTGGACGACACCGAGTTGATCGCCTCGGAGCTCGTGACCAACGCGGTCAAACACGCTCTCCAAGGCCCCGGCCGCGATTGGGTGCGGCTGCGCCTCGACGAGGACCCGGCTCACGTCCGCCTGGTCGTCACCGATGCCGGCAACCCGATGTCGGCACCGAGATGCCTCCCGCTCCCGACCGACTGGGATGCCTGGGCCGGACAGCTTGGAGGCCTGGGTATCGCCACCATCGCGAAAATGTGCGAGGGAGTGTGGGGCACGTACCTTACGCGCCATGAGACGCGCGTGGTCTGGTGCTACGTGCCCATTCGGCGGTCAGGCGTCGCGGCGGCGGAACGCCAGCCCCCCGGCCAGTAATGCCGCCGCAGCCCAGGCGGCCAGTACGGCCAGGCCCGCCCACGGGCTCAGCGGGAGGGTGGATAGGCCGGTCGTGGCCTGGATGGCGAGGCCGGCGTTCATGGGGGAGATGCTCCACATGAGCCGCTGCCAGTCCGGGTCCGGAGTCAGCAGGACGATGATCGGGAACAGGTAGAGCAGGCCGAGCACCGCCCCGATGGCCGCCGCCGAGTCCCGAACGGTCGTGGCGATGCCCAGGCTGAGCAGGGCGATCAGGGCGAGGTAGAGGATCGAGCCGATGGCCGCTCGGAGCGTCGGGCCGTCGGTCAGGGACAGCGGTGGGTACCCGCGTGCGGGGAGGATCAGGCCGCCGGCCAGCACGGACGCGAGGACCGCGACAGTACCTCCCGCCAGTGTCAGGCCGGTGAGGAGGGTCGCCTTGGCGGTCAGTACGGTGGCGCGGCGCGGCATCGCGGTCAGGGTGGTGCGGATCATGCCGGTGCCGTACTCGCCGGAGATCAGCTGTACGGCCAGCATGGCGACGAACGCCTGGCCAAGCTGGACACCGGTGAGGCTGAGCTTGACCGCGTCCTGGGTGCAGCGGCCCCACGGGCACGTCACGGAGGCGGTCAGGGCGATGCCCGCGGCCACGGTGAGGGTGATGAGGGCGAGGAGCAGCCGGCCCGCGCCTGGCACGGTGCGGAGCTTGGTCCATTCCGCACGCAGTTCCCGCCTCATGGTTCCCTCCGGTCAGGCGCGATGCCAATGCCTGGTGCGTCGCCGTTCATGCGTCCCTCCTGCGTAGCTTGAGGACGGCCAGGCCGAGGGCGAGAGCGGCGTACCCGAACATCACCGCGAGGCCCGCCCACGGCGGCAGCGGGAAGTACCCGTCACTCGGCGCGTAATAGCTCAGCACCTGCGGGTATTCCGGGATGCTCTGCTTGATGGCCAGGCCGGCGGCCGGGGTCAGCCGCAGCAGCCACTGCGACACGCTGTCGGGTATCGGGGTGGCGGTCGCGAGGACGTACGGGAGGATGATCAACGCGATGGCGGCCACGACGGCTGCGGTGGCGCGCCGGAACAGGGTGCCGAGGGCGAGGGCCAGTACGGCGGCCAGCGCGAACACCGCCCCCACCCCGGCGATCACCCGGAGTTCGGTGAGCAGGGACGCCGGGAGGAGGTGGAAGCCGTTGGCGCTGAGCATCCGCGTGCCGACCGGGACCGTTACGGCGGCGGCGGCCAGCCCCGCGGCGAAGGCCATCGCGCCGATCACGAGGGCCTTCGCCGCCAGCGCGCGACCTCGCCGCGGGCTGGCCAGCAGGGTGGTACGGATCAGCCCCCGCCGGTACTCCACCGTGATGAACAGCACCGCCACCACCATCACCACGACCAGCCCGGTCGGCACGCCTGGGAGGGTGTCCTCGATGGCCATGCCGTCTACGGACGGCGCGATGTCGCCGGTGCCGGTCACGGTGAACGAGCCGCCGGACTTGACCAGGCCGTTCGGGCGATGGTAGCGCTCCCAGTCGGTTTGTCCCGGGAGGTCGCCCACGTCGTCGCGGCTCCACGTGCCGCTGGACCCCCGGAGGGTGACCTGGTCGAAGACGGCGGTGGTCTGGGTGAAGCGCTTCTGCTCGATGTTCCCGCCGACGTCGCCCTGCTTCACGGTCAGGTCGCCGGGCGAGTTGACGAACAGCCCGACGCGTACCGTGTCCGGCAACACCAGCCGCGCCGTGCCGACCTTGGTCCACTGCCGGCCGTCGGCCGACTCGTAGCCGGTGAGCTCCTGGCCGGTGCGGGTCAGGCGCAGCCAGCGCGGGGTGCTGCCCGGGCGGCCAGGGATGTCGTGGGTGAAGTCGTGCTGCATCCGCACCCCGTTGGCGCCGGTGACCATCAGCGCCGCGTACGACGAGCCCGGCCGCGTGCCGTCCTTGACGATGATCCCGGCCTTCGCCCACGGCACCAGCCCGGGGACGATCTTGTCGTGGTCGGGTGGTGGGTAGGTGATGATGCCGGTCATGGAGGTCAGCCGGACCGTGATGCTGCCGTCGCCGGTCAGCGGCTGGTGGACGAAGTAGAACCGGTCCTCCACGGCTTCGCCGCCCGGCCCTACCGGGGGCACGGGGCAGGGGACCTCGATCGGGCCGTTGCTGCAGGACGAGTGGCTGCCCACCGCGAAGATCATCCCGGTCAGCACGGTGGCCAGGGCCGCGGCCACGAGGGTGATCACCCAGCCGCGTACGGTGCGGAACTTGGTCCATTCGGCGCGAACGAGACGAAGGACGCCGCTGGAGGCCGTCACTGCGTCACCTCCCGCCCGGCGCGGAACTCGACCGCGTCCCGGGTGAGCGTCATGTACGCCTCTTCGAGCGTCGCCCGATGCGCCGCCACCTCCGAGAACGGCACCGCCTGAGCCCCGAGCACCCCCACGATCTCCTCCGCCGCCAGCCCGGACACCCGCAACGTGTCCTGTCCGAGGAACTCCACGGAGGCTCCCGCCTCCTCCAGGAGAGTCGCCGCCGCAGGCCCGGCAGTAGTCCGCAGCGTCACCCGGTCACCGGACACCGCCGAAAGGAGCGCCGCGACGCTGGTGTCCGCGATGACCCGGCCGCGTCCGACGACCACCAGCTGGGTGGCGGTGTCCTGCAGTTCGCTCATCAGGTGGCTGGACACCAGCACGGCCCGCCCCTGCCCGGCCAGCCCGGCCAGCAGCTCGCGCATCCACACGATCCCCTCGGGATCCAGCCCGTTGAACGGCTCGTCCAGCAGGAGCACCGGCGGATCACCGAGCAGCGCCGCGGCGATCCCGAGCCGCTGACGCATGCCCAGCGAATACCCGCCCGCCCGGCGCCGCGCCACCCCGCTCAGGCCGGTCAGTTCGAGGACCTCGTCGACCCGCGCGGCGCCCAGGCCCTGCGAGTGGGCCAGCCACAGCAGATGGTTGCGGGCGGTGCGGCCGGGCTGCAGCGCGGCCGCGTCCAGCAGCGCGCCGACGTGGCGCAGCGGGTCGCTCAGGCTCCGGTACGGCCGCCCGCCCACCAGCGCCCGCCCCTTGTCGGCGGCGTCCAGGCCGAGGACCACCCGCATCGTGGTGGACTTGCCCGCGCCGTTGGGGCCGACGAACCCGGTGACCTGCCCCGGCTGCACCGTGAACGACATCCCGTCCAGGGCCAGGGTCGGCCCGAAGCGTTTGCGCAGGCCGATGACTTCTATGGTTGCTCGCATGAGTCCGAGTTGTACGGCCACGCCCCTAACACGGGCCGAACGGAGGCTGTCATACCGCTGTTAGGCCAGGCAGGGCATCCTGGAGACCGGCTAAGGGAACGAGAGAGGACCGATGAGGAAGCTGCGAGTGCTCACGGTACGACTGCGCTTCACCGCCCTGTACGGTGTCCTGTTCCTCCTGTCGGCCGTCGGCCTGCTGGGCGTCACCTACTTCGTGGCCAGCGGTCCGTCGAACACCAGCCAGGCCGCACCCATGGGGAACCAGTCGTCCGCGCTCGCGGCCGCCAACGAGCAGATCGAGCTGCTCCAGGCCGAGCTGACGCGGGCGGAGGCGGACCAGTCGCGGCAGCTCCTGCTCGGCTCGGCGATCGCGCTCGGTGTCATGGCCGTGGTGTCGGTGGTGCTGGGCCGTTTCGTCGCGGGCCGGGTGTTGCGCCCGTTGCGTACGATCACCGCCGCCACCCGCCACATCTCCGCCGACAACCTGCACGAACGGCTGGCCGTACCGGGTCCCGCCGACGAGGTGAAGGACCTGGCCGACACCATCGACGGGCTGCTGGAACGCCTGGAGGGCTCGTTCGCCGCGCAACGCCGGTTCGTGGCCGACGCCTCCCACGAGTTGCGTACGCCGCTGGCGACCATGCGGGCGTCGCTGGACGTGGCCGTGGCCAAGCCGGAGCCCGTACCGGAGCAGACGGTCTCGCTGGCCGGTCGGCTGCGTACCGAGTTGGACCAGGTCGATCGGTTGCTGGAAGGCTTCCTCATGCTCGCCCGCGCGCAGCACGGCGCGATGGTCGACCGGGCGGCGATCTCGCTCGGCCGGGTGGTGTCCGCAGCGCTGGACGCCAGGGCCGCCGACCTCGCGAGCATGGGCCTGACCGTGCACTCCGACGTTCATGAGGGCGCCTGGACGCGGGGGAGCCGGACGTTGTTGTCCCGCATGGTGGACAACGTGATCGACAACGCGATCCGCCACAACCACGATGGCGGCTGGATCCGGGTCGCGGCCACGGCCGCGGACGCGACGGCGTCGCTCGTCGTGGAGACGGGTGGGGACGTGCTGGATCAGGAGCAGGTGGCGCGGCTGGCGCAGCCGTTCCAGCGGCTCGGCGTGGATCGTACCGGCTCCGACGACGGGTCGGGGCTGGGGCTGTCGATCGTCGCGGCCATCGCCACCGCCCACGGCGGCGCCCTGGACCTCCGGGCCCGCCCGGGAGGCGGCCTCCGGGTCGCCGTCGCACTGCCCCTGGCGGGTGTTGGGGCATGAGGGTGCTCGTCGTGGAGGACGCGCGTTCCCTCGCCGCCGTGCTGGCCGAGGGCCTGCGCGATCAGGGCATGGCGGTGGACCTGGCGTACGACGGCCTGGAGGCGGCGGCCAAGCTCGATGTCAACGCCTACGACGTGGTCGTGCTCGATCGCGACCTGCCGGGCATCCACGGCGACACCCTCTGCCGGCTGATCGCCGAACGCGACGACCGCGTCATGGTCCTGATGCTGACCGCGGCCGGCGCACCCGGCGACCGGGTCAGCGGCCTGGCCCTGGGCGCCGACGACTACCTCGCCAAGCCCTTCCACTTCCCCGAACTGGTGCTGCGCATCCGCTCCCTGGCCCGCCGCCAGCCCTCAGCCCGCCCCCGCACCCTGCGCGCGGCCGGCATCGAACTCGACCCGGTACGCCGCACCGCCACCCGCGACGGCCGCCACCTGGACCTGTCTGTCAAGGAGTTCGCCCTCCTGGAAGCCCTCCTGCGCGCCATCCCGGCCTTCCTCAGCACCGAGGACCTGCTCGAACAGGTCTGGGACGAACACGCCGACCCCCTCACCAACACCGTCACCGTGACCATCGGCCGCCTGCGCCGCAAACTCGGCGACCCCCCGATCATCACCACCACCCCCGGCGTCGGCTACCGCATCACCTGATCAGCGGTGCCCACGGAACGTGGCCCAGCACACCCGCGCGCTGCCTAGGGACTTCCCTAGGCCGCTTCCCCGATGCCAACGCTCGGCTGCAGGTCTACCGTGCGAGTTGGAGCGGTACTCGGAGGTGGCCCGTGTCAGAGCAGCAGCAAGGCCAGCCCTTGGCCGTACGCCTTGCCGAAAGCGTCGCCGGGAGCATCCTGTTCGGTATCCTCTCCACGATGTGGGCAAGAAGCCCCATCGGTACCGTCCTGATCGTCGGTAGCACCGCTTTTCTTATCTGGGTGTTGTCAGACAAGGTTCCGAATACGCCCGCAGGCTGGGCGATCCTTGCTGCGGCGGGTGTCGTATTCAATCTGTTTGGCTATGGATTGAGTGTTATTTTCTGATGAGTGATGGCGGTCAACGAGGCGCTGATCGGCTTCCGATGATCGGTTTGCGCCAGTACGTGAGGAAGCGCAACAACCACTCCACCGGCCCGTACCGGTGCTCCTTCAGCCACCAACGGCTGTAAAGGACCTGGGCCACGAAGATGCCGAGCGCGATCACTACCTCCAGCGGCGGGCTCACCCGATCGACGAGCGCCAGCCCGTACCCGGTGAAGATCAGCGCGCAGATCAGCGACTGCGCCAGGTAGTTCGACAGCGCCATCCGGCCCGGCGCCGTCAGCGCCCGGCCGAGTCGCGGCAGGTACGGCAGCACCCGCAAGAACGTAGCCGCGTAGGCGGCCGCCAGCAGCGGAGCCGTCACCAGGTCCACCGCCTCGCCCCAGAACTTGTGCACCGCCCCGTTCCAGGCCGACTGCGTGTAGAAGAACGCGCCCGCCAACCCGACCGTGAACCCCGTCCACTGCAACCTCCGCAACGTGTCCGTGTACGCGGACAGGTCGCGCAGGGCGCCCAGCTTGCCGACCGCCAGCCCGATCAGGCACGCGGCCAGCACGGCGGGCCCTTGGAAGAGGACGCGGGCCACGATGACCAGCGACAACTTCCGCAGGTGCTCGGTGACGATCTGCCAGAAGGCCCCGACCAGGGCCGAGTCCGACCTGGTGGCCTCCGCAGCGCTGTCGGCCAGTCTGCCCGACACGTCCAGCCCGGCCGTGGCCAGCACCGCCAGCAGCACGAACCCCAACGCCAGCAGCACGGTCAGGGCCACGGCCAGCAGCACCGCCGTCCTCGGCGTGATCTTCCGGAAGATCAGCAGGGCCAGCCCCACGGCCGCGTACGTCGTCAGGATGTCCCCGGGGAACAGCAGCACGGCATGCGCCAGCCCGAGCAGGAACAACCCGGCCAGTCGCCGCAGGAACATCGGCGCGAACCGCCGCCCCTGCCGCACGGCCGAGTCGACCTGGAGCGTGAAGCTGTAGCCGAACAGGAAGGAGAACAGCAGGTAGAACTTGTTCTCCACGAACATCGTCACAACCCACCGCACGCCCCAGTCCAGCGGCGAGTCGAACGCGGGCTCCGCCATCCCGGCCATCCGGTAGCCGGAGGCCAGGAAGGCGATGTTCACGACGAGGATGCCCAGCAGCGAGAAGCCGCGTAAGGCGTCGACAGAAGCGATTCTCGCAGCCGCGAGTCGTGCGTCTGGCGGGGCGGGATGTGTCTCCTGTGTCCTCATATCGGAGAACATCATCCCGCAGAAGCTGAGGGTTTCCTGTGAATTTAGCTAATTTGCGCGATATAGATGAACCGCTCGACGATCACCGCCAGGGCCACCACGAAAGCCGGCACCGCCAGGAACAACAGGCGTTTGCGGGCCTTCCGCGCCCGGTTCGGGCCGTTCAGCCGGATGATCTCGTAGCCGAACAGCGCGACCCAGGTCACCCCCAGCGCGCCGATGCCCACCGGCGTCCAGGGCGAGGTGGGGTCGCCGCGCCCCTTGTACGGGTTCGGCTCGGGGATCTCCGTGCCCCTGACGAACTTCTTCCAGGTGTAGAGCGCCGCGTCGTCGCTGGAGAACACCCGTTTCAGATCCGGCGAGGCGTCCAGCGCCGCGCGGAACCTCGTACCCCAGTCCTCCGGATAACCCTCGTTGAGCTGCAGGTAGCTCACCTGGCCGCGGCTCACCATCAGGTACGAGTTACGCGGCTCCCCCTTCAGCTTGGCGACGGCGTCCGCGATCTGCGTCGGATCCTTGTGCACGAGGGCCTGCACCCCGAAGTTGACCAGTTCGACGTCCCGCTCGCCCCACGGCATGGTCGGCGTGACCTCGGGTCCCACCTTGGGCACCAGGTAGAGCACCTTGGCGCTCGGCTTGTCGTGGTCGTAGATGTAGTGCATGGCGGCCACCTCGCCGGTGGTGACCCGTTCGAACTTCTCGTTGCCGTACCTGGCCAGCAGGAACGCCATCGCGAACACGACCGCGAAGCACGCCGCGAGCACGACCGAGATCTTCCTGGTCAGCTCGGGGTTGAAGCGCACGTTCCGCTTGCGCAGCGGCACGGTCTCCTCGCGCACGTCCGCGCTGTCGGCCGGCAGGTTGGGGAAGAACGCGAACGCGGCCAGCAGGCACGCGCCCGGCAGCGCGAACATGTAGATCCGCAACCCGATCTCGCCGCCGTAGCTCTGCAACCCCAGCGCCAGCACCGGCACGCACAGCAGGATCAGCGCCGACCGGTCGAACACCCCGCGCCGCAACCGCCGGAACAGCCCGGTGGCCGCCAGGCTGAGGATCACTACCAGGATGCCCAGCCGCGCCTGCAGCACCATCGCGTGCGCGGGGTCGCTGCCCTCGATCCGGTCGCCGGTGTTGCTGCGCAGGTTCTGCAGGATGTTGCCCAGCCCGCCGAAGATCGCGTCGATCTGGCTGGACCAGAAGCCCACGGTCATGTAGCTGATCCAGGCCAGCACCAGCAGCCCGAGGAAGAACGGCAACGCCCACGTCAGCGTGGTCCGCTTGAAGATCAGGAACGCGGTGACGACGCCGAGCATCATGAACGGCGTGATCTGGTGCGAGGCCACCGACGCGAAGAACAACGCCAGCAGCATCATCAGCATGAGCAGCTTGTCGGCCCGGAACGTCCCGGTGTTGGCCAGCTCGCCCGGCGTCATCGCGTCCAGCCTGCCGAGCAGCTTGCGCAGCCCCTTGGGCGGGATCGGCTTGGTACGCGGCTCCACCCGCCCGAACCATCGCAGCAGGATCGCGACAAAAGCCAGATACAACGCGAACGTAAAGCCCTGCGGCGAGAAGTAGTCCTGCCCGATCCACTGCACCAGCACGAACAGCAGCGCCGCGAACCACCGCGCCCGCGTGGTCGCCACGACCTGGCGCAGGATCAGCACGAACGGCAGCAGGTAGAGCAGGTTGGACAGGAGCGGCGTCCACTGCAGGATCGTCGTCATGTCGCTGATCCCGGCGGCCTTCGTCACGAAGGCGAACAACGCGAAGAACCCGGGCCACCCCATGCGGGCGTCGATGTTGATCGCCGTCTCACCGGTCCTGCCGATGAACTCCACAAAACCCGCATGAATGTACGCCGTGGGGAACCGCGGCTCGCTCGCCACGAGCGCCCCCGCACCGTGCAGCGCGAACGTGATGGCCGCGATCTGGAACAGCAGGAGGAACTTACGGTCCGTGCTCTGGGCGACCGTGACGAAGAACGACACGATCATGATCAGGATGGCCACGAACGCGGTCGTCGGGAGCGCCGAGATCAGCCCCAGGCCGTCGATGTCGTTGGGATCCACGCCGCGCAGCGGCCCCGGGGCCACTTTGATGGCCAGGATGTACATGAGCAGGCCCTCGAGGACCAGCAACACGGGCAACCACTTGGGCGCACTCGCAATCAACGCCCCAACCCGGCCTCCGGCGGCCTGCGGCCTGGCAGACGCCTGCTGCGGCGCAAGCCCCGGGGCTTGTTGAGGGGTGCCGCCTGAGCTCTGCTGAGGCGCGCCAACCGGAGCTTGTCGCGGCGCGAGCGAGGGAGCAGTGGCAGGCGCGCCCGTGGGCGATGTGGCCTTGGATGCGACCGCACCCGGCTTCCCGCCATCGGCCTTCTGCGCGGCGACCTGCCGCGACCCACTGGCCGGTTGCGGCCCACTCGCTGGTTGCGGCCCGCCAGCAGGTTGCGCACCGCCAGCAGGTTGCGCGCCGCCAGCCGGTTGCGGCCGACCGGCGGGCTGCGCGCCGCTCTTTGGTTGCGGCCGCGCACCCGGCTGAGGCCTGCCGGACGGCCGCGCCCCGCCCGACGCCTGGCCCCCAACGGACGCCTGGCCCCCAACGGACGCCTGGCCCCCAACGGGCGGCTGGCCTGTGCCGGACGGCTGGGCGCCGCTGGACGGTTGTGGTCGCGTGCCCGGCCGCTGCACGGGCGTGGGCACGGTCCCGCCGGTCGAGGTGGGATCCGACCCCTCGTCCACGGCAGGCGGATGCCCGATGTGTACGGACCCAGCCAGCCGGAAGGCCGTCGTCGTGTCCGCGTTGGGCTCGCCGCCCTCCTCCGAAGCACCGTCCGAAGTCCCCTTCGAGCCGGCCTCCGATGCACCCTTCGAGGCATCGTCCGAAGCACCCTTCGAAGTGCCCTCAGCCGAGCCGGAGTCCTCCGGCTCGGGAGGGGATTCGAACGTCAGCCTCGGGATGACCCCGGTAGCGTCCGGATCGAAGGGCACGTCTGACTCCTCCTTGTCCCCGCGCACATCCGAGGAGCCGGTGATCCCCGTTGTCATGCCATCGTCGTCCCGTTGCCTCACGTTGACCATCATGAAGCCCCGGACGACCCCTGGGTGACAGTCGGTCTACCGGTTTCGCCAAAGTTGAGAATCTTGCGTAGATTTCCGAAGATCAAAAGTGCCACGAGTAGCTCGCTGAAGAGCAACCCGAACCCCACCGCGTTCACCCCGGCGAACGGGAACAGCACCACGGTGGAGACCAGCACCAGCACCGCCAGCCCGATCTGCACGACCGCCAGCGTGCGCGCCTTGCTCTGTGCCCGCAGCGCGCTCAGGTAGACCTCGATCAGCACCCGCGGCAGCACGGCCAGCGCCATCAGCCGCAACAACAACGTGCCTTCCGCGGCGAAGTCGGACCCGAAGATGGTCAGGATCAGCGGCGCCCCGAGGATGGCCACCGTGATGATCGGCGTGACGATCATGAAGGCTCGCCGCAGCGCCCGCTTGCTGTTCTCGGCCAGGCGGGCACGGTCGAAGGAACCCTCGACGGTGAGCGACACCGCCATGTTCATGGCCAGCAGCTCGATCATGCTGGCCAGGGTGTGCGCCATCGAGAAGCGCCCGAACGTGGCCTCGCCCACCTGCGTGGCGATCACCACGGGCACGAGATAGACGATCGCCAGGATCGACAAGGTCCCGGGGAAGTCACCGGCCAGGAACCTGCCGATTTCGCGCAGCCGTGGCGGCTCGGCCTCGGCGTCGGCCTGTTTGACGTGCCTGGGCACCACTACGCCGAAGATCAGCCAGTTCACCGGGATCAGCGCCAGCGCGGTCGGGATGACCCAGGAGACGAAGATCCCGCCGGTGGGCAGCGCGCCCGCCAGGGCGACCAGCAACCCCATCTTGACCACGCCGAAGACGAGGTTGTTCAGGGGTACGAAGGTGGCCTTGCGCAGCCCGGTCAGCACCACGTCCTGCAGCGTGAACACGGCCCACACCACCACGGACGCCAGGAAGAACAGCCCCGGCCCGAACCCGGCCAGCACCGAGTACGTCTGACCCCACAGCGGTAATGTCAGCAGGAAGCCGACGGCGGCGACTCCGCCCGTGGCGGCGGCCAGGCCGTACCCGCGCAGGATCAGCTCGGGCGTGCGGCGGCCCGCCACCGGCAGGTAGCGGGCGAGCGCGCCCACGAAGCCCAGCGCGGTCAGCGACGCGAACAGCCGCATCGCCGTGATCACCGCCTGCCCGCGGCCGAACTCCTCGGGCGTGTAGTAGTGGGCCGCCAGCAGCCAGTAGCCCATGCCGAGCACGCCGGTGATGACGGTGTTCGCCATGAGCGAGTAGCCCTGGCGGAACAGCGGGTTGCGGAGGTCGACGAGGATCTTCCCCCAGATCCTAGACATTTCTGCGCACCCGCTGCAGCCCGTACCTCGTCCTGCGCACGACCGCGTACCCCTTGGTGAGGATGCGCTCGCGCAGGTAGATGAGCGGTACGGCGTTGCCTTCTACGGCGCGCTTGAACATGTTGACGGTCGTGCCCTTGCCGACCGTCAACCGGGGGATGGCGAGCATGTCGTGGCGGTCGGCGGCGATGGTGTTGCTCACGGCACAAGCCGCGAAATATCCGGCCTTGCGCACTTCGCGGCGCACGCGGGCGCTGGAGTAGCCATAGGGGTAGGCCATGGTGGCGACCGGCGCGCCGATCTTCTCCTCCAGCAGGCCCTTGTTCTTGCGCAGCTCCTGCCGCAGCTCCTCGATGCGGAGCTGGTCGAGCTGGGGGTGGCTGTGGCTGTGGCCGCCGATCTCGATGCCGGTCTGCGCGGCCTCGCGGGCCTGGCCCCAGGACAACATGTCGTCCAGCGGCCTGCCCGCCGCGTCCTTGCCCGCGTCGGACACCCAGCCGCTGGTCAGGAAGACCGTGGCGGGGAAGTTGTAGCGTTCGAGCAGCGGCAGCGCGTGGCTGTGGAAGTCGGCGTAGCCGTCGTCGAACGTCACCACGATCGGCTTGTCGGGCACCGAGCGCCCGTTGTTCTTGTTCAGCGAGGCCACCAGGTCACCCAGCGTGAGCGGGGTGAAACCGCTCTCCGACAGGTACGCGAGCTGCTCGGCCAGGTCGGAGGGCCGGACGGAATGCGGCCTGGTCTCCTCGGTCGGGTTGTCGGTGACCGAGTGGTACATCAGGATCGGGACCCGGATCATGAGCGTGCCGCCTTCAGCCGTACGGAACCCACCACATAACCCCAGGTCGTCCAGGTCAGCCCGATCACGATCGCGGCGGCCCGGCCGAGCCCGCCCAGGTCGCCCCGCAGAGACTCGCCGACACCCCGGAGCGCGCCGAGCGGCAGCGTCTTGAGCGCGTGCGCCCGCTCGCTGGCCAGCCCGTCCTGGGTGCCGACCTCCTGCGTCACCAGGGCCTTCGACAGCCCCTCCGCGTAGCACCTGGACCTGAAGTAGGCGAACCGCTCGCGCTGCCTGGACACCTTGTGCCCGATCATCGCGCGCGGCTCGAACAGCATGACCGAGCCCGGCTTGCGCTGGCTCAGCCTGATGCAGAACTCGGTCTCCTCGCACCCCAGCGGGCGCGACTTGCGTCCCTGCACGCTGCGCCCGATGCCGCTGTGGAACCCGCCGACCTCGGACACGACATCACGCAGGAAGGCGGCGTTGCCGCCCATCACGTTGCGGATCGGCGCCCTGACCGCGGGCATGCCGCGGTAGGTGCACCCGACCGTCCAGTCGAACTCGTACGGGAACCACCGAGGGCGCCGCGAAGACGCCCACAACGGCTCGGTACGACCCCCCACGCCCACCACACCGGATTCCTGGAAGCCCTCCTCCAAAGCCTCCAGCCACCCGGCATCGGCGACCGCGTCGTCGTCCAAGAACGCGACGATCTCACCGTTGGCCGTGGCCACGCCGGTGTTCTTGCCCCCGGAGAGCCCCTGCTCGTGCGTGTTCTCCACCACAATGGCCTGTGGATATGCGTGCTTGAGCTTGAGGTGCAGGTCCGGGTTGTGGTCGACCACCAGGATCAGCTCGTGTGCCGGGCGTGTCTGGTTCTCGACCGACTCGACTGCCTGCCTGATGTCCTCCCACCGCTCGTCGGTGTAGACGCAGATGACAACAGACGTGTTCACAACGGTCCTTTTTTTATGCGACGCCTCGGTCAGCGGCGGGAGTGGCTGTCGGCTCAGGCTGCGGAGGAGAGGGCTGGCGACGCCACTCCTTCAGGATGGTCTTGAGCACGCGGAAGCCATCTCGTACGGCGCGCAGGTTGCTCTCGCCGTGAATGCGGTTGCGTTCGTGACTCGGCACCTCGTGCACCTTCAGCCCGGCCTTGGCCGCGCGCACGTTCATCAGGGTCTCCACCTCGAAGCCGTCGCAGTCGAGGTCGAGCACGTCGAGGTGACGGGCCCAGAAGGCGTTGTAGCCGTAGCAGAGGTCGGTGTACTGGGTGCGGTACATCACGTTGACGATCCCGGTCAGCACCTTGTTGCCGAGGCGCCGGTTGAGCGTCAGGTCGTCGCTGCCGCCGCCGGGGGCGTACCGCGTGCCCTTGACGAAGTCGGCGCCCGTCACCAGCGCGCCCACGAACGAGATGATCTCGTGGCCGTCGGTCGAGCCGTCGGCGTCGATCATCACGATGATGTCGCTGGTGCACGCGGCGAAACCGGCGGCCAGGGCGTCGCCCTTGCCCTTGCCGGTCTGCGTGACGATCTTCACGTTGGGCCGCAGCCGCTTGGCCACGGCCACCGTGTCGTCCACGGAGTTGCCGTCGACGAGCACGATCTCGTCGATCCACTGCGGCAGCGTGGCGAACACGTGGGGCAGGTTCTCGGCCTCGTTCATCGCCGGCACCACCACGCTCACCGTGGGGGAAATGGCCAGGTGCGGCGTGACGGGCGTGAAGCTCGAAGGCGGCGGCATCGACCGCAGGGGCGCGCCTGGGAGCTTGCCGTTGTGCTTGGTTATCTCGGGACTCATGGCGAGGGAAATCCTTCCGGGACCCCGCCCTGCTGCGGTCCGGACGGAGCCACTCCCGGGTGCTGCGGGAATGGCGAAGCCGGTGAACGGTGCATTGAAGGGTCCTGTGCTGTGAGGGTGGTGTGCCGGGACTCGGGAGCGCTCAGCCTGCTCCCGTTGGTTCTTTCGCTACTGCGTTGGGTGACTCCTGCTGTTGCACTGAAGTGCGCACCCGACCGAAGCCCTTGAGGACACGGTCAGCCGCTCTATAGAGAGACGGCCGATCCATGACAATTGTTCGGGCTTTGTTGAAAGGAGTTCGGCCCATCCAGTGGACCGCCGCCGTCGCGGACGGTCTCGAGATGCGGCCTTCGGCAACGTACAGGACCCCGCTCTTGAGCCAGTCTTTGTACTCCTTGCCGCCCTTGCCCATGTCGACCATGTGCAGCCCGTCATGCGCGGCGGCCTCGGCCATCTGCAGGTGATGGACGATGCCCGGCGAATAGCGGGCGAACTCGGTGTCGTAGGCGGGGAACCACCCTACAAGCGTGGTGGCCGTGCGGAGGCCGAAATGCCCGGCCACCGGCACGTCCCCGGCATAAAGCATGGTGAGCACGCCCGCGAAGTCCGATGACTTTTCGGCATGCATCATGTCCGTCAATTCGACGATCCACGGCTGGGCGAACCTGTCCACCCGGCCAGTTCTTCGATACTGGTCGGACTTCCAGTTGAGCAGCGTGCGCAGCACCTCGGGGTCGGCCGACGCCCACTCCAAGCGCAGCCCGCCCTGCTCCCTGCCGAGCTTGCGCTCCTTGTAGCGCACCGTCTTGAGGTTCTTCGGCGAGTTGGCCTTGACCTGCTCGATCCAGGCCTCGAATCCGGCGGTGAAGTCCATCACCGGCGCCGGGCGCACGTCCGTCTCGTAAGGGGCGAACGTCGGCTGCCCCGCCACCAGGTGATCGAAGTCGAACACGCTGAGCTTGCACGCCCGCAGCAGGGCCTTCGCGTCGAGCTTCAGATCCGGAATCGAGATTAAACCGTGACACGTAGTGAGGAAGCCGCCGAGCGGTTTGCCGATGCCGAAGCTGTGCCGCTCGTACGGGAAGAATCCCGTGATGCCGCTCCCGTCGGAGATGACCGCCACCCTCACGTAGTCGCGCAAGCGGTCCATTGCCACGGCGAACTCGACCGACAGGAACGGGTTGTCCAGACTCGGGTCGGCCTTCTGCAGCTCCCGCCACCGGGCCCGCTCGGAGCCTCCGAGCTCTCCCGGCCGAACTACCTGGATGTTCACCTTGCCCTGGCCCCCTGTTCGGTCTGCATGCTCTTCCCCCGGTACAACACGCGAAGCACGTACATGAACCCTCCGAGCACGGCGACCGTCGCCACACCCGCCCGGGGCGACCACGCGCCGAAGAGCAGCATCGCCTGGGCGAGGAGCACGTTCAGCACGAGACTTGCCGCGGCTCCTACTGATAGTGCGGCAAGGGGATCACGATCACGCAACAGTCCCACCACTGCTGCCCCTGGGACCACCAGAAGGAACAGAGAGATCAAGAACGGGCGCAGCGGCGTCTCTATGTCGAACAACGCGACCGCCGCTCCCGCTATGCAGGCGAGCGCCAGCAACCATGCCAGCGCTCTGCGGTGCTTGAGCATCTCCTGTTTCTCTCCTGCTCTTCCTGGTAAAAGCGCGATTGATCGCAGTTCATGGGACCAATCCCGCCTGGACACGTCAATGCCGACGCTTGGCGGCGCGCTCCGGTTTACCGGTAGGCAGAGATTTCTCGTGTGAGTTCCAACACACGGTCAAGTGGTCTCCGGCCCCGATGCGGCCCCCAAGCACACCAGAATGCCCTATGTGGCCTAGTCTCTTCGAGCCAGGATCCTATTTATCCCTGTTTGTCGTCTCAATCTGTGGATCGACTGTGAGTTGAGGCGAGCTTTACTCGTTCAGGGGCTCGCTGTCCACGGATGAGGTCTGCGGCGCGTCGCTGGGCGGCGCGGTCGGCTCAGGGGAGGCCGTGGGCTCGTCGCCGGGCGGCTCGGACGTCTGGGGAGTGCCGCCGTGCCAGGACAGCGAGCAGGTGGCGGTGCCGCCGTTCGAGGTGAAGGAGACGCGGCCGCTGCCGGAGCCGTTCGGGTCGAGGACCGTCACCCAGATCTGCACGGAGCCGCCGGACTTGATCGACCCGCTCGCCGGGTACACGTCCAGCCCCTGCGAGGCGGTCGCGACCCAGGAGACGGAGGCGTTGCGGGCGCTGAGCCCGATCCTGGCCACGCCGTCGATCGCCTGCGGGCACGCAGTGCCGAGCCGGGCGCCCGGCGCGGGCCTGCGGCGGGAGGCCGTGGGCTCGGCGGCGGGCCTGGTGCTCGGCCGTCCGGCGGCCGGCCGCCCGGTCGGCGTGACCCTGCCGGGTGGGGTGAGGCTCGGGGTCGGCGTCGGCGACGGCGTGAGGTCGTCCGACTCGACCGCCGGCTCAGGCGTCGGACTTTCCTCCTCCAGGGAGAGCGTGGGGGAGGGGGCGAGCCGCAGGGCGGTGCTGTTGGAGGCGCCGCGGCCGTTGATCACGACCATGGCGCCGGTCGCGGCCAGCACGCACGCGCCCGCCAGCACCACCGGCGCCAGGCGACGTGGCCGGCGCCGGCGCGAGCGGCGCTCGACGGCCACAGGGAACCCCGCCCGGTCGAAGTTGTCCCCCCGGTCCATGATCAGCGTACGGGTCTGGTCGCGTTCGGGGCTGACGCACGTGTCGATCATCCGGCGGCGCAACGAGATCGCCGGGAACGCGACCGGCACCATGTCCAGCAGCCGCCCGGCCGAGACCTGCCGGTGCCGCCCCTCGGTGCACACCTCGCATCCGCCGATGTGCCCGGACAACCGCCGCCGCAGCAGCGGGGTGAGCGGCCCCTCCCACGAGTCCACCATCGCCGACAGGTCGGGGCAGTGCGCCCGCCCTGTCCTGGCCAGCACCACGGCCGCGGCGGCGTTCTCCAGGTGGTCGCGCGCCCTGCCGAGTCGGGCCGCCGCCTGTCGCGAGGTCAGCCCGAGCACCGCGGCCACCTCGGAAGGGATCAGGCCGTGGCGCAGCGAGAGCTCCAGCACCTCGCGCTCGTTCTCGCTCAGCTCGCCCAGCGTCTCGTGGACGAGGTCGGCCAGCTCGGGGTCGTCCTGCTCCTCCAGCGCCGGCAGCGGCAGGCCGTCGGCGGGGGTCCCGCTCCTGTGCGCCATTCTGGCCCGCACCTGGAACCTGGCCAGCGCGTACAACCAGGCCCGCAGCCGGCCCGGCTCCTTCAGCCGGTCCACGCACCCCTGCGCGGTGACCAGGGCATCGTGTACGGCGTCCGCCGCCACGTCTCCCTCTCCGCCGGAGAGGGAATAGGCGTAGTCGTGCAACCGCTCGGCGTAGGAGTCGTACAGCTTGGCGGGAGCGTCGGTATCCGCGCGCCGCAGAGCCTCAACGAGCTCGTGATCGTCGGCGCGACCGACCGTCGGCCATCCAGGCACGGATTCCCTCCCCGCAGGTAGGACAAGGCACTCAAGCCCCACGCGGAGAGGACGCCGCCTCATTCAGGCAGGTTCGCCCCCCATGCCGAACAGGCATGGGGGCGCGGCTCACCCGTCGCAGTTGGGCGAGCAGAGGCGGCGCTCCATGCCCTGCAGGAAGAAGTCGCGTACCTGGAGGATGTTCTTGGCGATGTACGCCTCGCCGCCCGTGGACTTGGCCAGCGCGTCCATCTGCTGCTTGCCCTTCTCGGCCTCCGGGCCGAACGCGATCAGCAGGATGCTGATGGGCCGCTTCGGGTTGTACGTCTTCTTCAGGAACTGCAGGATCTCGGCGTTCTTGACGCCGCCGTCGGGGTCGTCGTTGCCCGCGCCGTCCGTGAGGATCAACAGGGTGTTGATCTTGTCTTCCTGGTACGTCTTGGTCAGCTCCGTGTAGGCCGCCTTGACCGTGTCGTTCAGCCCGGTGTCGCCGGTGGCCTTGGCCTGGATCTGGGCGAACGTCCGGACCAGTTGCTCCTTGCGGAGCACCCCGTTGATGGACTCACTGGCCGGCCCGACGGAGACCAGCTCCTTCCAGTCCTTGCCCTTGCCGTCCAGATGCGTGGAGAACGTCCACAAACCGAGCTCGGAGTCGGCGGGGAAGAGCCCGAGACCCTCGGTGGCGATCTTGTTGATGGCCTGGATGCGGGTCATGTTCGTGCCCGGCACGGGCAGCGCCATCGTGCCCGAGACGTCGAGCAGGGTGAGCAGCCGGCTGCCGAGGTTCAGCCTGGACCAGGTCTGCACCATCCTGGCCACGGTCGCGCCGTCGGGCGGCGGCAGCGCCTGCGGCGTCTCGGGCGTGAACCCCTTGTCCTTGGACAACGCGTCGCCCGCCTTGCCGTCCGAGCTGCGGAAACCGGCGTCGCGCAGCGTCTTCTTGGCCGACTCCGTCGTGAGGTCCTGCTTGAAGTCCGCCGCCGCCTTGAGCACCGCCGGATCCTTGGCCAGGATCGTGACCGGGTAGTCCAGGCTCAGCGTGCCTTCCTTCGGATAGAGCGCGACCACCGGCGCTTCCGGCTTCTTCGTGTTGTGGGCGTAGATGGCCTGCTCGGAGGTGACGCCGACCGGCACCCTGCTGCCCGACTTCACGGTGAGGCTGGCCAGCAGCGCCGTCGGGTCGGACGCGAGCTGGCCGGACAGCTCCTTCAGCGCACCCACCAGCGCCTGGTCCTGCTTCGCCTTCTTGGCCATGCCCGCGGCGGCCAGCAGCGCGGCCAGGCCGGCGGAGTTCTTCTGCGGGTCGAGGGCGAGCACGCGTACCTTCCGGCCCGGCCCGTCCACGTTCGCCACGTTCGCCGCCGCGATCATGCTGACCCAGCTCGGCTGGAGGCTGGAGGCCAGCTTCGACGCGGCCGACTTGGCCGCCGCCAGCACGACGGGGGAGGCGGCGACCGAGCCCTCCGACTGCGGCAGCGCGCCGCCCGCCGGGGTCTTGCGCACGCTCTCCAGGAGAAGGCTGGAGTCGGCCACCCAGAAGTCGGCGGTGACCTTGCCCGCGGCCAGCCCGTTCGCGGTCTTGGCCGCCGCCTCCTTGGCCACCGCCACCTCGACGCATTTGCTGTCGATCGAGTGCATGGCCTTGTTGTACCTGCCGGCGATCTTGCTGAGCGCGGGCTGGATGTCGGGGGTCGCGACGACGCGCAGCGCCAGCTTGCCGCCCGAGCAGTCATGGTCGCGATTGAAGATCACGAACGCGGCGACACCGAGGAGTACGGCCAGGGCCACGGCCCCGGCCAGCGGTACGAGCACCCTGCCGCGGCCACGGGACCGCCTGCGGGGTGGGGGTTCGTTCGCTCGGTATCCGCCGTCGAGCTCGTCTGTGCGGTGTCGCCCCACGATGTCCTCTTAGGTGTGCTTGAGACCTTCCGGAGACCCTAGCGGGAGATGCTCCGCAATACTCCGGGAACGATACTCGGTGCGGTCAGTGTGGGAAAACAGCCCATTTGATGCGATGATTACCCAGTGTTACGCCTATGGGTGAAAGGCGTGACCGCAGTGTCGCGTTTATCAATGGTACGAGTGCTACGCGTGTTGCGTTCAATGGCAGCACGCGTGACCGCGCCAGGCCCGGCTTCCCTCGCGTACGGCGACCGCCGCCAGAGCCACCGCCACCGCCGGATCGACCCACCACCAGCCCACGGTGTTGAGCCACAAACCGGCCAGCACGCCCGCCGCCATCGCCGCGCAGATGAGGTTCTGCGTCCCCTCGCCGGCCGTGGCCGCGGACGCCAGCCGCAGGCCGAGCCGCCGCTTGGCCATCCCCAGCATCGGCATGCTGATCAGGCTGAAGGACGTCACCACGATCCCCAGCACGCTCGGCACGGCCCGATGCCCCGCGTCCAGGTCGTGCGCCACGTGAACGACGAGATAGGGCGCCAGCAACCAGCAGCTCACCGCGACCGCCCGCCTGGCGGTGTTCTCCGCGCTCGGCGAGAGCGTACGGGCGCCGGTGAACCGCCACACCACGATCAGGCTGGCCGCCGCCTCCACCAGCGCCGACAACCCCCACCCGATCAGCGCCACGGAATGCGCGGCCAGTCCCGCGGCCAGGCCGAGCGTGCTCTCCACGCCCAGCCAGGCCAGTGTGATCACGGAGAGCGATCGGGCCTTGCGCGCGGCGCGCAACCAGTCGGCTGACGCGGCCGGACGCTCATGAATCCGCTGGTCAGGCACCATGAACCCCCGAATTCCCGGCTATCCGGCCGTCGACAGCGATACGTACAGTACCCACTACTCACCGTAACTCTGTCGGGCGGCGGCAAAGGACGGTCAAGCTTCCCCGGATAATTGAGCGAGGATCCGCCAGGGGGCGGGATTCGTGATGAGGGAAGATCGGCCAGGGGGAGGGATTCGTGCCGTTCACGCCGAGTCATATGGCCGCGATGGTGCCGCTGATGGCCTCGCCGCGCGTCCGCAGGTACCTCGATCCGTGGGCGCTGGCGCTGGGGGCGATGGTCCCTGACCTGCCGATCTTCCTGCCGTTCCTGCCCGACTACGGCAACTGGCACTCCTGGCTCGGCGTGGTCACCATCGACCTGGCCGCTGTGCTGGTGTTGTTGCCCCTGTTCCACGGCGTCTTCAGGGACCCGCTGATCTCCCTGCTCCCACCGTCCCTGGCCGGCCGCGCCGCCCTCCTGACCCCTTCCCGGCTCAGGTTCGTGCCCATGGTGCTCGGCGCGGTCGTGGGCGCCGCCTCCCACGTCCTGTGGGACTCCTTCACCCACTCCACCGCTCCGATGGAATGGGGCGCCTGGCTATCCGTATCCGTCTTCGGCGTGATCAGACTCTTCCGCCTCCTCCAATACGTCTCGTCCGTGATCGGGCTGGCCATCGTGTTGTGGTGGGGTTGGCGCGGCCTGTCCCGGATGGCCGCGGCGCCCGTACCGGACCGCCTGAAGCTCAGCCCGCGCGTGCGGTGGGTCGTCACGGCTTTCTGCTCGATCGGCGTTGTCGCGGGCGCGTTTCTCTGGCCCTTGGTGGACGAGCCCAGCCCGCAGCTGGGCCTCCCCAGCGTGATCACCAAGACCGGCGCGGGCACGCTGATCGGCCTGTGCCTGGTCCTCGCCGGCTATGCGGCGGTCTGGCAGGTCAGGCGGCGCATGGCAGTATCGGAAGGTGCTTGAGTTCGTAACCGACCCGGACGACCCGCGCCTGTCCGACTACACGCGGCTGCGGGACACGGAGCTGCGCAAGAGCCTGGAGGCTTCGCGCGGCCTGTTCCTGGCGGAGGGCGAGAAGGTGATCAGGCGGGCCATCGGCACCGGCTACCCGATCCGCTCGGTCCTGACCACGCGACGCTGGCTGACCGCGCTGGAGGACGTCCTCGGGGACGCCACCGTCTACGTGGCGAGCGACGAGATCATGTCCGGCATAGCAGGCTTCCAGATCCACCGCGGGGCCCTGGCCTCAATGGAACGCCTCCCGCTCCCGGCCGTCGAAACCCTGCTCAAGGGCGGGGGCCGGCGCCTGCTCGTCCTGGAGGACCTGGTCGACCACTCCAACGTCGGGGCGATCTTCAGGTCGGCTGCCGCGCTGGGGGTGGACGGGATCGTCCTGTCGCCTCGGTGTGCGGATCCGCTGTACCGGCGTGCGGTGAAGGTGTCGATGGGCGCGGTGTTCTCGATCCCGTACGCGCGCATGGACGACTGGTACGCCGGGCTCTCGCAACTGAGGGAGGCGGGCTACCAGACGCTGGCCCTGACTCCGGATCAGAGGGCCACCCCTATAGATGCGGTCAAGACGAGGGATCGGGTGGCGCTGTTGCTGGGTGCCGAGGGCGACGGGCTGTCGTCTCACTGGCTGGAGGAGGCCGATGAGGCGGTGTGCATCCCGATGAGCGCGGCGGCGATGGCGGCGGGTGTGGACTCGTTGAACGTGGTGGCCGCCGCCGCGGTCGCCTGCCATGGTCTAATGCGGGCGAAATAGCCCAACCATCGGTCGCCATCGCCCGAAAGTAGGTCTGGTACGCCCTCCACCAGGCGTGTAATGCTGTAATCATGGAAACGTTATTCGAGCACGCGGGCGGCGAAGAAGGCCTCCGCAAGTTCATCGAGATCTTCTACCGCAGCCTCCTGGCCGACCCGATGCTCCAGCCGCTCTTCGGCGAGGGCAGGCCGAGCCACATCGGCAACCTGGCCGCCTTCACGGCCGAGACCTTCGGCGGTCCCGACACGTTCTCCCGGGAGATGGGCGGGTTCCCGCTGCTCATCGACGCCCACCGGGGCCTGAAGATCAATGAGGAGCAGCGGCTGCGGTTCATCGAGCTGTACCTGGCTGCCGCCGACCAGGCCGGATTGCCCGACGATGAGCCGTTCAGGGCGGCGCTGCGGTCCCATGTGGAGTTCGGCAGCGAGGTGGCGATGCAGAACTCCCATGCCGAGACCGACGACCAGCTCCACCCCCTGCGGGAGGTGCCCCGCTGGGGGTGGGAGTAGGCGTTCAGGACTGGCCGTCGGTGAGCCAGTCGGGGTAGTTGTCGATGTCGTGGGTGACCGGCCGGCTGACGATGGGGCAGCCGGTCTCCCTGATGTGGCGTTCGAGGGTGGGGGCCTGGCGCTCCGTCGTGATGAGGGTGAGCTCCCAGGCCGTCTCATCGGCGGGGTGCGGCACTTCGGTTATGTCGATCGAGGTCGCGAGGCCCGCGCGGAGGATGCCGTGCGCGAGTTCGGCCGCCTTCTCGTGACCCTCGATCGTCGTACGGACCTCGATGAATTGCGCCATGAGGTTGTCCTTCGGGAGGGGTGGGGCCTCACCCTACCCACCAAATCGTTCGGTGACCGGCTCCACAGCGGGAAATCACCACAAGTTCACGCCAAGGCCGGCTCAGGCAGTTCCCCAGCCCTCTCGTACGGGATGCACGGCGGCACCGTCGCGGTCTCCGCCGTGGCGGCGCTCATGCTCCTGCTGGGCTGACCCCGTCAAGCCAGCCGGAGCGACCGAGCGGTCGGATTGGGCCCCGCGTAGCCGAGCTCGTCGGCCACCTCGAGGATCCGCCGCCTCAGCCCGTCGCTGAGCTGGTCGGGCCGGGAGAAGGCGTAGGACACGGTCCGGGTACGTCTGGCGCACTCGCTCAGGTGGACCGCGGACCGCCTCGATCCGGTGTGCCGTACGATGTGATGCTGCATAATGTGACAGATTGATTACCCGTAGCATCGGCCGGAGGGCCTCATGCACCTGGCCTGGATCATCGCCATCGCGACCGTGACGGCTCCGCAGAGCCCGGCCCGGCCGTCCGCCCTCGCCTGTGAAGTCGCCACCCCGTCGGGCCGGCCGCTGACCTTCACCCCCCGGGTCGGCCTGACCCCCCAGCGCGTCACCGCCCACGGCAACCTCCAGCTCACCGGCTGCGTGTCGCCCGACGGCTCGGCCACCTACCTGCGCTCGGGCTGGGTCACCGTGAAGGCCACCGCGCAGGCCTCGTGCACCAGCGCGCGGCACGTCCGCGGCAACGCCGTCATCACCTGGTTCGGCGCGACCGGCCGCCCCGTCGGCACCTCCGAACTCCGCATCAGAGCCAACCAGCTCGCCACCCAAAGCCCGGCCGACAGCCTGCTCACCGGCACGGTCACGGCGGGCCCGCTCTCGGACGAGCGCGTCCGCGGCGGCATCACGCCCGCCACGGCCCTGCTCGGCTGCGCCACGCAGGGCATGAGCGCCCTGCCCGGCGACGGCCGCATCACTTTCGGCTAGCGGCGCCGCCGCCGGTCAGCCGCCCGCGATCTGTTCCCCGGCGTAGTCGAGGAGCCGCTCGGCCGTCGTGAAGCGGCCCTCGTCGGCGTCGTCCAACAGCACGCCCACCACCCGCCTGCCGTGCCTTTCGCCCGCGAACAGCAGGCAGTACCCGGCCGCACGGGTGTAGCCGGTCTTCACCCCCAGCACCCCGTCGGCCCGTGACAGCAGCTTGTTCAAGTTGCGCCAGGTGTGCGCCCGGTGCGCCGCCGACTTGCTCACCTTGTGGACCTTGCTCCCGACCACGGTCCTGAACGTGCTGCTCGCCAGCGCCCGCTGCGCCAGTTTGGCCTGGTCGACGGCCGTCGAGTAGCCGCCGTTGCCCGGCGTGGGCATGCCGTCCGGGTTGGTGTAGCGGGTGTCGGTCAGGCCGAGGGAGCGGGCGGTGCGGTTCATCTTGGCGACGAAGGCCGTCTTGCCGGGCCCGTACCGCCGGGCCAGGGCGTTGGCCGCGTCCGCGCCCGAGGGCAGCATGAGCCCGTAGAGCAGGTCCCTGACCGTGAGGCGCTCGTCCTTCTTCAGCCCCGCCGTGGCGGCGCCGTCGTCGGCGGCGTACTTGACGTCGGTGGCGGTGATCGTGACCGTGTCGCTCAGCCGGGCCTCGCGGAGCACGACGTAGGCCGTCATGACCTTGACCAGGCTCGCGACCGGAGCCCGGCGCGTCTCCCGCTGGCTGAAGTGGACCGTTCCGGCCGAATCGATCACGTACGCCGACGTGGCCCCCACCTTCGGAGCGTCCGCGGCCATGGCCGGCGAGGACACCCCCACAACCAGTGCGAGCACGGCAGAGCTAATGAAACCCCCAATGCGCATGGCAAACATGGTGTCAGGAGATCAAGGGTCCGTTTGCCGAACTCGGCCGTAAGGCACCATCAGATGGGGGTAAATCAATCATAGATCCGATATGGCGGGGGGCGGCGGCCATGGCAGGCAGGTTCATCATCAGCCAGGACGAGCGGGGCGGGTTCCGTTTCGCGCTCGTCGCGAACAACGGGCAGACACTCGCGGTCGGCGAGGGTTTCCCGACCAAGGTCGCCTGCGTGAACGGCATCGAGACGGTACGCAGGAACGCCCCCGAGGCCACGATCGACGACCAGAGCGGCAAGCTCAGGGTCCACGACCAGAGCGGCCGGGCCTGAACGGCAGGTAGGGCTAGGAGACCAGGGCCTTCTCCTCGGTGGCGCGCCGCTTCCGCCTGCGTCGTACCACCAACCACGACACGCCGGCCACCGCCACCACGGCCACGACCCCCGCCGTGACCGGCGACTGCGCGGCCAGCTCCAGCCACCCCCACACGATCGCCGTGAGCCCGAACCACCAGATCGGCGCCCAGGTCAGGCAGCCCAGCGCGCTGGCGACGACGTACCAGGGATAGGACACGCGCAGCGCTCCCGCCACCCACGGCAGCGTGTGCCGCAACATGGGCACCCAGAAGCACCCGTAGACGGCCAGCGCCCCCCACTTCTCGACGACCCGCTCGATCTTCGCGATGCGCTCGCGGCCCAGCTTGACGCCGACGCGCGAGTCGTAGAGCCTCTCGCCCAGCTTGCGGCCGACCCAGTAGTACACCTGGAACGCGCCGAACAGGGCGAGGATCAGGACGGCGCCCACCAGCCAGTACGGCAGGCCGAGCCAGAACGGCCGCGTGGGATCGGCAATGTCGATCATCCCCCACCCCTCCGACGCTTAGGTCAGCCTTACCTTATCGGCTTGCAAGCCCCCGGCAAAAGGTGCAACCGGCCGACAACCAGGACTCAACCACCCTGACCCACTCTATGGGTGAGCAAAAGGGGTGTTGAAGATGACCACGAGAAGCGCAGCCGTCCTGGCCAGTGGCACCGCGAACGCGGCCAAGCTCTTCGTGGCCGCCCTCGCTTTCACCAGCGCGTACGTCGGCTTCTCCGCCTACAGTAACGCCAGCTCCGCGACCGAGCCCACCGGCACGATCACCCTGTCGGCCCGCGAGGTGCCCATCACCGCCCCGGCCCAGGCCACGGTCGCCCCCGCCAAGGCGGGCAAGATCACCGTCAGCGTCCTGACCGGCGGCACCGCGAGCTGCGCCAAGTCGTACGTGGCCCGCAGCGTCGTCAACGCCGAGCCCGGCCAGTCCGTCTCGTACGGCTGGCGGCTCGCCCGCTGGAGCCCGGCCACCAAGACGTGGCGCACGTACCTGGTGGACTACGACGGCTTCGCGGGCGCCACGGAGACCGTCGAGTGGCGGCCCCAGGTCTCGGGCAACGCCGGCTGGTACCGCGTCGAGCTGTCGATCGAGGACACCAAGGTCGTCAAGAGCGACCGTTTCCAGGTGAGCTGCTGACCGACTGCCGGGCCGCCTCCACCCAGCGCGGCACGCCGACCCGCTCGGCCACCTCCAGAGCCTTCTTGTAGTGGTCACGCGCGGCGTCCGGCTGCCCCAGGCGCACGGCGAGGTCGCCGAGCGTCAGCGCCACCGGCCACAGCGCCACCACCCCGGTCCCCGCGCCCGCCACCCGGTCGGCGAACGGCTTGAGCTTGTCGTAGCAGTCGACCATCCGCTCCCGGTCGTCGAGCAGCATGCCGGCCAGGGCCCGCCAGGTCATCGCCAGCTCGTAGAGGAAGTCGGGCCGCACCGGCGGCCGGGTGGCGGCCACGGCCTTGGCGTCGTTGAGGTGCCCGGCCGAGGCCAGGGCCAGCGCGTAGGCGTCGAGCGTCCACTTGGCGCCGCGCAGGTGGGCCGCGGACAGCCGGTCGACCGTCTCGGCCGCCCGGCCGGCCACCAGGTGCAGGCAGAACGTCGTGATCAGCGGCAGGTCCTGGCGGCCTTCGAGCATGCCCGCCCGCGCCGTCATCCTGGCGGCCTCGCGGTAGGCCCGCTCCGCGCCCTCGTAGTCGCCGGCGATCATCAGCCGCTGGCCCGCGTACCAGACGACGACCGCGGCGGGCGCCGACAGGTCGTACTGCTTGGCCAGCTGGTCGGCGGCGGCCGCGTGCTCGTCGGCGACCGTGAACTCGCCCCTGGCCGCCGCGCACTCCAGCAACACCAGGTGCGCCAGCGCCTGCGTGGCCATCTGCCCCGAGCGCTGTGCGACCTCCAGCAGCTCCCTGCCGATGCTCTCGCGCGTGTCCACGGCGGGGATGTCGTAGGACTGGCGCAGCCGCCCGCTCAGCGCCGCCGCGATCAGCGCCGGGTCGCCGCTCTGCCTGGCCAGCTCCAGCGCCTCGAGCGAGGCCTGCCGCCCCCGCTCGGGCGAGGAGGAGCCCTCCAGCTCCAGCGCGAGCGTCGTCAGCAGGCTGGCCCGCAGCCGCTGTTCGCCCGCGGGCAGCTCGATGAGCGCCTTCTCGGTGACGTCCACGATCTCCCACGCGGTGCGGGTGAAGTCCCGGGCCATGCC
This sequence comes from Nonomuraea marmarensis, assembly GCF_043197025.1. Taxonomy (NCBI): domain Bacteria; kingdom Bacillati; phylum Actinomycetota; class Actinomycetes; order Streptosporangiales; family Streptosporangiaceae; genus Nonomuraea; species Nonomuraea marmarensis. The sequence goes on from NZ_JBICRM010000015.1 coordinate 122,638, forward strand.
CTTGTGCGGCACGGCCAGCGAGGCCGCCACCTTCGCGGTGATCTCCAGGTCGCCCAGCGGCAGCGCGGCGTCCATGGCCTGGCGCCGCAGCAGCCTGGCCGCCGTCATGTCGCCGCACAGGGCCAGCGCCCTGATCTGGCGCAACATCAGCCGCAGCCGCTCCTTGGCGCGCTCCGGCTCCTGCTCGCTGCCCTGCTCCTCGTTGCGCGAGCGATCGAACGCCGCGATGGCCTGCTCCCACAGCGTGGCCGCCTCGCGGTGGGCGAAGCGCCGCTCGGCCTGCTCGGCCGCCAGCCCCGCGTAGTGGACCGCCTTCTCGGCCGCGTCGGCCAGGAAGTAGTGGTGGGCCAGCGCCGCCACGTCGGACGGCGTGCGCTGTTCGATCACCGCCGCCACGGCCGCGTGCAGCCTGGTGCGGCGCAGCCTGGAGGCGTCGGAGTAGATCGTGTCGCGCACCAGGTCGTGGTCGAACCTGAGCAGCCCGGGCCCCGGCTCGGTCACCAGCCCGGCCAGCAGCGCCGCCTCGACGGCCTCGATCACCGACTCCTCGTCGCCCGCCACGGTGACCAGCACGTCGAGATCGACGTCGCGCCCGATCACCGCGGCCTGCAGCAGGATCTGCTGCGCGCCCGCGGGCAGCCGCGAGATGCGCCGCCGCAACACGTCGCGTACCCCGGACGGCACCTGCGAGAGCACCTCGGTCGCGCTGGCCCGGTCGGCCGCGCCCTCCGCGTCGAGCAGGCGCACGGTCTCGCGGACGAAGAACGGGTTGCCGCCGGTGCGTTCGACGATCGACTCGACCGCATCCTCTTCTATCTCGCGTACGCAGGTGGCCTTGACCAGCTCGGCCACGGCCTTGGGGTCGAGCCCCGACAGGCCCACGCGTACCGGGCCCAGCCGGGCCAGGGCGGCCAGCACGTCGGACTGGCGGTCGTCGAGCTCGCTCTCCCTGCACGTCACCACGAGCAGCACCCGGCTGGTCGCCAGCAGGCTCGGCAGGGCGCGCAGCAGGGCGAGCGTCTGGTCGTCGGCCCAGTGCAGGTCTTCGAGCGTCAGCAGCACCGGCGACCTGCGCGCGACCCCCGCCAGGTAGCCGCCGACCGCGCGGTGCAGGCGGAAACCGCCGGACACCTCGTCCTCGTCGGGGTCTGGGGCGGCGTCGTCGAGCAGCGGCGCGAGCAGCTGGGCGTATTCGCCCGCGCCCGTCATGCCGATGAGCGTGCGCAGGATCTCCACCCACGCCCAGCCGGGCGGCGTGGCGCTGGAGTCGGGGCAGGCGCCGGAGGCGGTGATCCAGCCGTCGCCGGCCAGTTTGCCGCCGAGCTGGCGCAGCAGCGTGGTCTTGCCCGCGCCCGCGACCCCGGTGACGATCGCGACCTGGAACCGGCCCGTGCGCGACGCCGTCGTGGTCAGCCTGGCCAGCTCGGCGTCACGGCCCACGAACGGCTCCGGCTCCAGCGGCGGCGGCTCGACGGGCGCGGCCGGCCTGGGCGGCCAGGTGTCGGTGACCGGCGCGGGCCTCGGGGGTCGCGCGAGAACGACCAGCTCCAGCTCGGGCGCCTGGGCCAGGATGTCGGACTCCAGCTTGCGCAGCGCGGGCCCGGGGTCGATGCCGAGCTCGTCGGCCAGCATGTTTCTGGCCCTGCGCAGCGCGGCCAGCGCGTCGCCCTGCCTGCCGCAGCGGTAGAGGCCGAGCGCCAGCAGCCGCCAGCCCTCCTCGCGCAGCGGGTGCTCGGTGGTGAGCGCCTCCAGGTCGGGCACGGTCTCGGCGTGCAGGCCGAGCCGCAGCCCGGTGTCGGCGCGCCGCTCGCGGGCCACGACGCGCAGCTCGGCCAGCCGGTTGACCTCGGCCTCGGCCCACTGCTGGTCGGCGAAGTCGGAGTAAGGCGTGCCGCGCCACAGGCCCAGCGCCTTTTCCAGGCGGCCGCGGGCGGACTGCGGGTCGCCCTCCTCGAGGTGCTCGCCGGCAGCGCGTACGAGCTGCTCGAACCTGAGCGCGTCGACCTGGTCGGAGGCCACCCGTAAGGCGTAGCCGGACGCGACCGTCACCAGCAGCCGGTTGGGCCCGCCGCGCGGCCGGCCCGGCTCCAGCACCCGGCGCAGGCGCGAGATGTAGACCTGCAGGCCCGACTGCGCGCCCTTGGCCGCGTCGTCGTCCCACAGATCGTAGAGAAGTGTGTCAACCGGCACGACCTGACCCCTGGCCACGAGGAGTCGGGCGAGGACGGCCCGCTGCCGCAACCCGCCGAGGTCGAGTTCGTCGTCAGATTCGTACGCCTCGACTGGCCCCAGAACTCGGAACGCCACCATGTCAGCCGCCACGCTATGCGGGCCTATGAATCACGCACAAGGCCCGTGGTTGATTAGCACGTGAGGGGTTTGGGATTGTCACCGGGTGGCCTTCGAGATCGCGGACGGGGGCTCCGCGTCGGCGTTCCGGCCGTTGCGCCTGCGCAGGAGCGCCCATGCGCCCAGAGCCAGGCCGCCGAACGGGATCTCGATAGTGTAAGTCCAGAAGCCGAAAAGCAATGCGCTCGCGGTCGCGGGAGCGACTCCCACGCCGAAGCCCTCGGTGAGCAGGAGCACCACCCCGCCCTCCATGATCCCCGCGCCGCTCGGCGTGAGCAGGACGCTGGTGAGCACGCGTGACAGGGCGAAGACGGCGATCGACTGGGCCAGCCCCGGCCAGGCGCCGGTGGCATGCAGGCACACCGCCATGATCGACCACTGGAAGCCGAGGAAGAACACCATGCCCAGCGACAGCCCCGGCCACCTGCTCCTGACCACCCCGGCGGTGTCGGCGCGCAGCTTGTGGAACGCCTCGGAGGCGTGGATCTTCAGCCGCAGCAGGCGGGCGATGCCGTCGAGCGCGCGGCCGAGCACGGTGGCGGCGCGGTCCCAGTAGAGGGCGACGGCCACGATCGTGCAGAGCACGAGGATGGAGATGGCCCCCGTCCAGCCCGCCCCGGCGATCTGCGGGGTGGCCGCCTTCCCCGCGATCAGCAGCGCGACGATCCCGACGGCCGGCAGGATGAACCTGAACAACGTGTTCCAGATGCCGCTGACCAGCGCCATGACCACGATCGACCGGTTGGCGAAACCCCAGCCCCTGGTCATCGCGAACGACACCGCCACCCCCACCGCCCCGCCGAACGGCAGCAGGTTGCTCACCGCGCTGCCCGCCGCGTTGAGTGTGAGGCCCTGCAGGTTGTTGAGTCCGGGCAGGGAGTTGGTCAGCACGAACGTGTAGGCCAGCAGGCTCAGCAGCCACAACGCGGCCATCAGCGCGATCTCGCCGCCGCTGAGCGTGCCGAACACCCTGCCGATCTCGGCCCAGGAGACGGGCTTGCCGGTGAGCGTGCGCACGATCTGCGGCAGGTAGACCACGAGCAGCACGGCCAGCCCGAGCGAGAGCACGGAGAGGGTGATCTGGAGCCACTTGTTCTTCATCGGGGTCCAGTCTGCCGGGTTATGGCCGGGGCCTCGTCGTTCTGCGGGATTACTTGGGCCACCGGTCGAAGGGATGAGTCAGGCGGGTGCCTGGGGGAAGGTCGCGGCGGACGTACCATTCGGTGCCGAAGACCAGGCGGTAGAGAGGGCGGGGGACCTTGAGCATGACGGCGAGCGTGCGGTCGCTGTCGCCGCCGCTGGCCTGGGAGGCGTGCGCGGCCATGGACGCTCGCTTCTGTTTCGCATATTTCCGGACATTGACCCGGTGGGTGATCGTCTCGCTCGACGAGTACGCGCTCTCGAACGTCCGTACGTCGAACTCCGGCGGGAACTTGTAGAACCGGCCCGCCAGCCGCAGCAGCCGGACCAGCGGATCGCGGTTGACCGTCGCCTCCAGGACGATCTCCGTGCCCGCGATCTTCGCCGCCCGCTTGCCCACCCGGTGCACCTGCACGTGGTCGGGATGCCCGTAGCCGCCGGCCGGATCGTAGATCGCCAGCAGGTCGGCGTCCTCCTCCTGCAGGATCGCGGCCAGTGCCTTGGCCGCCTTCTCGGAGTCGGCGTCGATGAAGGCGTTGTCGGGCCGCTCCTCCGCGATGCCGCCCTTGGGCCGCAGCCCCGAGTCGCCGTAGCCGAGGCACTCGACGCGGGCGCAGCCCAGCAGCGCGGCCGACGTGTAGAGCTCCTTCAGCCTGGTCTCGCCGAGCGCCTCGCCCGGCTCCATCTCGGCCAGGCCGCGCTCGCCCGCGGTGGCCACCACGAGCACCACCCGGTGCCCCTCGGCCGCGAGCATCGCCATGGTGCCCGCCGTCAGCAGGGCCTCGTCGTCGGGATGGGCATGGAAGAACACAGCGGTACGTGGAGGCACACGCCCAGATTAGTCTGGGAGGGGTGCGGATCTTTCACGTGAGTGACTGTTACCTGCCGCGACTCGGGGGGATCGAGGTCCAGGTGGCCGATCTCGTGCGGATGCAGCGGGAGGCCGGCCACGAGGTGTCGGTGGCCACGGCGACCGGGGGCGAGGAGTTGCCCGGCGTGCACAGGATCGTCGCCAGGATGCCGTTCGACCTGCCGGTGCACCCGTTCGGGGTCGGGCATCTCACGCGCCGGATCACCGCCACCCGTCCCGATGTGGTGCACGTGCACACGGGGGCGGTCTCGCCGTTCGCCTGGATGGGCGTGCGGGCCGCGACGCGGGCGGGAGTGCCCTGCGTGGTGACCGTGCACAGCATGTGGGACCCGGTCACGGGGGCGCTCTACCGGTTGTTGCGGCTGGTGTTCGGCTGGCAGGGGTGGGGGCTGGTGGCCACCACGGTCAGCAACGCCGCCGCGGTCCCCATCCGCGCGGTGGCGGGGCCGGAGGTGCCCGTGCGGGTGGTCTCCAACGGCCTCGACCTGTCGGGCTGGGCGCCGCCTCCTGGGACTCCCGACCGGCGCGCCGAGGTGCACATCGTCGCGGTGGGGCGGCTGGCGCCGCGCAAGCAGCCCGTGCGCCTGCTGAGGCTGCTCCAGACGGCCCGGGCGCGGGTGCCCGCCCGGATCCCCATGCGGGCCACGATCGTCGGCGACGGTCCCGCTCGCGGGCAGATGGAACGTTTTCTCGCCCGGCACGGCATGACCGACTGGGTTTCGCTGCCGGGCCGCTTCACGAGAGAGCAGATCGCCAAGGTGCTGGAGACGGCCGACGTGTTCGTGGCGCCCGCGCCGCGCGAGTCGTTCGGCATCGCGGCGCTGGAGGCGCGGGCGGCGGGGGCGCCCGTCGTGGCCAGGGCGCAGAGCGGGGTCGCCGACTTCGTCAAGCACGGCACCGAGGGGCTGCTCGGCCGCACGCTCGGCGACCTGTCCCGCGCGGTGGCCCGGCTGTGCGTGGACGCGGGGCTGCGCGAGTCGATCGCCGCGCACAACCGGTCGACGCCGCCGGCCGCGGGCTCCTGGCCCACGGTCCTCGGCGGGTTCGCGGGGGCCTACGAGGAGGCGCTTCAGTCGCGGCGCAGCACCACGTAGCCGTCGCGTTCGAAGACCTTCGCGTAACCGTTGGCCTGCAGGTCGTCGACCGCGGCGAGCTGCTCGTCCGCGGAGCCGAAGGGGAAGTCCCAGCGCGCGGTGTCGGCCACCACCCACGGCGCGCCGTGCGACTGCGCCGTCCACAGCAGGACGGTGGTCCTGGAGGTCAGGGCGGGGCCGACGGAGTTGACGGCCTCGACGGTGACCCCGGAGGGCACCTTGCTGACAGCCTCGGCGGCGGCCGCCGCCTTGGGCTCGTGGTAGAAGGCCGGATGGTAGAGCTGGTCGATCGCGAATCTGGGGACCAGCGTGAGCGCGACCACGCAGGCCGCCGCCGACCAGGCCAGCTTGAGCGAGGCGTCGTGCGAGCGCTTGGTCCAGCGCAGCAGTCTCGCCAGCCCGTCCACGCCCGCGCAGAAGAGGATCACGACGGTGAAGGCGCTGTACTGGAAGTCGGCCTGCCACCACTGGGCGCGGTCGGACAACATGCGTTCGAGCACCTGCGGCAGCGCCGCCAGCGACAGCGGTGAGAGCAGGCACAACAACAACGTCGGCCAGACCAGCAGGAACAACGTGTCGACCTTGGCCTCCTCGCTGAACGGCAGCAGCAGGGCGGCGAAGGGATCGCGCATGATCCCCAGGACCGCGCCGGGAATCTCGTCCCCGAGATGCCCGTAGGCCCAGTAGTCCTTGGCGTCGCCGCCGAAGACCGAGCTCACCAGGCCGCGGACGAGCAGCACGGTGCCGAGTCCGAACGTCACGCAGAGCACGCCGCGCCACCGGTCGCCGATGACGATCAGGCACAACCCCACGCCGATCACCATGAGCCCCATGTCCTCCTTGACCAGGAGGAGGGCGAGCATCGCCAGTAACGCGGCCCGGTTGCGCCCCGCGTGGTAGCGCTCGATCATGATCGCGGTGAGCACGGGGACGAACATGACCTCGTGCGCGTCGAACGCGACCGCCTGCGCCACCGGCCACGACAGCGCGTACGCCACGGAGACCAGGTAGGCGGGCACGACGCCCAGCACGCGCCTGGCGAAGCGCCACAGGAACGGGATCGCGGCGGCGAACAGCACCGCCTGCGCCACGATCAGCGTCCCGGGCCCGTCGTGGATCCAGTAGAACGGCGCCAGCAGCGCGTAGATGGGCGAGAAGTGGTCGGCGAGCTGGAGGTAGTCCATGCCCCGCCCGGAGAACGTGCCGCGCACCGGGATGTACGGCAGGCGGAAGGCGGCGTAGTTGCGCACCGCCTGGTCCACGATCACCAGGTCGAACGTGGTCGCCCGGTAGGTGGCCAGCTTGACCAGGCCGAGCACGGAATAGGCCACCGCGGCGAGGAGCGCGATCGCGCCCACCCGCACACGGTGGCCGGAGAACCTGATCCTCCATGGGGAGCCGGCGGTGGTCGCCCCCGGACGCGCCGTCAGCGTGTCACCCGTCACGGGCAGCAAGAGTAGAACGATTCCGCCCGAACATGGCGCGGCCGCCGCACCAGCCTGCCCCCCACAGGTGGAGCGGCGACCGCGGGCCTCATCAGGAGCAGGCGGAAGTGATCTTGGTGGAGAAGCCCTGCATCTTGCCGGTGAACTCGGAGACGCCGGCCAGGTCGCCCTTCTGCATGGTCTCGAACCCGGAGGCGAGGTCGTTCAGCGCGGCGGCCACGTCACCGTCGTACTTGCCTGCGAGCTCCTTGGTCTTGTCCGCCGCGGTCTTCGACGCATCCCCGATGGCGTCCGTGTCCGTGGCGTTCTTGGTGACCGTGGAACTCCAGTCAGTCATGATCTTGCTGGCCTCGGTGGCGGCGCTGTTGCAGTCGACAGCCTGGCCGAGAGCACCACAGGCGGTGGTGAGAACGGCAAGGGTCAGCGTCGCGGCCGCGACGGCCAAGCGACGACGAGGGGGTGTCATTTTCCGTGCCCTTCGTAGGTTTAGCGAACGAAGGGAACATTATGGGCCCCTACTTGACCGTCACTTGCACCCCACTAACACCATGAGTATCAAGCGGGCGTAAAGCCGTGCAGGAGGACCTGCACGATTTCCTCCGGCTCGGGCAGTGGAAGATCCAGGAGCCCCCGGTAGGCGACGAACCCGGCGAACATATCGGTGAGCAGCCATAGGTCCGCATTCGGGGGCAATTCGCCGCGTTCGATGGCACGCTCGTACACCACCCATGACCGTTCCATCCGGGTGCGCATCCCGGTGCGGATGATCTCGGCGACCGCCGGGTCCCGTCCGGCCTCGCCGTACACCTGCTTGGCCATGCGCGCCACGTCGGCGCGCTGCCAGAGGGCGAGGGTGTCCGAGACGACCACGCGCAGGTCGCCTTCGAGGGAGCCGGTGTCGGGGATGGCGACGTGCGTGTTCATGAAGCCGGCGAGGGTTTCGAGCAGCATGTCGCGCTTGGTGGCGTAGCGGCGGAACACGCTCGCCCTGCCCACGCCGGCCGCCGCGGCGACGTCGTCCATGGTGAAGTCGAGGCCGTGGCTGAGCACCAGCCCGGTCGCGGCCTGCCTGATGCGGTGGTCGACCGTGGGGTCGGGCTTGCGGCCGCGCACAGACATTGTGATACTCCTAGTATCTGATATCGCGAGTCTCAAAAACAGGGATTGCTTATGAGGGTAATCGTCGTGGGCGCGGGAGTCGCGGGGCTCGCCCTGGCGCGCGGTCTGATCAACGCGGGACACGAGGCCGAGGTGTACGAGGAGGCCCCGGAGCTGCGCACGGCGGGCGGCTCCGTCACGCTCTGGCCGGGCAGCACGGCCATATTGGACGAGCTCGAGGCCGACTGTTCGACGGTCGGCCGCCGGCTGGAGACCCTGGAGTCCTGGGCCCCGGACGGGCGCGGGCTGCTCACCATGAACCTGACCGCGGCCGAGCGCCGCTACGGCCATCCCGTCGTGCACGTGGCCCGCGCTGAGCTGGTCGAGTTGCTCGCCGACGGGGTGCCGGTGACCTATGGCGTCCCCGCCGAGCGCGTGGTGCCCGAGCGGGCCGAGCTGCGCCTGGCCGACGGCCGCACGGTACGCGGCGACGTGCTCGTGGGCGCGGACGGCCGCCGTTCCGTGGTGCGCGAGGCCCTGTGGGGCAAGGATCCGGCCGAGCTGAGCGGCTGGGTCACCTGGCAGGGGTTCACCACCATCCCTACCGCGCTGACCGGGCTGCGCAGGGCCGTGATGATCCCCGGCCGGCAGGGGCTCTGCGGGCTGATCCCGGCGGGCGGGGGGGCGGTTGTTGTGGTGGTTCGACGTCAGGTCCGCGCCCGGCAGGCCCTTCTGGGACGACGATCCCGACGTGCTGGAGCGGCTGCGGGAGCGGTTCGGCGGCTGGGCGCAGCCGGTGCCGGGCATCCTGGAGACGATCACGGAGCTGGACTTCTTCCCGCATCACCGGCAGTCCATCCCGGCGGTCTGGGGCAGGGGGCCGACCACGCTGGCCGGGGACTCGGCGCACACCATGCCGCCCACCATGGCCCAGGGCGCCAACCAGGCGCTGGAGGACGCCTGGCTGCTCGCGCGCTCGCTCGGTGACCTGCGCGCCTATGAGCGGGCGCGGTCCAAGGTCGTCCGCAGGCCCGCCCGGCTGGCCGCCACCGAGGGCACCAACAGCTGGCAGCGCCCGACCGCGGGGCTGCTCCCCGACGGATTGGTGACCAGGCTCTATACGGCGTGGTTGCGCCGGGCCAGCAACTACCTCTTGACAGCCTCGTGAAGGTCGCCTGACGATGTCGCATATAGAGCAACTCGGTGCGTAATACGCAACAAGGGGTGTCGGTTGACCACCACGTCGAGCTTGATCTCCACGCTTCCCGGCCGCGCCTACACCGACCCCAAGGTGTTCGAGGACGAGCAGGCCAAGATCTTCGAGAGCCTCTGGTTCTGCGCGGTCAGGGCCGAGGACCTGCCCAAGCCGGGCGCGTTCAGGACGGTCCAGGTGGGCGGGGAGAGCGTGATCGTCGTACGCGGCCGCGACGACCGGCTGCGCGCCTTCCTCAACGTGTGCAGGCACCGCGGCGCCCGGTTGTGCCTGGAGGAGCAGGGAGAGGTGAAGCGGACGATCAGGTGTGCCTATCACGCCTGGTCCTACGACCTCGACGGCCGCCTCGCCGCCGCCCCCAACCTGGTGAAGATGCCGGACGTCGACCGCGTGGAACACGGCCTGGTCCCCGTGCACCTGCGCGAATGGCTGGGGTACGCGTGGGTGTGCCTGGCCGACGAACCACCCTCGTTCGAGGAGACGGTGACGTACGCGGCCACCGAACGGCTCGGCGACCCCGCCGCCATCGAGCGCTACCACGTGGACAAGCTCACCCTCGGCCGCAGGATCGTCTACGACGTCAGGGCCAACTGGAAGCTCATCGTCGAGAACTTCATGGAGTGCTACCACTGCGCCACCATCCACCCCGAGCTGACCGCCGTGCTGCCGGAGTTCGCGAGCGGCTACGCGGCCCAGTACTACGTGGGCCACGGCGCCGAGTTCGCCGAGCGGGCCGAGGGGTTCACCGTGGACGGCAGCGCGGGCTTCGGCAAGCTGCCCGACGTGTCCCAGGACCAGGACCGGCGTTACTACGCGATCACCGTGAAGCCGCAGGTGTTCGTCAACCTGGTGCCCGACCACGTGATCCTGCACCGGATGTTCCCGATGGCCGCCGACCGGACGGTCGTCGAATGCGACTGGCTCTACCACCCCGACGTGGTCGCCTCCGGGGCGGACGTGTCGTCGTCGGTCGAGCTGTTCCACCGGGTCAACGAGCAGGACTTCGACGCCTGCGAGCGGACCCAGCCCGGCATGTCGTCACGGGCGTACCGGGACGGCGGGGTGCTCGTGCCCAGCGAGCACCACATCTCGATCTTCCATCAGTGGGTGAACCAGCGCTTGCGCGGATAGCGCACCGTGAGCCCGCCGTACTTCGTCCGGCCGCTGACCACCACGTAGAGGGCACCGGGGCGGGGCCTGCTCGGCACGTCGCCCGTCGCGGCGTGGCCCCAGTCGCTCTGGAACGCGTCCACGTTCGCCACCCCGCCCTCTGGCAGGATGATCTTGGCGGAGCCGTAGGTGAGGTCGAGCTCGATGTCCACGACCGGGTGGATGACGACGGCTTCCGAGAGGTCGAGCTCGACGCTGCCGTACTTGGAGGTCACCCGCAGCCGCCGCGGCACCGCCCAGTCGCCGGAGCGCTTGAGGTGGCCGTTCTTCGACTCCAGCTCGATCACGTCGCTGACGGGCGGCTGCTCGTCGGGCAGATCGGTGATCAGGCCGAGCAGGTCGCCGTACGTCTTCGCGGTCAGGGCTATCTCGAGGCGGTCTTCGAGCTCCAGGTGGGTGAGACGGCCCTCGCTGAATGCGCGCTGCAGTCGTTGCGCGGTGCGCTCCCGGTCCTCGTCGGAGACCCGCATCTGCAATTCCGACATGTCCCGAGCATAGGTTCGTGACGCTCAGAACGGGAGACGTCGGCCAGATGGGGTGCGCAGATCGAGGGGACGCAGCCGGCGTTCCCTGCGAAGGCGGTGGACGACCTGGACTCTCTTCACATCAGGTTAGGTACCCAACGCTTTGCCATGAAGTCATCATCGTTGGGTAGCGTGAGATTCTCATGTTGGCCGAGCCGTTCTCGCATCCAGCGCTCTTCTACCGGAGTGACCGGGAATACGTGGCTGCCATCACGGCTTTCGTGCGCGAGGGGCTGGCCGCCGGCGAGCCGGTCGCGGTCGCCGTTCCCGCCGGAAATCTCGCCATGATCGAGGCCGCGCTGGGCGGGGAGGCCAAGGCGGTGCTGCTGCTCGACATGGGGGAGGCCGGGCGCAACCCGGGGCGGATCATCCCCGCCGTGCTGCGCGACTTCGCCGACCGGCATCCCGGCCGGCACGTGCGGATCATCGGCGAGCCGATCTGGCCGGGCCGCAGCGCGGCGGAATATCCCGCGTGCGCGCAGCACGAGGCGCTGATCAACCTGTCGTTCGCGGGCCGGCACGTCACGATCCTGTGCCCGTATGACGCCGTGCGCCTGGCGCCCGAGGTGATCAAGGAGGCCGCGCGCACCCATCCCGTGCTGCGCGACGGCACGGGGGAGTGGCGCAGCGCCGACTACGCGCCCGAGCTGGTGGTCGACGGGTACAACCGGCCGCTGGAGGAGCCGGGGGAGTTCGTCTCGCTGCGCTTCGACCGTACCAACCTGTCGGCGGCGCGCGCCCTGGCCGCGCGGCGGGCCGCCGAGATGGGCTTCGGCAAGGACCGGCTCGACGACATCCGGCTGACGGTGGCCGAACTCGGCGCCAACAGCCTCGACCACGGCGGCGGCTCGGGCGTGATCCGGGTCTGGGCCGCGGACGGGCGGCTGGTGTGCGAGGTCAGCGACACGGGCCACATCACCGACCCGCTGGTCGGCCGCAGGCCCGTGGACCCGCGCGACGCGGGCTCGCGCGGGCTGCTCATCGTCAATCTCCTCAGCGATCTCGTACGCGTCCACACCCGGGCCGGCGCGACCGCCATCCGCGTCTACTTCGACGCCCCCTGACGCGGGAGTCAGCGCTCGATCTCCGACATGCTGGGATAGCGGGTGCCGCGCACGGCGTCCGCGGGCACGGCCGCCACCAGCGCGTCGAGCTGCTCGGCGGTCAGCGTGATGTCCGCGGCGGCGGCGTTCTCCTCCAGGTACGTCAGCCGCTTCGTGCCCGGGATCGGCACCACGTCGTCGCCCTGCGCCAGCAGCCACGCCAGCGAGATCTGCGCCGCGGTGACCCCGGCCGCGTCGGCGATCTTCCTCACCTCGGCCGCCAGCGCCGCGTTGTGCGCGGCGTTCTCGCCCGAGTTGCGCGGGAACCACTTGCGGAAGTCATCGTCGGGAAGCTGGTCGGCGGGTGGCAGCGTGCCGGTCAGGAAGCCGCGGCTGATCGGCGAGTACGCCACCAGCCCGACACCCAGATCCCTGGCCGCCGGCAGGATCTCCGCCTCCAGGCCCCTGGTGAACAACGAGTATTCGCTCTGCAGGGCGGCGATCGCATGCACGGAGGCCGCCGCGCGCAGCGTCTTCGCGCTCACCTCCGACAGGCCGAGGTGGCCTACCTTGCCCTCCTTGACCAGCTCGGCCATGGCGCCGACCGACTCCTCGATCGGGACCTCGGGGTTGCGGCGGTGCATGTAGTAGAGGTCGATGTGGTCGATGCCGAGGCGCAGCAGGGAGGCGTCACAGGCAGCCCTGATGTACTCCGGGCTGTTCTCGATCGAGCGGGAGGCGCCCTCGCGCTTGACGCCGAACTTGGTGGCCAGCACGACCTCGTCACGCCGGTCCCTGATGGCACGGCCGACGAGCTCCTCGTTGGCTCCCTTGCCGTACATGTCGGCTGTGTCCAGAAAATTCATGCCAAGGTCGAGGGCGCGGTGAATGACGGCTATCGACTCTTTCTCGTCGCCTTGGCCGTAGAACTCGGACATGCCCATGCAGCCCAGGCCCAGCGCCGAGACCTGGGGGCCGCCGTTTCCGAGAGTGCGCCTGTTCATGCCTGTCCCCTGTAACTGTCGATCTTGTGGTCCAGCACCTTCAGGTCCTGGGTGAGCTCCGCGATCCTGGACCTCACGCGCTCGCGGTGCAGCTCCAGCATCTCCCTGCGCTCGTCGGCGGTGTGGCCGCCCATGCGCCGCAGCTCCGTGTACCGGCACATGTCGGCGATCGGCATGCCCGTCGTCCGCAGCTTGGTGAGGAACTCCAGCCACTGGAGGTCCTGCTCGGCGTAGTCCCGGTGGCCGCTGCTGTTGCGGCCCACCGACTGGATCAGCCCGATACGCTCGTAATAGCGCAGCGTGTGAGCGGTCAGGCCGGACCGTTGCGCGGCCTCCTGGATCGTCATGCATCCAGATTCGCCCTTAGAGTGCGCTCTAAGTCAAATCGGGGGTGGCGGACCCCGTACCCACCCTGAGGGGGCGAGCCCTACCCAGGGTCGCCTTCGCACAGGTCAGGTGAGGTCCTCAGGGGAAGGTCCGACCAAGGTATTAAGGGATCCTTCAGGGCCGGTTCGGGTCCATCTCCGATACTCCGCGAAGCCGCTTTCCACCACTTTTGTAGGCATGAGGAGATTGCTTGTCAGTGGATTCGCGGCCATCGGCACCGGGACCGGCGCCATGCTCACGCTGCACGCCGAGGCGGGTCTCGACCCGATGCACAGCGTCATCAGCGAGTACGCCTTCCAGGCGTCCGGCTGGCTGCTGCCCGCCTCGCTGACGTTGTTCGCGGTGGGTTCCGCGCTGATCGCCGAGGCGCTGCGCCGGGCCGGGATGAGCCGCTGGGTCGTCGCGCTGCTGCTGGCGTGGGGGGCGAGCATGTTCCTGATCGGCGCCTTTCCCACCGACCGGCCCGGCGTGCCACTGTCGATGTCGGGCGGCATCCACCGCTACGCCGCCTTCGCGGCCTTCCTGGTGATGCCCGTGGCGGGACTGCTGCTGGCCAAGGCCCGGATCCGGTACGCCAAGACGGTGCGGATCCTCAGCGGGCTGGCCCTCGGGGCGTTGCTGCTGGTCGTGGTCCCGTACGTGGTGCGGATGTTCGGCATCCCGCTCACCAACGACGACATCCCGGCCGGGTTGACCCAGCGGGTCGTGGTGGTGACGGAGCTGGGGGTGCTGGCGCTGGCCGGGCTGTCGATGCTCAGGCCGTCGGCCCGGCGCTCGCAGGGCGTCTCGCCGATCATGGCGTAGCCCTTTATGCATGCCGGGCGTGAAACGGGCTGCTCAGGAAAGAGGAAGTGCCCGACGCCTCGACTTGGGAGTGACTGGAATGACGATTCTGATCGCGTACGACGGTTCTGATGACGCCAAGGAGGCGATCTCCTTCGCGGGCAGGATCCTGCCAGGGCAGCGCGCCGTCGTGCTGACCGTGTGGGAGCGGCTGGCGATGGCCGCGGCCAGGGCTTCGGCCGGGCTCATGATGGCGTCCGACGAGACCGGCGCGGGGGACGCGGCGATCGGGGAGGCGATGACCGAGCTCGCCCAGCGCGGCGCGAACCTGGCCCGCCAGGCCGGGCTGGACGCGACCCCGCGCTGCGACGTGGACTCGGTGGCGGTCTGGGCGACGATCGTGGACGTGGCCGACGAGATCGACGCCGAGCTCATCGTGACCGGCACGCGGGGGCTCGGCGGGGTGCGTTCGCTGCTGCTCGGGAGCACGTCCAACCGCGTGCTGCACCACGCCCGCCGGCCGGTGCTGGTGGTGCCCGCCCCGGAGGAAAGCACTTGATCGCCGGCGGACTCCGGCGGCTACTATGAGGACATGACGACCTGCCTGGTGATGATGGCCCCCTGAGGGGTTTCACCGGCGACGTCTTGTTGAGGCCCTGCGAACCGGGGCCTCTCGTCGTGTCCGGGGCCCCTTGGAGGCATCCGATGTACATCACGACGACCATCCCCTACGTCAACGCCCGGCCGCACCTCGGGCACGCTCTGGAGCTCGTCCAAGGCGACGTGCTGGCCAGGCATCACCGGCGGCGGGGCGAGCCCGTGCGGTTCCAGACGGGGACCGACGACAACTCGCTGAAGAACGTGCTGGCCGCCGAGGCGGAGGGCGTGCCGGTGCGGGAGCTGGTGGACCGGAACGCGGCCGCGTTCGAGGGGCTTCGGCGACCGCTAGATCTGTCTTTCGACGCATTTATCCGTACGAGTAGTCATCCGGGGCATCGGGCGGGGGTCGAGCGGATCTGGGCGGCCACTGAGCACGACCTCTACCAGCGGCACTACGAAGGGCTTTATTGCGTGGGCTGCGAGCAGTTCTACCCGGAAGGGCCCTGTCCCGATGGGCACGAGGCGCCGTTGCAACGGGTGTCCGAGGAGAACTGGTTCTTCCGGTTGTCCCGCTATCAGGATGCGCTGCTGGAGCTGATCCGCGGCGGGCGGCTCAGGATCGAGCCCGCGGCGCGGCGGAACGAGGTGCTGGCGTTCGTCGAGGCGGGGCTGGACGACATCAGCATCTCGCGGTCCGCCGCCCGCGCCCGCGGCTGGGGCATTCCGGTGCCGGGGGATCCCGGCCAGGTGGTGTACGTGTGGTGGGACGCGCTGGCCAACTACGTCACCGCGCTCGAAGGCGACGACTACCGGCGATGGTGGGTGGCCGAGGGGCGCAAGGTCCATCTGGTGGGTAAGGGCGTGATCCGGTTCCACGCGGTGTACTGGCCGGCGATGCTGCTGTCCGCCGGGAAGCCGCTGCCCACCGGGATCTTCGTGCACGACTACCTCACGGTGGGCGGTCGCAAGATCAGCAAGTCGTCTGGCGACGCCGCCGATCCCGCGGCGCTCGTGGACGCGTACGGGGTCGATGCCGTGCGGTGGTGGCTGCTGCGCGAGGTGCCGCGGGTGGGCGACGCCGACTTCACCGCGGAACGGCTGATCGGCAGGGCGGACGAGGACCTGGCCAACGGGCTGGGGAACCTGGTCAACCGGGTCGTCACCATGGTTCACCGGTTCCTGGACGGCCACGTTCCCCCTGCCGGGGAGCCGCTCGTCGAGGTGTCGGGGGCGGTGCACGAGGCGTTGGCGGAGTTCGACTTCCGGCGGGCGGCGGTGGCGGTGTGGGCGATCGTCGAGGAGGCCAACAAGTACGTCGAAAGGACTCGGCCGTGGCGGCAGACCCGGGCCGACCAGGAGGTGTCGCTGGGCACGCTGGTGCACGCGTGCCGGGAACTGGCCGGACAACTGGAGCCTTTCCTGCCGACGGCGGCGGCGCGGGTGGCCGCGGCGGTGAGCGGGGAGCGGCTGCCGTCGCCCGAGCCGCTGTTCCGCCGCCTCGCCGGTTCGAGTGGCGCTGGTTGACGGAGGTCGTGCGGGAGCCTACGTTGGCGCGAACAGACCAGTCGGTATGGAGGCGCTCATGCCCACCGTCAACACCCTCCGCGGACCCCTGGACGTCGACGAACTCGGACAGACGCTGATGCATGAGCACATCTTCGTCGTGGCCACCGAGCACCTGGACAACTACGGCAAAGGTGCTTGGTGGGACGAGGAGTTCCGGGTGGCGGACGCGGTCACCAAGCTCAACGCGGTGGCCGCGAAGGGCGTGCGGACGATCGTCGACCCGACCGTGTGGGGGCTGGGCCGCTACATCCCGCGCATCCAGCGCATCGCCGAGCAGGTGCCCGGCCTGCACATCGTCGTGGCCACCGGCATCTACTCCTTCGAGGAGCTCCCGCACCAGTACGAGCACCGCGGCCCGGGCCTGTTCATCGACGGTCCTGACCCGATGATCGACGACTTCGTGCGCGACCTCACCGACGGCATCGCCGACACCGGGGTGAAGGCCGCGTTCCTCAAGTGCGTGGTCGAGGCGAAGGGCCTGACGCCCGGCGTCGAGCGCATCTGCCGGGCCGTCGCGCAGGCGCACGGGCGCACCGGGGCACCGATCACCGTGCACACCAACGCCTTCACCCGCAGCGGCCTGATCGCGCTGGACCTGTTCGCCAAGGAGGGGGTCGATCTGACGAAGGTGGTCGTCGGGCACGCGGGCGACAGCAACGACCTCGACTACCTCATGCGGCTGGCCGATACAGGAGCGATACTCGGAATGGACCGATTCGGTCTGGATGCGTACAATCCGACCGCGCAGCGCGTGGCCACGGTAGCGGCGCTCTGCCAGCGCGGATACGCCGATCGGATGGTCCTCAGCCACGACACCGCCTGCTTCATGGACTATTTCGGCGGTGCCTGGGACGAGGCCAGAAGCACGCTCGCGCCGAACTGGCGCTACGATCACATTCACGACGACGTCTTGGCCGCACTGCTGGACTCGGGTGTGACCGATGACCAGATTGAGCAGATGCTGGTGTTCAACCCGAAGCGCTACTTCTCGTAAAGTAGTGGAGATCGGGAGAGCAACGCACGGGTAGGTGGAGCTGGGTGACTTCGGAGCAGGCCTTGTCGATCAGCCTCGGACTCCAGGGACCCTGCGTCATCGCGCGGCTGACTGGGGACTTCGACTTCGGGTCCGCGGCGGAGGTTCGCGATCGCGTCACCAAGGCCCTCGATCTCACCCAGCCCCCGCTGCTCGTCATCGACATGCAGGCCGTCAGCGTCTGCGACTCCTCCGGCCTGTCCGTGCTGGTCTACCTGCACAAGGCGGTCACCGCCTCGGGCGGGCGGCTGTTGTTGTCCGGGCTGAACGGCAGGTGCAAGCACCTGTTCGCGATCACCGCGCTGGACAAGTTCTTCGACATCCGCAGCACGGCCGAGCTGGCCATCGCAGAACTCAACGAAGCCGGGAATTCGCCGCCGTTTACCGGGTAGTCCCCGTGCATGTCGGCCGAAGAGCCCGACCTGCTCGGCACGTACCTGGAGCAGATCGGAAAGACCCCCTTGCTCTCCGCCGCGGACGAAGTGGATCTCGCCCGGCGGATCGAGGCAGGCCTGTACGCGGGCCATCTGATCGAGCGTGACAGGGGCACGCCTGAGCTCGAAGACGTCGTACGCGACGGGCAGCGCGCCAAGGACCTGCTGATCAGGTCCAACCTCCGGCTGGTGGTCTCGGCCGCCAGGCGCTACTCCTTCCGCGGGTTGCCGCTGCTCGACATCATCCAGGAGGGCAACCTCGGACTGATCAGGGCGGTGGAGAAGTTCGACTACACGCGGGGTTTCAAGTTCTCGACGTACGGGATGTGGTGGATCCGGCAGGCCATCGAACGCGGCATCCACGACAAGAGCCGCACCGTACGGCTGCCGATCCACGTGGCGGAGGAGCTGTCACGGCTGATCAGGGTCGAGCGGCAACTGGCGGCCCAGCTCGGCGGCGAGCCGACGGACGCCCAGCTCGCCGTGGCGGCCGAGCGCACCCCCCAGCAGGTCGCCGCGTTACGGCGGCTGGGCCAGGAGATGGTCAGCCTGGACGTCCCGGTCGGCGAGTACGGCGAGGGCCGGATCGGCGACATGATCGCCGACGAGGAGGGGCCGCAGGTGCACGAGGTCACCGAGCGCCGCGCCATGAGCGCCGAGCTCCACCAGGTGGTCACGACGCTGCCGCCGCGCGAGGCGTTCGTCATCAGGCTCCGGTACGGCTTGGCCGGGCAGGAGGCCCAGACGTACACCGAGATAGCGGCACACCTCGGATTGACCCGGGAACGCATCCGCCAGCTGGAGAAACAGGCGCTGAAACGGCTCAGAGAGGGCGGCCCCTTACTGGCGTGGGCATCGTAGGCGCGACCCGATAAGCCCGACGTAAGCAGATAACCGTTTCGTATCGGATGTGCTTGGTGAAATGTTGGCATATCCGGATTCTTGATATGTGTCGATCAGGTACTGGTCGCTGCCTACAGGGGGAAGCGGCTGTCTTGTGCACAGGGGGCACATATGATCATGAGTCTTGCCGGCACGGTCTTAGTGGCGGCTGCCGCGACCACGCTCATGGCGGCGCCCGCCAGCGCGACGTCGTCCACGGCGAGCACGTCCACGGCGACGTCGGCCAAAGCCACCACCGCCAGGCCGCAACTGATCCGCACCAAGGTCTACTTCGGCAAGTGCGAGGACACCTGCCGCATCAAGGTCCGCATCACGAACATCTCGCGTAAGAACCTCTTCAACGTGAAGCTCAACGTCAGCCTCAAGATCGACGGCCGGAAGGCCGGATCGTGCTACGACTACGTCGGCAGCATCAGGGCGCGTAAGGTCCGCTGGGCAGGCTGCACCGTACGCACCGCCACGCTGGCACGCTTCTACAATCAAGCTCTGGACGGCGAGCGCCGCTTCGACCGGTATGCGAGCACGTACGTGTCCTACAGGTACTACAACTGAGTGACCGCCGGAGGCCGGCCGCTCCCCGGCCGGCCTCCCGGCTCACGATGTGACGAGGACCGCCAGTCCGATCAGCACCACGACCGGGACGAGCCACATCACGGCCTCGACAGCGAACTCCTTGTACATCGCGTAGGTCTCCTTCTCTGGGGGACGGCCAAACGTCTCTGCGCAGCATAGCCGCCCCCATCGGCTACTCCGTCCGCCCGGTGTCAGGCCGTGATCGCGCCGTCCGAGGCGGAGCCCACCGTGGCGACGTACTTCGCCAGCACCCCCCGCTCGACCACCCGCTCCGGCCGGCGCCAGGCGGCCAGGCGCGCGGCCAACTCCGGTTCGGGCACCAGCAGGTCCAGCGTTCCCGCCGCGCTGTCGATGATCACGGTGTCGCCGTCCTGGACCAGCGCGATCGGCCCGCCGTGGTACGCCTCCGGAGCCACGTGCCCGATCACCCGCCCGTGCGAGACCCCGCTGAAGCGCCCGTCGGTGACCAGCGCGACCGAGCTCCCGAGGCCCCGGCCGACGAGCGGACCGGTGATCGAGAGCATTTCGCGCATTCCGGGGCCGCCGGCCGGACCCTCGTAGCGGACCACGATGACGTCGCCGGGGACGATCCGCCCCTCGTCGATGGCGGCGAGACACTCGTTCTCCGAGTCGAACACCTTGGCCGGCCCTTCGTGCCGGAAGTCGTCCTTGCCGCCCAGCTTGAGCACGCACCCGTCGGGCGCGAGCGAGCCGCGCAGGATGGCCAGCGCGCCACGCGGCTTGAACGGCTTCGCCGCGCTCGCCACGACCTGCTGGCCCGGCGCCTCCTGGGCGTCGGCGGCGACGTCGGCGTACGTCCGGCCGTCCACCAGCGTGACGTCCTCGCGCAGCAGCCCGGCCTCCAGCAGGCGGCGGGCCACCAGCGACGTGCCGCCGGCCCGCCACAGGTCGGCGGCCGTGTGGTCGCCGCCGCTCGGCTTGAGCCCGGTGATGATCGGGACCTGGCGGCAGACCTCGCCGATCTCGTCGACGCGCAGCGGCAGCCCCGCCTCCCGGGCGATGGCCAGCAGGTGCAGGACGGCGTTGGTGGAGCCGCCCATGGCCGCGACCGAGACGATCGCGTTGTGCAGGGCGCCCTCGGTGAGCACCCGTGAGGGGCGGGCGTCGCGGGCGAGCGCGTCCATGGCGATCTCCCCGACGCGCCTGGCCGCCGCGTTCTTGGCCTCGGCCACGGCCGGAATGTCGCCGACGCCGAACGGCGCCAGGCCGAGGAAGTCGGCGACGCTGCCCATGGTGTTGGCGGTGTACTGGGCGGCGCAGGTGCCGGCGCCCGGACAGGCGTGCCTGGCCAGGTCGTCCAGGTCCGACTGGTCCAGGCGGCCGACAGCCCGCTCGCCGAGCGCCTCCCACATGTCCTGGATGGTGACGTCGCGCCCGCGCCACCGGCCCGGCATCATGCTGCCGCTGTAGAGGACGACGGAGGGCACGTCCAGCCGGGCAAGTGCCATGATCGCGGCTGGCACGGTCTTGTCGCAGCCCACGATGGCCACCAGGGCGTCGAACTCGTGCGCTCGCCCCATCAGCTCGATCGAGTCGGCGATGACCTCGCGGCTGATCAGTGAGGCGCGCATGCCGGGCGTGTTCATGGTGAGGTTGTCGGAGACCGCGATGGTGTTGAACTCCATCGGCGTCCCGCCCGCCGCGCGCACCCCCTCGGCCACGTGGGCGGCCAGCTCGCGGTGGGTGAGGTTGCACGGCATGGTGCCGGTCCAGGTGGTGGCGATGCCGACCGTCGGGCGGCGCATGTCCTCATCCGACATGCCCATGGCGTACAGGTGGGATCGGGCCGGTGCGCGGTCCGGGTCGTCGGCGATGCTCAAGAGCTTTCCTCCGGTGTACGGGTCCTGGCACCAATGATCCTGCGCCGCGTCCGGACGCCCGACTCCGGCCCCCTCACTGCTCGCGCATCCCCCACGGTGAGCCGTACTCCACCAGCAGGTCCAGGTACGGCCGAGGCTCGAACGCCTCCGGACCCAGCACGCCCGCGCCCTGCCATTTCCCGCTCGCCAGCAGCTCCAGGGCGACGACCGGGTTGACGGCGGTCTGCCAGACGACGGCCTGGGAGCCGTACTCGCTCATCGACCACTGGTTGTCCACCACGTGGTACAGGTACACCTCGCGTGGCTTCCCGTCCTTGCGCCCCTTCACCCAGGTGCCCGCGCACGTCTTGCCGTGCATGCGGTCGCCCAGCTCCGCCGGGTCCGGCAACACGGCGGCGACCAAGTCGCGCGGCGCCACCCTGGCGGTGCCGAGGTCCGTCCTGACCGCGACCGGCTCGGTGCTGTCCACGCCCAGCGCGTGCAGGGTCTTGAGCTTGTCGATGAAGTCGTCGCCGAGGCCGTACTTGAAGGTCACCCGCTGGGCGGGGATCCACCTGGGGACGAGCACCACCTCTTCGTGCTCGACGTTCACGCACTCCACCGGCCCGATCCCGTCGGGGAAGTCGAAGACCTCGGGCTCGCTGAACGGCTCCGTGGTGTACCAGCCGCGGTCCTTCTCGTAGATGACCGGGGGGTTGAGGCACTCCTCGATCGTGGTCCAGATGTTGAACGACGGGGCGAAGTCGTAGCCGTCGACGGTCAGGTTGCCGCCGTCCCTGATGCCGATCTCCTCGATCTCGTCGAAGAGGTCGTCGGCGGCGTACCTGGCGAAGACGTCGGCGAGACCGGGCTCCACGCCCATGCCGACCAGCGCCAGCCTGCCCTTCGCGGCCCACTCGGCCGCGCGGGCGAACTGGTCGTCGCCCAGCTTGACCCCGACCTCCTCGTACGGGCGGTCGGGGTGCGGTTTCGACATCGACATGGCCATGTCGAGGTAGTCGGCCCCGGCCGCGAGGGCGGCGTCGAACAGCGGTAGGACGAAACGCGGGTCGGTGGCGTTCAGCAGGATGTCGCACTCGTGCTCGGTGAGCAGTGCGGTGACGGCGGCGGAGTCGGCCGCGTCGATCCTGGCCGCGGTGAACCTGGGGTCAGCCGCGGCGGCGACGGCCGACTTGGCGCGGGGGAGGTCGTAGTCGGCGACGACCATATGGTCGAAGTACTCGCGGCGCGCCGCGATCCGGGTGATGGCGGTTCCCACGCCGCCGGCTCCCACGAGAAGGATACGCATGACGATAAAGCCCCTTTTATGTGGATTTTTGGGGATGTGTCGTTCATCCAATGTCAGTAGGGTTATCAACGTCAATGGTGTTGGCATAAGGGGACATATGGCCAAGCGGGTGATAGGGGAGACGGCACGGAGGCGGCGGCGTCCCACCAAGCAGGGGCAGGTGCTGACGCACCGGCTCATCGTGGAGACCGCGCTGCGGATGTTGCGCGAGCACGGCGCGACGGGGCTGACCGCCCGCCGCCTCGGCCTCGCCCTGGGCGCCGACGCCAGCACCGTCTACCGGTACTTCCGCGGCATGGACGACCTGATCCTGGCGATCGCGGACGAGCTGTTCGGCAACGCGATGGCGGACTGGCGGCCCACCGGCGACTGGCGGGCCGACCTGCGCGATGTGGGCCTGCGCGTGCACCACGCCTACCTCGCCCACCCGCAGGCCGCCCTGCTGACGGCCAGCCGGGTCACGGGCCGCCCGAACGAGGTGGCGAGCGACGAGACGATCCTCGGGATCCTGCGCGGGGCCGGGTTCGCCGATGCCGACGCGGTCCGCATCTATCACGCGTTCATCGACCAGAGCCTGGCCTTCGCCATCCTCGACGCGGCCACGCTGGCCCTGCCCCCGGCGGCGCGGGAGGCCGACGAGGAGGTGTGGCGGGACACGTACGCGCGGTTGCCGGCGCGTACCCACCCGAACATCGCCGCGACGGCGCCGCTGCTGGTCGCCCGCATGAACGACAGCGCCTACCCGACGGCACTCGACATGCTGCTGTCCAGCGCGTCCGCCCAGCTCACCGGACGGACGCCAGAAGCGCCACACCCCCGCGGCTGAGCACCCAGTCACGACCTGGCGGTGCGCGCGGAGTCAGTGGCGGCGGTTCTGCGCGATGCGTTTGCCCAGACCGGCCAGGGACTCGTCGGCCATGAGGGCGGGCAGCCGGGGTGCGTCCAGCTCGACCTGCCCGAGCACCGCGGAATGCGCTCCGGAGAATCGGCTCCAGGCCCGCACCACCTCCGGCATCGCCGCGATCCCCGCCTCCGTCAGGATGGCCTCCCTGGGCAACCACGACGTCAGGAACTGCGTGACCCGCGCCGGACTCCACCACAAAGGACGATCACCAAGGAACTCGGCCAGCTTCTCGAACGCCTCCCGCGCACCGGGCAGGTCCGGCAGCTCCCTAAACCGGCTCACCGTGTCGTCGGGCGCCGGCCGTACGAGATCGGGCACCACGAGAGCCCGGGCGAGCGCGATCGGCCGATAGGCGGGCAGCGTGTCGGCGACGAGCGCCCCCATGATCCGATCACCTAGCTCGAACGCGTCCAGCACCCGCCCCGCGACCACCCCCGGGTCCGCGGGCCGCAGGTCCAGATCGTCGAGGAACTTCACCTCCTCGACCAGCGCGTCAACGGCCAGCCCGCCGCTCACCTGGTCGATCCCGACGACGAGGAGGTGCGGCTCCTTGCCGTTCTCGTAGCGGAAGGACAGAGCCGCCAGGGTCTGCTCGCCGAAAGGGCCCGCCTTGCCGTACCACGCGCCCTCGCACGTCACCCGCCCCATCCGCCGCACCCACCCGGGAAGCGTCTCCGCCATCCCGCTCCCGGCTGTCGTGTACGGCCGATCGCCCCGGTCTTGGTCGTCAGCCGCGGCCGGCGGTGTGCCGGCGTCGGAGCCGGACTCGGCGGCCTGGTTGACCGCTGCCAGGGCGGCGAGGGCGAGGCGTGACTCCGGGCCGCCGTCCGCCGCCAACCGCCGCAGGAACGGCCCCACCTCGCCGGGCTCCAGACCGGCCGTGAGCCTGGCGGCCCAGAGCTCCGTCCGCAGGGGCGAACGCCACCTGAGCAGGTCGCGGGCCTGGCTGACCGCCGTCTCGAACGTCGTCGTGCTCACCCTTAGACCGTACCGCCGCTGCGGCTGCGGGATCAGCGGAGCGGGAGCCCGTCCGCGCGTTCCGGCACGTGATGCGTACCGGCCGATCGTGAGCTCCGGCGCGCTGCCGTTGGGCTAGCGGTTGTCGCCGCCCAAGCCGGCCTTGCGGAGGGCTTCGGCCATCGCGCCCGTCGGGGCCGGGCGGTCCTGGCGGCGCTGGCCACCGCGCTGTCCGTCGCCCCGGCCGCGCTGGCCTCCGTCACCATCGCCCCGCTGGCCGTCGCCGCGACCGCCCTGGCCGCGCCCGCGCTGATCACGGTCGCCGCGGCCGCCATCGCCGCGGCCACCATCTCCACGACCGCCGCCACCCCGGGCGCCGTCGCCGCGACCGCCACCTCCGCGGCCACCCTCACCGCGAGGGCTGTCCTCGCGAGGGCTGCCCTGGCGGCCGGTTGACTTGCGGGGGCCGTCGCCCGAAGGCTGCTTGGTGGTTTCGTCCTCCAGGCGCAAGGTCAGGGAGATGCGCTTGCGGGGGATGTCCACGTCCAGGACCTTGACGCGGACGATGTCGCCAGGCTTGACCACGTCGCGCGGGTCCTTCACGAAATTTCGGGACATGGCCGAGACGTGGACCAGCCCGTCCTGGTGGACGCCGACGTCCACGAACGCGCCGAAGGCGGCCACGTTGGTGACCACGCCCTCCAGGATCATCCCGGACGTCAGGTCCGAGATCTTCTCGACCCCCTCCTTGAAGGTGGCGGTCTTGAAGGCGGGTCGCGGGTCGCGGCCCGGCTTTTCCAGCTCGCGCAGGATGTCGGTGACCGTCGGCAGGCCGAACGTCTCATCCGTGAAGTCATCCGGCTTGATCGAACGCAGCGCCGCCGTGTTGCCGATCAACGACTTCAGGTCGGTCTTGACCGAGCCGAGGATGCGGCGCACCACCGGATAGGACTCCGGGTGCACGCTCGAAACGTCGAGCGGGTCGTCGCCGCCCGGGATGCGGAGGAAGCCCGCGCACTGCTCGAACGCCTTGGGGCCGAGCCTCGACACGTCTTTCAGCGCGGTGCGGCTCCTGAAGGGGCCGTTGGAGTCGCGGTGGCGCACGATGCTCTCGGCCAGCGTGGAGCCGATGCCCGACACGCGCGTGAGCAGCGGCGCGGACGCCGTGTTGACGTCGACTCCCACGGCGTTGACGCAGTCTTCGACCACCGCGTCGAGCGATCGGGAGAGCTTGGACTCGGCGAGGTCGTGCTGGTATTGGCCGACGCCGATCGACTTGGGGTCGATCTTGACCAGCTCGGCCAGCGGGTCCTGCAGCCGGCGGGCGATGGAGACCGCGCCGCGCAGCGACACGTCGAGCTCGGGCAGCTCCTGCGAGGCGTACGGCGAGGCGGAGTAGACCGACGCCCCGGCCTCCGAGACCACGATCTTGGTCACCGACGGCATGTGCTGGACCAGCTCACCGGCCAGCTTGTCGGTCTCGCGCGAGGCGGTGCCGTTGCCGATGGCGATCAGCTCGACCCCGTGCCGCTGCGCGAGCGCCCCCAGGGCGGCCAGCGACTGGTCCCACTGCCGCTTGGGCTCGTGCGGGTAGATGGTCGCCGTCTCCACGACCTTGCCCGTGGCGTCGACCACGGCCACCTTCACCCCGGTGCGCAGCCCCGGGTCGAGCCCCATCGTCGCCCGGGTCCCCGCCGGAGCGGCGAGCAGCAGGTCACGCAGGTTGGTCGCGAAGACGCGGACCGCCTCGTCCTCGGCCGCCTGCCACAACCGCATCCGCAGGTCGATGCCCAGGTGCACCAGGATGCGGGTGCGCCAGGCCCAGCGCACGGTCTCGCCCAGCCACTTGTCGGCCGGACGCCCCTGGTCGGAGACGCCGAACCGGGAGGCGATGCGGAACTCGTAGTCGGGGCTGTCGTCGGGCTCCAGGGCGACGGAGAGGATCTCCTCCTTCTCCCCCCTGAACATCGCCAGGATCCGATGCGAGGGCAACTTCGTGAACGGCTCTCCGAACTCGAAGTAGTCGGAGAACTTGGCCCCCGCCTCCTCCTTGCCCTCCCGGACCTTCGACACCAGCCGCCCGCGGGTCCACAGCTGCTCGCGCAGGCCGCCGATGAGGTCGGCGTCCTCGGCGAAGCGCTCGATCAGGATCGCCCTGGCCCCCTCCAGTGCCGCGCCCGCGTCCGCCACGCCCTCCGCGACGAACCCCTCGGCCGTCGCCGCCGGGTCGAGCGAAGGGTCGGCGAGCAACTGGTCGGCCAATGGCTCGAGCCCCAGCTCGCGGGCGATCTGCGCCTTGGTGCGCCGCTTGGGCTTGTAGGGCAGGTAGATGTCCTCGAGCCTGGCCTTGGTCTCGGCCGCCATGATCTGCTCGCGCAGCTCGTCGTCGAGCTTGCCCTGAGACTCGATCGACTCCAGGATCGCCGCCCTGCGCTCCTCGAGCTCGCGCAGGTAGCGCAGCCGCTCCTCGAGCGTGCGCAACTGCGCGTCGTCGAGGGTGCCGGTGGCCTCTTTGCGGTATCGCGCGATGAACGGCACGGTCGCGCCGCCGTCGAGCAGCTCGACGGCCGCCTGCACCTGCCCGTCGCGTACGTCGAGCTCTGCCGCGATCCGCTGGTGAATAGAGAGCACTTGCCTGCCTTTCGATGGTCCCGCCGGTCAATTGTGCAGGACTACGCCGTCCTGCATGACCAGAGTGCGCGCAGGGTGAACGACCACGGCCTCCGCCGCGCTCCCGGACGGCACGACGACCAGGTCGGCCCGGTCACCCGGAGCCAAGCCGTATCCTTCCAGCCCGAGCGCGCGGGCGCCGCCATATGTGGCGGCTTCCAGCGCGAGTGAGATGTCCTCGTCCCTGCGGAACGTGCTGCGGTAGGCGACGTGCATCGCCCGCTCCAGCATGTCGCCGCTGCCGTAGGGGCCCCACAGGTCGCGGATGCCGTCGTGCCCGCAGGTGACGGTCACCCCCGCGGCCCGCAGCTTCTTGATCGGCGGCACGGGGAAGCTGTAGACGGCGGCGGTCGCCAGCGCCACGCCCGCCTCGGCGAAGCCCTGGGCCAGCCGGTCCTGGTAGGCCTCGTCGAGCTGGCCGAGCGCGTACGCATGGCTGACCGTCACCCTGCCCCCCAGACCGAGCGCCTTGGTGCGCTCGGTGATGAGCTCGAGCTCCCACCCGCCCAGCGAACCGCCGTCGTGCAGGTGGATGTCGAGATGCGTGCCGTAACGCTCGGCCAGCCCGAAGATCAGGTCGAGGTGGCGCACGGGGTCGCGGTCGATGCCCGCCGGGTCGAGGCCGCCGACCGCCTCGACGCCGCTCTTGAGCGCCTCTTCGAGCAACTCGGCCGTGCCCGGGTTGGTGAGCACGCCGTGCTGCGGGAAGGCGACCTGTTGCACGTCGACGGGGGAGCCCGCGGCGGCCTCGCGCACGGCCTGCACGCCCCGCAGCCCCACCAAGGGGTCGATGTCGGTGTGGGTGCGCACATGCGTGGTGCCCGCCGCGCTCATGCGCTCCAGCAGCGCGCCGATCCGCGCGACGCTCGGCACGCCCAGCTCGGCCCGGCGGCCGAGGTCGTTGCCGATGCGTCCGGCGAGCGTGTCGTCGGCGGAGTGGGGCACCCACGGCCCGCCATAGAGGGTCTTGTCGAGATGGCAGTGCGCCTCGACCAGGCCGGGCAGGACGAGCTGCCCGCCGATGTCGATGACCAGGGCGCCGGGCGCGTCGATGCCCTGGGCGACGAGGTGGATCCGGCCGTCGCCGACGAGGATGTCGGCAGGTCCGTCGAGGCCCCAGGGGAACCCGCCGCGGAGCAGGACGTCGGTCATGCCAAGCACCCTAAACGGCGGCACCGACGATTTCTCTGCCGCGAGTGTGACGGTTCTGGATCGCGGGCGGCGGTCCGCTACAAAGCCGGCGGGTCAGGGGGCAGGAGCGGTGGCCGGGAACGGAGTGCTGCCCGCCCGGTCAGGCGGGGTGGCCCGCGAAGAGTTCAAGGTGGTAGCAGTATCGGCAGCGATATCCGTCTATTTGCCACTTCGGGCGCCCCACCAGCTTGACCCCGCCGAACACCCCGCGCTCAAGCGCCCCTTCGACCCATCTGGCGAACCCTCTGGCCCCATCACCCGAGTCCATGATGAACCCGGCCTCCAGCCCATCCTCACCGCAATGCGTACACCGTGAATTCGACATGCCCAAGGAGGGTAGTCAGATCTCGTCGAGATGGGAAACGTTCGCCACGTCGGCGGAGTCCGTGCTCGGCCGCCCGCCCAGCCACGCGTCCAGGATCTCGGCCAGCACCACGTCCGACGTGAGCCGCAGGCTCAGCGCCAGCACGTTGGCGTCGTTCCACTTGCGGGCGCCGCCGGCCGTGTAGGCGTCCACGCACAGCGCGGCCCGGACCCCGGGCACCTTGTTGGCCGCGATCGACGCGCCCGTGCCGGTCCAGCAGCAGACGACGGCCTGGTCGGCCCGCCCCTCGCTCACGTCCCTGGCGGCGAGTTCGCAGGCCCACGCCCAGTCGTCGCGCTCGCCGTCGTCGAGCGCGCCGTGGGTCACCACCTCGTGCCCCCGCTCGCGCAGCTCCGACACGACCCGCTCGGCCACCCCGTCCTTGCTGTCCGCCGCCACCGAGATCCGCATAACACAGGTGTACCAGCGCCCCCGGCTGGAATCGAACCAGCGACCTCCTGCTTCGGAAACAGGCGCGCTCTCCGCTGTGCCACGGGGGCTCGTAGCGGGTGCGGGAATCGAACCCGCCTGGTCCGGTTTATGAAACCGGTGGGCACACCAGCGCCCCCACCCGCCTTGGTGTGACAAAGCAGGGAAGACGGTCAGGCTCCCCAGGACACACCGGTACGGCGCCGCATGCGCATTCGCCGGGTGACCATGAGGACGTCCTTCCAGAAGATCGGTGCCTGGATCGAGCATGGCGATCTGGGGAGGGCCTCGCAATTGATTTTACTCTCCGCAACAGGCGCCGGACTGGCGAAATGAGGTGGCATGTGCTTGGTTGTGCACCCATATGAGCATTCGTGTGAGTGATATCCCAGCTCTCGCCCGGGGATGTGCCGTTCTGGGCACCGGGGGCGGGGGAGACGTGCGTACCGGATCGTTGGCGGCGATCAGGGCCATCCGTGAGTACGGCGAGGTCCCGCTGGTCGAGCTGGCCGATCTGGCCGACGACGCGCTGGTCGTGCCGCTGTCCGGGATCGGGGCGCCGACCGTCAGCCACGAGATGATCCACAGCGAGGACGAGCCCAAGCGCATCGCCGAGGAGGTGGAGCGGCTCTTCGGCAGGCCGCCGAGCGCGGTCATGTCCTCCGAGATCGGCGGCTCCAACGGGGTCGCCCCCGTCGCCTGGGCCGCCCAGCTCGGGTTGCCGCTGCTCGACGCGGACGGCATGGGGCGGGCGTTTCCCGAGGTCCAGATGGTGTCGATGTACGTGGCGGGATTGCCCGCCGACCTGGTGATCATGTCTGACATCGTGGGCAACGTGGTGACCATCCGCCCGATCGACGGCCTCTGGTCCGAACGCCTGGCGCGCGCCGTGTGCGTGGCGGCCGGGTCGCACGCGCTGATGGCCGACTACGTGCTCACCGCCGCACAGGCGCGGGGCGCGGTCATCGAGGGTACGGTCACCCGCGCGCTCGAGGTCGGCCGGGCCACAGAGGGCACGCCGGACCCGCTCCGCGCACTCCAGGACCGGCTGGGAGCCGTCAGATTGATCACCGGCAAGCTGACCGACGTGAACCGGCGCACCACGGGCGGCTTCGTCCGCGGCACCGCCGCGATCGAGGGCACCGGCGACGACCGGGGCCGCCGCCTGACCATCGAGCTCCAGAACGAGAACCTGGTCGCCATCGAGAACGACCAGGTCAAGGCCATGGTGCCAGACCTCATCACGGTCGTGGACACCGAGACCGCCGCCGCCATCCAGACCGAGAGTCTCAGGTACGGCCAGCGCGTCACGGTGCTCGCCTGGCCCTGCGACCCGCTCTGGCGCACCCCCAAGGGGCTGGAGACGGCCGGGCCCCGGGCGTTCGGATACGAGCTGGACTACGTTCCGGTCGAGGAGCTGATGACGCGTGGCTGACCTGCCGGAGCTCAGGATCGGGATCGACGTCGGCGGCACGAACACGGACGCGGTCGTGCTGGACGCCGATGGCCGCGTGATCGCCAAGGCCAAGCGGCCGACGACCCCGGACGTGACCGAGGGGCTGCGCGCCGCCCTGGACGCGGTACTGGCCGAACTCGGAGACGAGTCCGTCCGGATCGGCCGGGTCATGCTGGGCACCACGCACGCGACCAACGCGATCCTGGAGCGCAGGGGCCTCGGCCGCGTCGCCGTGTTGCGGCTCGGCGCGCCCGCCACCACCGCCGTGCCCCCGCTCTCCGACTGGCCCGGCGACCTGCGCAAGGCCGTCTCGGCGGGCGAGGCGATCGTGCCCGGCGGCCACTACGTCGACGGCCGCGAGATCAGCCGGCCCGACCTCGACGCGGTCCGCCGCTTCCTGGACGGCGTGGAGGCGGACGCCGTGGCCGTCACCAGCGTGTTCAGCCCGGCGAGCAGCGAGCACGAGCGCCTGGTCGAGGAGCTGATCGGGGCCGAGTACGGCCTGCCGGTCTCGGTGAGCCACGAGATCGGCTCGCTCGGGCTGCTCGAACGCGAGAACGCCACCGTGCTGAACGCCGCCCTGTACGGCGTCGCAGGGCACGTCACCGACGCCCTGGTCACCGCGCTGGCCGAACGCGGGCTGGGCGCGAAGCCGTACCTGGCGCAGAACGACGGCACGCTCATGACGGTGGAGCACGCCGCGCGGCTGCCGGTGTCGACGATCGGCTCGGGCCCCGCGAACTCCCTGCGCGGAGCCGCGTTCCTGTCCGGTGTGGCGGACGCGATCGTGGTGGACGTGGGCGGCACGTCCACCGATCTGGGCGTGCTGGCCGGGGGGTTCCCGAGGGAGTCGGCGGCGGCGGTCGAGATCGGCGGGGTGCTGACGAACTTCCGCATGCCCGACATCCTGGCTATCGCGCTCGGAGGCGGCACGATGGTCAGAAGTCATGGCATCGGGCCCGACTCCGTCGGCTACCGGATCGTCCGGGAAGCGCTGGTCTTCGGCGGGAACACGATGACGATGACCGACGCGGCCGTCGCGGCCGGCCGGAGCCCGCGCGACGCCGAAGGGTGGCGCGAGCGCCTGGAAACCTTAAGACGTGACATGTCGGAAGAAAACGAAGACACCCTGGAAAGGGCGGTGGCGATCGCAGACGAGATGGTCGTCGACGCCGTGGACCGGATGGCGTTCGGCAAAACCGACAGACCCCTGGTCGCGGTGGGAGGCGGGGCATTCCTGCTGCCCGACCGCATCCCCGGCGTGAGCCAGGTGATCCGCCCGGAACACGCCGAAGTGGCCAACGCCGTGGGTGCCGGAATCGCGCTCGCGAGCGGCAGAGTCGATACGATCTTGTCAGCGGGCGATAGCCGGTCAGAAGCGATAGAAAGGGCCAAGGAGGAGGCAGCGGCGCGGGCCGTGACGGCGGGGGCGGATCCTGCCGGCGTCGAGATCGTCGACCTCCTCGAGGTGCCGCTGAGCTACCTCTCCGAGCCCGCCGTGCGGGTACACGTCAAAGCAGCCGGACCACTCGCCCGGTGAATGATCGAAAGGATCCCCCCACCATGCGCTGGCACAAGCGTCTGCTAGTCGCCTGGGTCGCCGGTGCCTTGGCCCTGACCGCATCCGCGTGCGCGGGCGGCCAGGTGCGCGGCGCCGGAGGCACGCCCAGGCCGGAGTCGAGCGGCGGCAGTCAACCGGCGGCCACGCAGGCCGCCCAGGCCAACGACAGCACGTTCGTGTACGTGCCGAACCTCGACGTGGTCACCGACTGGGACCCGGCGACCTCCTACTCCAACGAGATCGTCGCCATGTCGAACATCTACGAGGGCCTGACCAGGTACAACTCCCAGACCAAGAAGGCCGAGCCGCGCCTGGCCACCGAGTGGACCTCGGCGAACGGCGGCAAGGAGTGGACGTTCAAGCTCCGCCAGGGCGTGAAGTTCCACTCCGGCGCCACGCTCACCGCCGAAGCCGCCAAGAAGGCCATCGAGCGGACGATGGAGAAGAAGGGGGGCGCGGCCTACATTTGGGATTCGGTGGACAAGATCGAGGCCGTGGACGCCGCCACGCTGAAGTTCACGCTCAAGTACGCCACCCCGCTCGACCTGGTCGCCTCCTCCGGCTACGCCGCCTACATCTACGACGTGGACGCCGTGGACGAGGACGGCAAGACGACCGCCGGCACCGGCCCGTACACGATCGACTCCTGGCAGAAGGGCAAGGAGACCGAGCTGACGCTGAAGGCGTTCGAGGGCTACTGGGGCGGCTGGAAGCCGGAGCAGTACAAGAAGATCGCCTTCAGGGTCACCCCCGAGATCACCACGGCGTGGCAGTTGCTGCAGAAAGGCGAGGTGAACTTCGTACAACGCCTGAACCCGCAGCTCTTCGAACAAGCCGGTACGACCTCGGGCGTGCAGACCTCGCAGTCGCCGTCGTTCCAGAACCTGCTGGTGCTGTTCAACACGGCGGGAGGCCCGACGAAGGACGTCAGGATCCGGCAGGCGCTGCAGTACGCGATCGACTATGACGGCCTGGCGGCGGCGCTCAAGGGCGCGGGCCAGAAGGCCAGCGGCCTGGTGCCGCAGGGGCTGCTCGGCTACGCCTCCGGCCTGGAGCCCAAGCAGGACCTGGCCAAGGCGCAGGCGCTGCTGGCGGAGGCCGGGTACGGCCCCGACCTCCCCGAGCTCAAGCTCAGCATGACCTACGCCCAGGGCGACGACGACCAGAAGCTGCTGGTCACGCTGCTCAGCTCGGCGCTGAAGAACCTGAACGTGACCCTGCAGGCCAAGCCCATGACCTGGAGCGCGCAGTGGGACCTGGGCAAGAAGGAGGGGCAGGACATCTTCGTCATGTACTGGTATCCGGACTATCCGGACGCTTACTCCTGGTTCCTGAACGTCTTCAAGAGTGCGGACAAGCCGCAGTTCAACCTGTCGTACCTGAAGGACGCCGGGATCGACTCGGCCATCGACGCGCTGCCGCAGCTCACGGCCACCGACCAGCTCAAGGCCGACCAGGCGTACCAGGACCTGCAGAAGAAGATCATCACTGACCAGGCGGCGGTGGCGGTGCCGTACGTGCAGAAATACCAACGCGCGCTGAGCGCTGACGTCCAGGGATATGTGGACAATCCCGCTTATCCCAACGTGGTCTTCTTCTACGACCTGAAGCGCGCAAGCTGACTCATGCTCCGTTATCTGGCCCGCCGGCTCGGTCAGGCTCTCCTGGTCGTGGCCGGCGTGGTCGTGCTCACGTTCGCCGTCATGCGGCTGGTGCCGGGGGATCCGGCGGTCGCGTTCGCCGGGCCGAAGGCCACGCCCGAGCAGCTCGCCGAGGCGCGCGAGCGGTTCGGGCTGGACGACTCGATCGCCGTGCAGCTGCTGAACTACGTGCGCGACCTCATCACCGGCGACTGGGGCGTCAGCCTGCGTACCCGGCAACCCGTGCGCGACGACCTGTATCTCGCGTTCCCCGCTTCTCTTGAGCTTGTCGGTACGGCTCTGCTCGTCGCGGTCATCGTGGGCATCCCGGTCGGAGTGCTCGCCGCCCGCTACAAGACGAAATTTCCGGACCTGGGGGTGCGGTTCGGCAGCATGCTGGCCGTCTCCGTACCGGTCTTCTGGCTGGCCCTGGCCCTGCAGACGGTCTTCGCCAGCAACCTGGACTGGTTCCCGATCGCCGGCGAGTACGACTCCGCGCTCGACACCACCAGCCCCCTCTCCCTCTGGACGAACATCACCATCGTCGACGCCCTCATCACCGGCAACTGGCCCATCTTCACCAGCACCCTCCAGCACCTGATCCTCCCCGCCCTGGTCGTGGCCGCCTACCCCACGGGCGTCATCGCCCAGATGACCAGGGCGGCCCTCATCGAGGAGTCCGGCCAGGACCACGCCAGGATGGAACGCGCGCTCGGCTTCGGCGAGACGTCCATTCTGACCAGATTCGCCCTGAGACCGGCCCTGAACCCCGTCCTGTCGCTGATCGCCCTGGTCTTCGCGTACGCGATCGTCAACGGCTTCCTGGTCGAGGCGGTCTTCAACTGGCCGGGGCTGGGCCGCTACGCCGCCGAGTCGATCAAAGCGCGGGACACCCCGGCCATCGCGGGCGTCACCCTCCTGGTCGCCCTGGTGTACGTGCTGGCCAACCTGATCGTGGACATCCTCCAGGGCTTCGTCGACCCGCGAACGAGGGCCCGATGACGGCCGGGGACGGGGACCCGATGACGCCCAGGGACGCCGGCCCGACGACGGAGGAGGCGCCGATGACCGAGGTGGGAGCCGCGCCGCTGCGCCGCACGCTGCCCAGGATCCCCGACCGGTTCGCCGCGTTCGGGGCCGTGCTCCTCGTGCTCGTCGTCCTGGCCGCGATCATGGCGCCGTGGCTGGCGCCGTACCCGGTGGACGAGCCGAAGCCGCTGGAGGCGCTGCTGCCGCCGAGCGGCGCGCACTGGTTCGGGACCGACCAGGTCGGGCGGGACGTGCTCACCAGGATCCTGTACGGCGGCCGCACGTCGCTGTTCATCGCCGTGGCGGTGCTGGGCATGTCGGCGCTGGTCGGGGTCAGCCTCGGCGTGGTGGCCGGATACGCGGGCGGCTGGATCAGAGACGTGATCATGCGGGTCACGGACGTGTTCCTGGCCTTCCCTGCGCTGCTGCTGTCCCTGGCGCTGGCGGTCGTGCTGCAGCCCAGCGTGAACACCGTTGTCCTGGCCATCGCGGTGACGTGGTGGCCCTGGTACACCCGGTTGGCCGCCTCCGTGGCCGCCTCGATCGCCACCCGGAGCTACGTGGACGCCGCCAGGTGCCTCGGCGTGCCGGCGCCGCTGATCGTGCTGCGGCACGTGCTGCCGAACTCGCTCACGCCCGTCCTGGTCCAGCTCTCCCTCGACGGTGGTGGCGTGATCCTCACCTCGGCGGCGCTGTCGTACCTGGGGCTCGGGGCGCAGGAGCCGACGGCGGAGTGGGGGTTGATGGTGCAGCAGGGGCAGACGTTGTTCACCACGAACTGGTGGGTCGTCACCTTTCCCGGGCTGGCGATCCTGGTGACGGCGTTCGCGTTCAACGTGCTCGGTGAAGGGTTGCGCAACGCGCTCGACCCGCGAAGGGCGGTGAAATGATCGAGGTGCGCGACCTCCAGGTGCGGTACGGCGGGCGGCTCGTGGCCGACGTTCCCCGGCTTGACGTGGCCGAGGGTGAGTGCGTCGCGATCGTGGGGGAGAGCGGATCAGGTAAGTCCACCACGTTGCTCTCGCTGCTGGGTCTGGCCCCAGATGCCGAAATTTCGGGACACATCCGGGTCTGCGGCGTCGACGTCCTGACGGCTTCGCCCCGCCGCCTCCGGGAGATCAGGGGCGCAAGGGTGGCGCTCGTCATGCAGTCCCCGCAGACCGCGCTCAGCCCCGCCACCAGGCTCGGAGTCCTGATGCGCCGCGCCCTCAAGCTCCACGGCGTCGGTGCCGCTCCCGGGAACGGTGCCCGCAGCGGCAACGGAAGCAGTGCGGAGAGCGACGCCTCGGGCGCCGTCGGAAGGGGTAAGGGGCGGCTGGAGGAGGTGATGGCGGAGGCCGTGGAGGCGGTCATGCTCGACCGCGAGATCCTGCGCCGCTACCCCCACGAGATCTCCGGCGGCCAGGCCCAGCGCTTCGCCATCGCCCTGGCCATCGCCCTGGGCGCCGAGGTGATCCTGGCCGACGAGCCCACCAGCGCCCTGGACGTGACCGTGCAGGCCGAGGTGGTCGGCGTCCTGCGCAGGCTGCGCGCGGAACGCGGGCTCGCGCTCCTGCTCGTCTCCCACGACCTGGCCCTGGTCTCGACGATCGCCGACCGGGTGCTCGTCATGAAGGACGGCGCGGTGGTGGAGTCGGGCCCCGCCGCCCAGGTGCTGGCCGACCCACAACACCCCTACACCCGCGAGTTGCTGGAGGCGCTGCCGTGACCGTGCTCAGGGCCGAGCGGGTGACGCTCGGGTACGGCAGGCGGCCGGTCGTGCACGAGGTGACCCTGGACATCACCGAGGGCGGCGTCGGCCTGATCGGGGAGAGCGGCTCGGGCAAGACGACCCTGGCCCGCGCGTTCCTGGGCCTCCTCACCCCCATGTCCGGAAATATCTGGTACGGCGACCAAACACTGAAAAATACGGACCTGAGAAAGTTCCGCAAAGACGTCCAACCCGTCTTCCAGGCCGAAGCACTCGACCCCAGGATGCGCATCGGCACCTCCATAGCCGAGGCCCTGCCCAGAAGCGCAAGACACAGGGTGAAAACCCTCCTCGAACAGGTCGGTCTGAACCCGGACCTGGCCACCCGCAAACCGCACCAGCTCTCCGGCGGCCAGCGCCAGCGCGTGGTGATCGCCAGAGCCCTGGCCGTGGACCCGAGCCTGCTCATCCTGGACGAGCCCACCAGCGCCCTCGACGTCACGGTCCAGGCCAGGATCCTGGACCTGCTGGCCGGCCTGGACACCGAGCGCCTCCTCATCACCCACAACCTGGCGGTGGTGGAGCGGCTCTGCCGTACCTCGCACGTGCTCTTCGCGGGCCGCGTCGTCGAGTCGGGCCCCACGCGCGACCTCCTGGCGAACCCGGCCCACCCCTACACCCAGGCCCTGCGCGACGCCGTGCCGAAGCTCGGCGGCTCCCCGCCCGAGGCCAAGGGGAGGACGGAGGCCGTACCGGCGGAGTCGGGGTGCCCGTTCAGGTTGCGCTGCCCGCTGGCGGTGCCCGAATGCGAGCAGGCGCCCGCGCTGAGGGACATACGGGGTCGTCAGGTGGCCTGTCACCGGGCGGAGGACGTACTGGTCACTTGATGACGAGCCGGGCGCGCAGGTGCTGGCACAGGTCGTCCGAGAGCTTTCCCATCAACCTGGCCAGCTCCGCCCGATCCGTCTCGGACCAGTCGCCCAGCGCACCCAGGAACCACTCCGTCGTCACGTTGCGGCATCGGGCGGCGACCTCGGCTCCCTCCTCGGTGAGCGCGATGCGCCAGGCCCTGCCGTCGTCGGGGTCGCGTACCCGCTCGACCAGCTCGCGTTGCTCCAGCGCGGCGACGTGCCGGGTCACGTGCGGGCTCTCCACCTGCAGCCCCTCGGCGATCGCGCCGATCCTGCGCGGCTCGCCCGCGTCCAGCAGGTGGACGAGGATCTGCACGTCGGGCCGGTCCAGCCGGACGCCCGCCGCCTCGGTCAGCCGCTCGTGCGTCTTGCCGCGGTTGAGCGTGGTCACGAGCGCGCGAAAGGCCGACACCGTCCTGTTGAGATCTTCGTCCATCGGTTTGCTTACCTAACTTACGTATGTATCATCGGTTCTCGTTACTTACCTAAGTTACCTAAAAGGAGCCGGACATGGCGACGGTAGTCGCACCCCCGACAAGCGAAACGTCTACCAAGAATCCCTGGCCCGCGGTGGTCTCGCTGGCCTTCGCGGCGTCCATCGCCGCTTTGCAGAACACCGCGGTGGTCCCCTTGCTTCCCGTGCTGCAGCGCGAGCTGAACGCCTCGCTCACCGCCGTGACCTGGACACTCACGCTGAGCCTGCTGGTCGCCGCGGTCTCCACGCCGTTGTTGTCGCGCTTCGGCGACATGTACGGCAGGCGCCGCATGATCCTCGGCGCCCTGGCGCTCCTGGTGATCGGCTCGGTGATGGCCGCCCTGGCGACGTCGCTGGCCTGGCTCATCGTGGCGCGTGTGCTCCAGGGTTTCGTGTCAGCGCTGGTGCCGCTGTCGATCGGAGTGGTGCGCGACACGTTGCCGCGGCACCAACTGGCGAGCGGCATCGGCGTGCTCAGCGCGACGATGGGCTTCGGCAGCGGCGGCGGGATGATCCTGGCCGGGCTCGCCTCCGGCGACTTCCACCTGGTGTTCTGGATAACGGGTGGCATCTCGCTGGTGGCCGCCGTCATCGTGGCCTTCCTCGTACGCGACGGCGCCCCGGCCGTCAAGGGCCGCCCCGACCTGATCGGCGCCGCGCTGCTGACCGCCTGGCTGGTCGCGCTCCTGCTGGCCATCAGCGAGGGCGGCTCGTGGGGCTGGACCTCGCCGGGCGTGCTCGGCCTCTTCGCGGCCGCGGTGGTGCTGGTGGCCGTCTGGGTCGCGGTTGAGCGC
The DNA here is from genome assembly GCF_043197025.1 of Nonomuraea marmarensis. Classification (NCBI taxonomy): domain Bacteria; kingdom Bacillati; phylum Actinomycetota; class Actinomycetes; order Streptosporangiales; family Streptosporangiaceae; genus Nonomuraea; species Nonomuraea marmarensis. The sequence continues at coordinate 161,068 of NZ_JBICRM010000015.1, forward strand.
AAGGTGGCGGAGCCGTTGGTCGAGATGTCGATGCTGGTGCACAGGGGCACGGTCGGCGCGACGGTGGCCTCGATGTTGCTCGGCTTCACGTTCTTCACCACCATGACCGGCGTCTCCGGCTTCGCCCAGGTGCCCGAGGGCACCGGGTACGGCTTCGGCGCATCCACCTTGCAGGTCGGGCTCTACCTGCTGCCGAGCACGCTGTTCATGCTGGTGATCTCGCTGTTCGCGGGCCGGATCATGCGCAGGTTCCAGGCTTCGTCCATGGTGGCGGCGGGCTCGCTGGTCACGGGCCTGGCGGCCGTGTGGCTGGTGGTGGCGCACGACCACCCGGCCGACCTGTACGTGGCGTCCTCGCTGCTGGGCATCGGCCTGGGCATCGGGTACGCGGCACTGGGCACGATGGCGGTCGAGCATGTGGCCCCGGCGAAGACGGCCGTGGCGGCGGGCGTGAACGCGCTCGTGCGCATCGTGGGCGCCAGTACGGCGGGCGCGGTGATCGCCGCCGTGCTGGCCGCTCAGCCGGGCGTACACGGCTACCAGTGGGTCTTCGGCGTCGCCGCTGTGGCGGGCGCGGTGGCCGCCGTGTTCGCGGCCGTGTTCGGCGTACTGAACCGCAGAGTGGTCACAGCGCCTTCAGCCCGCTGATCACCTCCAGCAGGACCTTGGCGTCCGGGGCGGGCGGCGGCAGCTCGACCTGCACGAGCTCCTGCGCGTGCAGATCGCCGACCAGCACCCTGACCACGCCGATGGGCAGGTTCAGCTCGGCGGCCACGTCCACGAGCCGCGTCGGCTTCGTGCACTTCTGCAGGATGATCAGATGCTCGGGGCCGAGGCCGATGGGCGGCGTCAGCCCGCCGGACGTGATGATCACCGCGATGAGGTCGATGGCCTCGCTCGCGGGCACGGTACGGCCCCTGGTCAGCAGGTAGGCGGGGACGATCGGACCGGCGTCCTCGTCCAGCCAGCGCTCGTCAGTCACTTCGCACCACCCGCATGGGTCGAGCGGGCTCTTGTACGTTCACGGGGGCCTCTGGTTCGGCCACGTGCTCATCCGGGATCAACACGATCGCGGTGGTCCCTCCATATGGTGAACCGCGCAACGTCACGCGGATGTCATGCCTGGCGGCCAGGCGGGAGACGACGAAAAGGCCGAGCCGGTCGCTGTCGGCCAGGTCGAACTCCGGTGGGCTGGCCAGCCGCTCGTTGAGTTCGGCCAGCTCTTCTGGGCTCATCCCGAGTCCGCGGTCCTCCACCTCGAAGATGAAGCCGCGGGCCGCCTCCTCGCCGCGCACGATGACCGGGGTGTGCACGGGCGAGTAGACGGTGGCGTTCTCGATGAGCTCGGCGATGAGGTGGATCACGTCGCCGACCACGGGTCCGGCCAGGCGCTGGCCGGACATCGGCTCGACGGTGACCCGCTGGTAGTCCTCCACCTCGGCCGCCGCGCCGCGGGCCACGTCGAGCAGCGGCACCGGCTTGCTCCAGCCGCGGCCGGGAGTGGCGCCCGACAGGATGATCAGGCCTTCGGCGTGCCGGCGCATGCGGGTGGTCAGGTGGTCCAGCCGGAACAGGTCGTCGAGGGCGTCCGGGTCGGTCGCCCGGTGCTGCATGTCCTCGAGCTGGATGCGCTGGCGGTGCAGCAACGTCTGGCTGCGCCTGGCCAGGTTGCGGAACACGTGGCCGACACCCTCGCTGAGCTGCGCCTGGCCGACCGCGGCCTCCACGGCGGTCTGCTGGACGGTGGAGAAGGCCTGCCCGACGTCGGCGATCTCGACCGTGGTGCTCGCCACCGACAACTCAGGCATCTCGACCGTCTCGCCCTTGCGCAGCTTGGCGACCACGTGCGGCAGCCGTTCCTGGGCCACCTCCAGCGCGGCCAGCCTGAGCGCGCCCAGCTCCTTCGACAGCCGGGTGCCCATGCGCAACGAGAACGCGATGGACACGAGCACGAGCACCAGGGCCGTGCCTGTCAGCAGGAACGCCCTCGACAGCACCTGGTCGGCCACCGGGTCGGCGCGCCCGTTCAGCATCGCGCTGGCCCGCATCTGCGCGTCCAGGAACGCCTTGGCCAGCCCCTCCGTGGTCTTGAGCCAGCTCTGCGGCGCGGCGCCGGCGACGATCTGGTCCTCCATCATCCGCATCCGCTGGTAGGCGGGCGAGGTGATCAGGGTGACGTGGGTGTCGCGCAGGGTCGGGTCGAGCTCGCCGAGCGCCTGGTCGATCAGGAAGCGCCGGTTGCCGACGAACTGCGTGAACTGCCGGCGCTCCGCGGGCGTGGTGGGCCCGAACGCGATGGCCTGCTCCCTGGTGAGCAGCTCCCTCGCATAGGCGATGTCGATAAGCACGCGGGACTGCTCGTAGATCGGGATGTCGTCGATGAACGCGACCCGCCGGTGCAGGCCGAAGATCGTGTCGATGACCGCGTTGTAGGCCTCGGAGCTGTGCAGACGGTCGGACAGACCCGTGTCGATCTCTCCTCGGATCGCATCGAGCCTGTCGAGTTGCGTGTACACCGCGTCCACCTGTGTGCGGATCTCTTCCGATCTGTCCTTGGAGTTGCTGGAGAGCTGCTTGAACGAGTCACTGGCTGAGTCGGTACGTTTGCGCTGGGCGGTCACGGCTGACTTGCCCACCGTGTTCCGCAGAAGCTCGGCCGAGACAAGACGCTCATTCTGGATCTCGTTGATCAGTTTGTACGCGGGAACGCGGAGGTTCGTCCAGAGTGTCTTGTATTGGCGCAGTTCCAAGCTCTCGCTGGCAGTGACGGCGGTGATGACCCCCCACAACACCACCATGGAGGTCAGCGGCACCAGTAGTAGTCCGATGATCTTCATGCGGATCGTTCGGCTACGACCCATGGCACCTCACTCCGGTCGGTCCCCTGCTGGCAACCCCGGACGGGACAAGCCCCGAGGATAGCAATTGATCACCAGATTGCCCAATTTTTCGGGACTTTTGGACGCGGCGCCCCCGTTTGCTTGATCTTGGAGTAGGTTTCCCCGGGTAGCCGACAGAGGGAGATGCGTTGCGCCGTCGTCTCGTAGCGGCAGCCGCGCTCATGATCCTCGCGGCATGCTCCTCGCCTCCCCCAGAGGAGGCACGCCAGGCGCCGGCGGGCGAGTCCACGTTCGTCTACGTCAAGAACCTGGACATCGTCACCGAGTGGGACCCCAGCAGGTCCTACTCCAGCGAGATCATCGCCTTCCACAACATCTACGAGACCCTCACCCTCTGGAACCCGGTCACCAAGAAGTCCACCCCGCGGCTGGCCACGTCGTGGCGGGCGTCGTCGGACGGCCGGACGTGGACGTTCAACCTGCGGCGCGGCGTGACCTTCCACACCGGCAGGCCGCTGGACGCCGAGGCGGTCAAGGCGTCGATCGAGCGCACCATGAAGGCCAAGACCGGCGCCTCCTACATCTGGGACGCCGTCTCCTCGATCAGAGTGGAGGGCCCGGCCACGGTGACGTTCGCGCTGAAGTATTCCGTGCCCCTGGACCTGGTGGCCTCCTCCACGTACGCGGCCTACATCTACGACACGAAGGCGGCGCCCGACCTCGGGAAGTGGTTCCAGGCCGGCAAGGACGCGGGGTCGGGGCCGTACACGGTGGCGAGCTGGCAGAAGGGCAAGGAGCAGGAGCTCACGCTCAAGGCGTACGACGAATACTGGGGTGGGTGGCGCAGGCCGCACTACAGCACGGTGAAGTTCCGGGTCGTGCCCGATCCCGACAAGGCGTACCGGCTGCTGCAGCGCGGCGAGGCGAGCTTCGTGGCGCGGCTCAGCCCGCGCCTGTTCGCGAGGGCTTCGGCCGCGCCGGGCGTGCGCACGTCGCAGCGGCCGTCGTTCCAGACGGCGATGATGTTGTTCAACACCGCGAGCGGCCCGATGAAGGACGTACGCGTGCGCCGCGCGGTCCAGAAGGCCGTCGACTACCAGGGGCTGATCAAGGAGCTGAAGGGCGCCGTCGCACCCGTCAGCGGCGTCATCCCGGAGGGGCTGACGGGCCACGTGCCCGGCCGCGTGCCCCGGCAGGACCTGAACGGGGCGGCCCAGCTGCTGCAGAAAGCCGGCTACGGTCCCGGGGGCAGGCCGCTGCGGCTGCGCCTGACGTACGGCGAGGGCGACACCGACTGGCGGCTGCTCGCCACGAAGCTGGCGACGGCGCTGCAGCCGCTCAACGTCACGATCGAGGCCAGGCCGATGCCCTGGAACGCCCAATGGGAGCTGGGCAAGAAACGCGGCCAGGACATCTTCGTCATGTACTGGTGGCCCGACTACGCCGACGGCTACTCGTGGTTCGGCAACGTCTTCCACAGCGGGAACCCGCCCGCCTTCAACCTGGCCTACCTCGACGACCAGGGCCTGGACGCGCTGCTCGACACGGTGCCCGAGCTGACGGTGACCGACAGGACGGCGGCGCAACGCGCGTACGAGCAGGCCACGAGACGGGTGCTCGACCAGCGCGCGGCGGCGGCCATGCCCTGGGTGGTCAACTACCAGCGCGCCTACCTGGGCGGGGTCCAGGGATACGACGACAACCCGGCCTATCCGGACGTGGTCTTCGTCTACGACCTGCGGCCCTCCGGCTGACCGTGTTCACGGCCTCGTTACGCTCCTGGCGCTCCCTCGGCCCGCTCGCGCAGGCGCGTCCTGATCTCTTCGGGGGTGTAGGCGCGGCGGCGGCGCTCGGCCCGCGCGATCACCACTCCCGTGGCCGCCACACCCATGATCCCGGCCAGTCCCAGCATCTTCCACCAGCGCATGTGCCTAGGCTAATGGTGTGCTGACTCTCGACGAGGCCGTCAAGGTGACGAGGACCGGCGATCTGTGGGTCTTCCGCGGGCGCTCGGTGCCCGACCGCGCCATCCAGACCATGACCAACAGCCCGGTCAACCACGTCGGCATGGCCATCGTGATCGAGGACCTGCCGCCGATGATGTGGCACGCCGAGCTGGGCAGGTCGCTGCCGGACCTGTGGGCGGGCACCCACCACCGCGGCGTGCAGCTGCACGACCTGCGGGACGCGGTGACGGTGTGGGCCGACCGATACCACCAGCGGGCCTGGTTGCGCCAGCTCGAACCGCAGGCGACGCCGGAGATGGAGGACGCGGCCCTGCGCACGGTCGCCCGGCTCGACGGCACCCCGTTCCCCTCCACCGCCAGGCTGGCCGCCCGCTGGGCCAGAGGACGCGTCCCGCGCAGGAGCCGCGGGGAGGCGACGCTGGAGAGCGCCTACTGCGCCGAGGTCGTGGCCGTCACCTACGAGGAGATGGGGTTGCTGGCCGGCGGTCGCCGCCCCAACTGGTACGACCCGGGCAGGTTCTGGAGCGGCGACGACCTCGACCTGCTCACCGGCCGCCGCCTCGGCAACGAGATCACTGTGGGGGTGGAGCGCACCCGGGCCTGACCTGATAGGCCGGTGCCCGGCCCGGTCGAGGTGTGCGAAGGCTCGCGGCTTCGAGTCCGGGTGCCGTAGCCGGGTCGGCGGTGGCAGGCTAAGGGGCATGCGCCTGGCTACCTGGAACGTCAACTCGGTCAAGGCACGCCTGCCCCGCCTGCTCGAATGGCTGGCCGAGGTCAAGCCCGACATCGTCTGCCTGCAGGAGACCAAATGCTCCGTGGCGGCGTTCCCCGCCGCCGAGGTGGGCGCGCTGGGGTACGCCGCCGCGGCCCACGGCGACGGGCGGTGGAACGGCGTCGCGATCCTGTCCAGGGTGGGCTTGGACGAGGTGACGCCGAGCTTCCCCGGCGAGCCCGGATTCGGGGACCTCGACGGGGTCGGCGCGGCCCGGCCCGAGGCGCGCGCGATCGGCGCGACCTGCGGCGGGATCCGGGTGTGGTCGCTGTACGCACCCAACGGGCGCACGGTCGACTCGCCGCACTACGCCTACAAGCTGGCCTGGTTCGCGGCGCTGCGGGACGCGCTGGCGGCCGAGCTCGGCTCACCGCTGGTGGCCTGCGGTGACTACAACGTGGCGCCGACGGACGCCGACGTGTGGGATCCCGCGCTGTTCGCCGGCTCGACCCACGTCACGCCCGCCGAACGCCAGGCGCTGACCGAACTGCGGGCCCTGGGGCTGCACGACGTGGTGCCGACGCCGATGAAGGGGCCGCATCCGTTCACGTACTGGGATTACCGGGCCGGGATGTTCCACCAGAACAAGGGGATGCGCATCGACCTCGTCTACGCGAGTGCGGACGTCGCGGGGCGGGTGCGGGCGGCGTACGTCGATCGCGAGGCCCGCAAGGGGAAAGGCCCGTCCGATCACGCGCCGATCGTGGTGGATCTCGGACCATAAATTCAATTACAAACCGCGGCCGTCCGAGTATCCTGAGTTCTCAAAAGTTTCGGGGGCATTAACTCTTCAAGGCCCACAGGGGGATCTCCGTGGCACCTGCAGACGGTCGCGTCATCTTATTCATCATCATCGCTCTCGCCGTGTTCGCCCTCGGCCGCCGCTTCCAGACCATGATCATTATGCGTCAGGTCTGGAAGCAGAGCGCTAGGCAGGTCACGACACGCAAGGAGGTCGCGCACAACGCGGCCAGGTCGATGATCGGGATTACCTTGGTCGCGATATTCGTGATCTGGATCGTACTCAACCTGAACCGCGTAATGTGAGTAGCGGCCATTTGCTAATTACCGCGCAATTGCGCGGCGTGGCACTGGCGGCGCAATTCCCTAATGCGGAGCGCGGGCGCGTCGTAAGGTCCATGCGGTCAGTACGGCCACGCCCGCGGCGGCGAGGCTCACCGCCCGCGTCAGGCGGACGGCGCGGCGGATGTCCCTGACGTCGGGCTTGGGGCCTTCGCCCATGGTGGGGCGGTGTTCGGTGCGGCCGCTGTAGACGTTCGTGCCGCCCAGCGTGACGCCGAGCGCGCCGGCGAACGCGGCCTCGCACCTGCCCGCGTTCGGGCTGGGGTGCCGGTGGCCGTCCCGTCTGAGTACGGTCAGCGCACGCCCAGGGTTCGGGCCGGTCAGGGCCGTGAGCAGGCCCGTCACCCTGGCAGGCAGGTAGTTCGCCACGTCGTCGAGCCTGGCCGCGGCCCAGCCGAAGCGCTCGTAGCGGGGGGAGCGGTGGCCGATCATGGCGTCCAGCGTGTTGATCGCCCGGTACGCCAGCAGCCCCGGCACCCCCGCCACCGCGCCCCAGAACAGCGGGGCCACCACGGCGTCGGAGGTGTTCTCGGCCAGCGACTCGACCGTGGCCCGCGCCAGCTCCGGCGCCTCCAGGTGGGCGGGGTCTCGGCCGCAGAGGTGCGGGAGCCTGGCCCTGGCTCGTTCCAGGTCGTCGCGTTCGAGGGCGTCCGCCATGTAGGCGCCCTCGCGGGCGAGCGTGGTGCCGCCGAGCACGGCCCAGGTGGCGACGGCGGTCACGGCCGTACGGGCTGCGCGGCTCGGAACCCGCTGGGCCAGCACGCCGAGGGCGGTGACGCCGCCGACACATACGACGACATGTACGACTCCGCGCGCTTTTTTGTCCTTATATAGGGATTTTTCCAGTTTTGCTGAGGCTTGTCCGAACAGAGCGACCGGGTGGGCGGTGCTGCGGGGGTCGGCGAGGAACTGGTCGAGGGCCACGCCGAGGGCGAGGCCCAGGGGGTCATACCAAATGGGCATGAAGCTCATCTTCGTGCACGTCCAGCCAGGAGGCCGCACGGCGGATGCGCTCGCCCGCGCCGCCCGCCCACATCATGGCCCAGTTGCCGCCTGCCGCGGCGCGGGTGCGCATGGCGGTGTAGGACCGGTGGAAGCGGATCCTGGCCAGCTCGAGCAGGCGGCGGCGGTCGCGGGGGAGGACGCCGTACGCGTCGCAGAACAGCCGCAGCCGAGCCCCGACGTCGAGATTGCGGAGGAGCGGAGGGCGGTCGACGGGGTCGGCGATGGGGGCCCAGTGCCTGAGGGTGGTGACAATGTCGAAGAGCCGGGTAGTTGGGCGGGCCAAGTCGAAATCGATCAGCGCGTGGGGCTGCCCCGCCCGAAAAATCACGTTATCTAGCGTTAGATCACAATGACCGATGATTTCTGGCGCTTTGTCGTCATTTGATCCGCCCGCCCAGCCCTCTGCCGTCAGCGGAAACCCGGCAGTCGCATCGTGGTATTCGCGCAGCAAGAGGGCCAGCCCGATCAGAGCCTCATCGGTCACGCTGGCCAGGCACAGCCCGGTCGTACCAGGAACAAAGGTCAGGATCTCCCGCCCGAGCCCATCCATCCCCACCACCCTCGGCGCACCTTCGAACCCGGCGGCCTCAAGGTGCCTGAGCAGGGCGTGCACGGCGGGTGTCGACGTACTGGCCGGTCTGCGCACGGTGTCTCCGACCCGCACCACCCCGTCAGTCACGTCCCCGCCCTGCAGGGGAATCTCATGCAGGAGCGTCGCGACCATGCCACGAGAGCTTAAACCCTTTTGCGCCACCCCCGCCCGGGCTTTTCCCATCCCGGATGCCACACCATCGACCCACCAGCCTGGCGTTTCATGCCCACCCAGCTCCCGCCGGCGACGTTCCCCACAAGGCTCCTGCGCGGCCTGTTCACCGACCGCAACCACCCATCCGTGAGCACCGCCACATGCGTGATGCCGGGCGTAGCCGGATGGACACACACAACGCCCACGACCAACGATGCCCACTCACCACCACGCCCGGCCAGACCTCGGCCTGACCACCAGCACCACCCGGTCAGGAGGCTGTGGATGGCCAGGGCCCTGATCGACACCGCGTACCAATCGGACGAACCTAGGGCTTTCTCCCGTTTCCTCCTCTACCTGGCAACCTCCGATATCCTCCTTGAAGCCACACGGCCAGACATGCCACCGGCTGCCCTGGGGATGCTGTATGTGGGGTGTGATCGGCCTGACAGACTGACACGGGGAAAACGTGTGCATGACAAGTCGCCGGATCATGCACAATAAGGCGGGAGCGCCCTTAGCTCAGCTGGATAGAGCACCGGACTTCTAATCCGACGGTCGCAGGTTCGAATCCTGCAGGGCGCGCTTTGATCATGCTCTGACCTGCGGTGATGCGGGATCGGATGCGTTCTAGAACTTTCTTCTGGCGTTTGCGTGCTCCATGCGTGCTCGCGCGCACCAACCCCGCACACACCATGATCCATTCACCATGTCCGACTGCTGCGGGAAGAGCAGCGGCCCCGCCTCGCCGCGAGCAGGCGGCGAATGCGGGGCCGGATGCTTAATCCGACTGTTCAGCTCCTCAGCGAGATGACTTTGCCCGGTTCGGCCTGATCTTCCTTACCGAAGAGCAGGGCGGCGGTCTTCTCGGCCGCGGCCATGGCCACCTGCGGGTAGACGGAGGTGTAGGTGTCGGCGGTGAACGCGCTGGACGTGTGGCCCAGGGTCTCCTGCACCACCTTCATCTCCACCCCGGCCGCGAGCATCAGTGAGGCCGCGCCGTGGCGGAGATCGTGAAGGCGGATGGGTGGCAGGCCGGCGAGGTAGGCCAGCCAGAGGAACTGGTCGGAGATGTGCTGGGGGTGGAGCCGGTTGCCGTCGGGCTGGGTGAAGACGAACCCGCTGTCGGTCCACGCTTCGTCTATGGCCAGGCGTTCCTGGAGTTGCTGCTGCCGATGGGCACGCAGCAGTTGCGCGGTGTCGGTGTCCAGGGCGATGGTTCGGACCGAGGCGTCGGTCTTCGGGGTGCCCTCATGAACCTGCCAGGCCAGCTGTACGAGCTGCCAGTTCACGGTCAGGGTGTGGCGGTCGAGATCGACCTCCTTCCAGCGCAGCCCGCACGCCTCGCCCCGGCGGAGGCCGCGCAGCGCGATCAGCTGGTAGAGGGCGAACAGGCGGTGAGCCTTGGCTTCCTTGAGAAACCGGCGGGTGTGCGCGGGCGTCCACACCATGACCGGGGATGGGCGCGGCACGCTGGTGTAGGCGTCGATGGGATCGACCCGACGCCCACCTCGGCGTTGCTTCTCCGCCTCCCGGTAGGTGCGGAAGTCTTCCTGCCAGCCGCGGACCCGGTCCTCGGTCCACACCAGCGGCCTGGGCCGGGTGTAGGCGGCCATCTCCAGCACGGCGGCGGGGTTGAAGTCGATGAGGCGGTCTTGGCGCATGGCCATGTTGAGCGCGTGGCGCAGGGTGGCGCGGATGCGGTGCATGGTGGCGATGCTGATCGGCCGCCGGTACTTCACCGTGGCCCGGACCTTCGGGTCGGGGTCGGCGCGGCGTTCGGCGATGGTGTCGTTGAACTCCTCGATCTGCTCGAACATCAACGCGATGTCGCTGACCTTGAGCTGGTCCAACCGCAGCCGCCCGAGATACGGGGTGAGGTAGAGGCGGATGTGGCCTTCGTAGGAGCGTCGGGTGGTTTTCTCGATCTTCCGTTTGCGGTTGAGGAACTCGGCCAGCCACTGCTCGACGGTGATCTCCTGGGTGAGATGCTGCCCGGTCTTGATCTTGCGGCGGATTGTTTCCGCGTCCGGGAGGGTGTCGGTCTCGGCCAGGGTGCGTTTGATCAGGTCGGCGATCTGGGTACGGGTGGCGGGCTCGCGAGGGTCGGCCAGCGCGAGGAGGTCACGCACGCGGCTGAGTTCGTCCTTGGCGGCGTCCTGGGTGGCGAAGCCGCCGCGGCGCAGCGGTCCGCGGCGCTTGCCGTCGGGTGCGGGTGGGAGTTCGATTTGGTAGTTCCAGATGCCGTGCCGGTAGCTCCATCCGCCGTCGGCGCGGCGCAGCTTGGGGCATTGCTGCCCGAGTGCCTTGCCGTTGGCGTCGCGGCAGGAGCAGCGTTTGAAGGTGCGTCCCTCGGCCATGGTGGTGCCTGTCCTGTTCTCTTCGGTGCTGTCGGGCGGGGCCGGTGTCGTGGTGAGCAGGGGCGGGTGGCGCTCAGCTCTGGAAGTGGCCGGTGAAGGGACTGATCGCCCTGTTCGAAGGGCGTGCCTTCGGTAGTCCTGTTCCAGACACGCATCCCGCGCTATCCCGTTCAGCCATGGCCCCGGTGGTGGCTGGCTACGGGTGCACGGCGGTCCTGTCGCCCGTGCCGCCGTCTGTGCGGTGTGGAGCGCCGGGGTCGCCGTGTTCCCGTCCGGCGCGGCCGATGCGGTGGTGTGAATCGGGCGAGCACGCCTGTGGTCGTCACCCCGCCGCATCGATGGCCGTGCCGGACAGGGCGTATCGACGCCCACCTGGATGGCAATGGTCAAGGCCGAATCCGACGGTCATCGCCGGGCCGGGGGCGTCGGCGGTCTCCGCACGGCGTCGCCGCCGGCTCAGCACTCTTCGCTTCGAGTCGCCACAGAGCAAGGACGGCTCTCGCCGCAGGAACGCACCCATGCGCGCGAGCGAGATGAGAAGCCGTTTCCAGGGCGCCGGCCTGGAATGACCGCGCAGCCGCTGCCCGATGGGGCGCTTCGATCGGCAGATGAGCGCCGTCGGTCGTGCTGAACGTTATGGTCCGCGGTTCGCGTGGCACGGCGGATGATGTGGCTCGGTGGTGTTGCGGTGTCGTGCGGTGAAGTCATGTCGGTGTGGCCCGATCACCTGGACCACCTGATCCCTGTCACCTATATAAATACCCGCGATCAGGCCCGGATTCGGACCGCGGGCGAAGCAAAGGTTCAATCATGATCACCGGACAAAGCATCCGTATCCGGTGCACACTCCCCGTCCTCGACCGGCGGTTGCCTGCTTCGACCCGGTGAGCGAACGGCCATGGCGGCCAGCAGGATGCGAGCGACGGTCATTGGGGAGTCAGCGCGCCTGCGGATTAAAGTCGCCAGCTTTTGTGTCTCCATGGCTGGCCGCTAGTTGGGGGAGCGCATCGGCTAACCATCAGTCGAGGCTGAACCAGCCTTCGCTTTCTGCTGTTTGTCCCAGGTGGGGGGCCTGATCCCGCCGGGACAGCTGCAGGTCGGCGGCGTTGACCCAGGATCGAGGATAGTGTCCGGGGTCTTCTAGTATGATCTTTATGTGCCCCAAGGGAATCGGTGTGGCGACGAGGTCGGGAAGTTGAAGTGAGAGACTCGACAGATCGCCAATGTGCAGGTCCGTGGGCCCTAGTGTGCTGAGTCCGTCCAGGTGTTCGGACGTGGCGTCGTGCACCATCCGCGCCGTCAGCGCGTAATGAGCGGGCCAAGCAGCAGCGCCATAGCTGACCATCTCTATCAGCCGCGACGTGGTCAGTGGCTGACAAGGGGGCCAGCGCGTAGCGGAGAGGTCTTCATGGTGGGCGATCAACAGGGAAGTCTGCGCTGAGAGCGCGACGGTATCGGCGAGAATCTGGCCGGAGAGCCGCCGGGCAAAGTAGGCCGCGCCCAGGCGGCTGGAGCTCAGCATCAGCGCGGTGCTCAGAGCACGTGGCAGCACACCGACTGTTGCATCGAGATCAGCTAAGCACTCTCGAACGACGGCGCCGTCGGCGACCGACACCAGCGCGAGAGCCCACGCACCGCGCGAGAGTGGGTCGGGGTGGGTTCGGAGTTGTTCGCGCCACCACTCAGGATCGGTATGCGCCGCTCGAAGGTTTTGCAGCAACCGCCCGTAGTCGGGGGCGGCGCCGAAGGGCTGGGAGCCGGAGGAGATGTCGCCACCTGTCATCCAGCGTTGGCGGGAGGCGGCGGCGCCGATGATGGCGATCTCGGCCGCCAGCCAGCACGGCCCGACAATGCCCGCCAGCTCGCGGGCGGTGTTCCCCCACGGCGAGGTGGTGTCCTTTTGCCCCTTGAGGAACCGACGCGCCTCACGAACTCGTTCAAAGCGCGGGTCGCGGGCGATGAGTCGTCGCCAGGCCGCCGTGATCTGGGTTTGGCTCAGATGAGCCGGGTTCCGGGAGCGGCCGGCGTCGAGTGGGGCGTTGCGGTCCCGGGCCGCCATGATGAGGAAATTGCGGGGATCGAGGGCTTTGAGGAGATCGCCAGCGAACCCGGCTACCTGCTCGCTCACCCGATGTGAGCACAAGCCGCCCAGCACCGCAGTAACCAGTCGATGTTCCAGCGGCGAGTCGGGGATGGCCTGGACACCTGCGGCCAGTGCGGTCGCAGGAGCCTGTGCGTCGTCCATCACGAGTCGGTTGGCATGGTCAGCGCTCAATAGCCGCCCGCCGTTCCACGGGATGGCCGCCTCCAACCAGGGCATCTCGTTGCCTGTGCCCAGTGCCTGATCCAGGTAGGGCAGCCACCAGGTGCCGAAGGCGTCGCGATCGGGCTGAAGCCAATGCGCCAATCGCATCCGCTCGGCTGTCAGCGGCCGGGTCGGATCGGTTGCCACGTCCTGCCACAGCACCTCTACCAGGTCAGCTCCGCCCCGGTCGGCTGGCAGCGCCACCAACTGGCCGCCCGTGTCCAGAGCATGGATCAGCAGTTGGATGCTGAGGTCGTCGCGCAGTAGTCGGGCGGTGCGTTGTTGGGTTCGCGGGCGCGGGGTGAACACGCCGTCAGCCAGCAGAGACCAGATCGCCTGGCGGATCTGTCCCGGGTGTTGGCCAGCTTCCTGCTGTTCTTGGAGTTCTTCTAAGAGGGCGGGAAGCTCGTTGATGGTGGCGAACCCGGCGTAGAACCGAGCGGTGTTCCACCAGAACGGGCGGCGGAGCAGGTACCCCAGGAGGGCTGATCGTCCGCCGGGAGCGTTGGCGACCTCATATAGGTACTTGGCGGCGAAGTACTCCTGGACCGGCTGCACGTCGAATTCGAAGGTGCCTTGCACCTTGCTGGCCAGTGCCCACACGCGGTCGGTCACGCCGGTGAACAGCTGCTCCACCAGCGAGGTATCAGCGTCGATGTCGTACAGGTGCGCGTTGAGCGTCTTCTTGATCTCTTTCGCGGTCATGCGAGTGTTGCCGCGCGCGGCGTTACTGTGCATGTGCCAGCCCAGGAAGGCCGTCACCCGCTCCAATTCGCTGCGGTAGGTCTGGACCACACGGCTCTTTTCGGTTTCTCGATCCAGGAAGGTCTCCATGTAGGAGCGATAAAGTTCGGTGCGTTTGCTGGGGACCGACTCGCCGCGCTTGTACATCAGGTAGAGCAAGATCGTCAGATGCATGGGGTTCTCGGCGAGCTGGGCGATGTGCGGCTCGGCGGACCGGTGATCGAAAGTCCGTTGCAGCGCGCGGCGCTCAGCCCCGTAGATACCGCGCGCATCGGCCCATTTACGCAGGTAGGCCGTGCGCAGAGCTGGATTCAGCCGGACCAATGCCAGCACGCGGAAAAGCTCCGAGGAGGGTTCAGGTAGCCCGGAGGCATTGGGCCGGGTCGTGACGATCAGTTGAGGGCTGATCCGGTTGACGGAGAGACGGGCCGCGAACGCTTCGATCTCGACGACGGTCTGCCTGCGGATGCGCGATTTGGCGACTTCGTCCAGCCCATCCAGCACCAGGAGCAGCGGGAAGCGGCTGAAGATCTCGTTGACCGTTGCCACGCTGACGGCAAGCCCGCCGCTGTGCGCGTACAGCAGGTAGGCCACAAAGGACTCCAGCGAGGAGGAGGCCGCCCCTCGAGGCCTGGCCGCCGGTGGGGTGTCGCTGGTGGCGTAGGGGGAATCACCCTCCAGCCAAGCCGCGTAATCCTTCAGGTCGACCCGCAGCGGCAGCCGTGGATCGATGATGGTGAACTGGCCGTTGTCGCCGACATACGGCGCTCGGTCCAGGTAGGCGGCGCGATGCAGTTGGCACACGAACTGCCCCAGGGTCGACTTGCCCTGACCGGGTTCTCCACGGATCAACGTCAACGGGTGCTGCTTGTCCACCAGATACTGTGCGGCGCCTCCCACGATCTGGCCCTCGTCATCGTCGAACGAGAGCTGGCCTGCCACGGACCCACCCGAGGGCGCGATGGGGCGGGGCGCCGAGATCTGGCGCGCCTCCACATCGACGAACAAGTCGACTAGGCGATGGGAGTCCAGTTCGACCTGTTTGAACTTGACCTTCGCGTCCTGCTCCCACTGGGTGGCGATGACCTTCACTAGCAGATTGCGCAGCTCCTGCTCACGCACCTCCAGCCGGTCGCACTCCAGCAGATATCGCACGAGGTCATAGCCCGCAAGCATGTCGCCGTACGCGAACTTCACTTCCCTGGAGGCGGCATCCACCCGGGCGTCGAGATCGCTCTGCCACTCGCATCTCATCGCGATCCCGAACGTCCGCGAGTGGTTGTCGAGTTTCTCCTCAAGCCGGTCCATCGTGCCACGCCCTGGGTAACTGGTACCGGCCACGTTGGTCATCAGCAGGTACTCGCGCGCCCCCGCGGCGACTAAGCGCCTGATGTTGGCCGCCTCGCCCGTAATGGCGGACTCCAGCCAGGGCACTGGATCCTGCAGCCGGTCAGACGTCCACTTGACCTGGTAGATGAGGAACCTCTCGGGTCCTAAGTGCGTGATGTCGCGACCGCCGTCGCGCTGTCCCACGGGATAACAGGTCACCTCCGGGGAGCGCTCCTTCAGCAGGGCCGCGCACAACTGCTGAAACCGCTTCTCGCCCAGCCGCTCATACAGGTACTTCCACGAGTTACTGCTTCTGCGATCCGTCATGCTCCGGCTCGACCGTCCCTACGGCACTGTTGAGACCCTTCAGTGTAGGGAGAAAGCGGCATTGCATCATCGTGATGGATCACAAGGACGCCTCAGCCAAGATCAAGGTATGTAGATGTACTACGACGCACGAAAGAGTCGTTTGTCCTGGAGGTCGCGCCCTGCTGTCCGACGAGGCATCGGACGATGCATGTCTACACACTCACAGCTGCCGATAGCTAGAGTTACGCGACGTGGCCGCGCACCGGGGCCGGCGAGCAAGAAAGGACATGGTGAGCAATCTTCATTCCGAGCTGACCGACGATCAGATCCTCTTGCTGTTCACGATCGCCCAGGCATATGCGGATTCGAGTGCCTGGCCGACCTGGTACTTCGTACAGAACCAGCTCGATCGCCGGGATCTCGATGCTCAGCAGCTCCTCAAATCTCTGCCGCGCGTCGGTTTCGCAGGCATGACCGGTCCGTCCTACGGATTCACCTCCGCGCCCCAGCATCACATCGGTGACGCCGACATCATCAGATTGACCGTCGCGGCAGCGCTGCCTCTGCCCGAGCTGCGTCCGCTCATCGCGGACCCGTTCTTGCGCGTGCTGCACCACATGATCGCGAGACTTCGGCAGTCGACCCCAACTCCCACGGAATCCGCGCGGCCGATGCTGGAGGCGGTTGAGGTCGGATTGACGTTCCCGAACCTGCCGCCCGGGTTCCTCGCCGGGTTGCCGGACATCCTGGACGGCGAGCCCGCGACCTGGGGAGCCTCTTCCTCACGTACCCCTGGCGGTTCATGGACCCGCGACATCTCCCGTGAGATCCTCAAGTACCGGCAGGCAACCGACCTGCAGGGGTACGTCGCGAAGGCCAGCGAGATCGTCACCGACTGGGGCACCCATTTAGACGCCCCCACCACACCCGCCTCACCGATCGGCCGGGCTGCTCAGCCGATCGCCCTGCCGAAGCCGACCTACGTCAACCTCGATCTCATCAGGGAACTCGAGGAACTGGACTCCGTCTGCCACTGGAGCTTGGACAAGCTGGTGGGCCTAGCCCGGGAGCTCAACGGCAACTACGCGGCCAACCAACCTTATGCCTGCCACATGCTGCTCCGCGCAATCCTCGACCACATTCCCCCGGCATTCGGGCGCACGACCTTCGCCCATGTCGTTGCCAACCACAAATGGGGCACGACCGACGCCAGGTACGTCAAGAGGCTCACCGAATACCGCAACCCAAGCGACGACGTCCTGCACCGGCAGATCCGTACCGGCCCTAGCCGGATCGGCATGGACGACCTGCCGCCGCGCTCGTACATCAACGCGCTGCTTCAGGAACTCCTCATCGTGCTGCAGGCCTCGAACGAGACGTCCGCGCCCTAGCCCTTCGGCGCGCCAGGTCGCGGCTCTTCCTGGCGGCGCTCCGTGCGGCAGTGTGGTGCCAGCTTGGCTGACGGATGGCGGTGACGGCGTCTGATCGCGCAGGTGCTGCTAGAGAAAGGCCCGGTCTTCGGGCGCGATCTCACCTTGGTGTCGTCGCCGAGTTGCCGGTGCAGGACGGCGATCTGGTGGTGCAGGGCGAGAATCTCGACGTCCTTGTCCCGATCGCCCAGGGGCAGCAACCGCAACGCGCGAAGGCGTTCGTGACGGGCAAGTGGGCCAGACGAAGGAGCACGACCGATCACCATGCCGCACGTCTTCTTCTGCGGGTGGTCGGAGCTCGCGCACGCCACGCGGCGTCCACATGGCCGTGATCTGGGCGGATGTAATCATCGGCAGGTGCAATGCCAGATATGGCCGTGTTCTCGACATAGCTACAAACGGCCGTTACGGGGCAAGATTCCGGACGGCTGCCTTGCTCGCTTCGGCGGCTGCTGCAGCGTCGCTCTTGTCCGACTTCCGCAGTATGAACACCTTGATCAGGGTGATGATGCTCGGGCCGGAGAGCAGGGCAGCGAGCCCCGGTTGCCCATTGATGCCGAGCATGCTGGCCGCCAGGACAAGCCCGGCTACGATCCCGGCCATTTGGAGCGCGTGCGCCGCCGGGCAGCCACTTCGTTCTCCTTCTTGTCGAGCTGCTTCATGCGGAACTCGTGCTCGCGCTTCAGTTGGGGTTCGAGAGCCTTGAGTGCTACCTGCAGGTGCTCGACAGGGATCTGTCCCCAGAGGGAGCCGATCTCGAAGCCGGATGGCGAGGCGGGCAACTCCTCCGAAGAGGCGCTCCGCGATGCGCCAGGTCGTTCATCCGCCCGGCCAGGCCGCGTCTTCGTTCGCGACGGCGTGATCGTGGCCGCTACCCGACCATCGGCCGGTGACGAGCCAGAGTTCATAGTGGAGAAGCCATTCGCTCGTCCACGGCAGGATCGTCGTGGCGAGGTACATACTGTCGTTCCATTCCCCAGGCAGGTGGAGACAAAGATCGCCGCCCGGGTAGACGTGGGGCAGCGCGGTGGCGCGCGGGTGCAGCTCCAGCTCAGGGTCGGTGACGATCACATGAGGCCGCCCCCGGTGCCGGTAGGTCACCTGCACTGTGTAGACCCGGCAGATCGGCGCGGGCTGCAGGGTGACGCTGCACCACAGGCGGCCCTTGTGGATGCGGGTCTGGGCGTGCGGCAGGACTGCGTGAATGGCTGCAGCCTGCCGCCCCAGGTTAACTGCGCGGCGCGGGGTGCTGGCCATAGAAGGTGTGGCGGCCCGTGTGGGGGCCGGTCGCCGTGGCGGACGCCGACAGGGCGCCGGTCCGGTCCAGCCGGAGGTCACTGCTGTGGCTGCCGAGGCGGGCGGCGACCCGCTGGACCGAGGCGTGCATCGGCGCACGGTCGAACGACTCGGTGATGCGAGCGAACACGTCCCGGTAGCCCTTGCCCTCCATGGCGGCCAGCCCGTCGACGAGCCTCCTGATCTCGTCGAACCACCGGTAGAACGCGACCCTCCGCTCGGGGTATTCGTTCCACTTGTCGGTGAAGTTCTCGCCCTGGTGCGCTGGGTTGGGCACCCACCAGGTGCCGCCGGGCTTCGTGATGAAGTGCGGCATCCCGTCCAGGACGTTGCGCAGGGCGGTGAAGAGGTCGATGTCGCTCTGGTAGGCGTGGGCGGCCAGGGTGGTGACCAGGATCGACGGCGGCCGATTGTCGGGGTCGTCCTCGAACATGAGCATCGTGTGCCATTTCAGGACCTGCACGACCCGCTGGAGAGTGTTGCGGGTCTGCCAGGCCGGGACGTCCGCGACGCCGGGATGGCCTTTGGCCTCGATGACGCGCCGCGGCCTCGCCTGATCCTGGAACCAGGCGGCGTAGCCCCGAGGGTTGCTGCGCTGCCACGCCCGCAGGTTCTTGTCGGTCAGCAGGATCCCGGTGGGCGGGCGCTCGATGTCGGCGATGGAGGGCAGGACGTCCAGATGGAACCCGTAGTAGCCGAGCTGCCAGCAGCGGCGGCTGGACTCGATGTTGAGGGGGCTGTCGGCGTGCCCCTGGCGGACCTTCCACCTGCGGTAGGCCGTCAGATGGCCGCCGACGCGATCCTTGAGCTCCTGCTGGGTGGTGCTCTCCTTGGCCAGCGGGAGCCAGCACACCAGGTCGATGTCGTACTCGCCGGTTAGGCGGAAGGGACGGACGACCGTGCCCAGCAGGAACGAGCCCTGCGGGTAGATCTTCCAGTCGGTGCCGCCGTTGTCGGCCAGCCAGGCGCCGACCTCCTCGTACCGCTCGACGGCCGTCTCGTGCAGGTGCGGCGAGATGTCGAGCAGTTCGACGGCGCCGTTGATCAGATCGGAGAGCATCCCGGAGAGCGTGTCCAGGTTCGGCGCCTTGATCAGCGCGTCCATTGTCATTCCTCGCGTGCGGAGTAGTAGGGGGCGAACACCGGCGCGCTGTGGTCGCAGAAGCGACGGTGGACGGCCGGGGAGGCGTCGCGGCTGACGTGGCCGGCGAGTCCGTAGAGGGTCTGGATGTCGATCTTGTCGAGCGCGACAGCCCCGGTCGGGACGGTCGGGTTGATGCGGAGCACGTTCTCCTTGCCGACGAAGTGCCGGACCGTGGCCGAATGGGACGGCATCACCGACACCGTCCCCTTCCCTGTCAAGTTCTTATGTTCAGTTTCTCGGGTTGATTGGGAGGTCCTGGGACGGGGTGAGGGCACTGTTATTTGGGATTGTTGACCTCTGTCCCCCGCTTCTTGCAGTTCAGAGCAAGATGAGCTTTTCAGGCACGTATGGCACGTTGACCAGCTCTCACAGCGTGTTGCGGGGGCCGGGCCGGGTGCTCATACGGGCATTCGGAGGCCCCGACGCCTTCATCTCCGACCCTCGCCGCCCGCTGGGTAAGGTCTTCGCCATCTGCGCCGACTGGCATCCGGCCGATCTCCATCCGGGGCCGCGCCCGTGGGGCGTGGCCCCGGATCGCGTTCCGGACGCCGTCCCATAGGGTGGCCCGGCCCCGATGAGTTCTACCTCAGCCAGGGTCCGGTGAGTGGACGTCGTGAACACTTGTCTCCTGATCGGTGAAGAACCGGTGTGAACCCAGGGATCGAGAGATGACTTCGATGTCACGCGCGCTGCCGGCCCAAGCAGCGGACGCCGTGATCATCGAACAGTCCCGGCGGGAGCCGGAGCGCTTCGCCGCCATATTTGACCGCTACTACCCCGAGATCCACGGCTATGCCGCGCGCAGGTTAGGCGAGGGCCTGGCCGACGACGTCGCCGCGGAGACGTTCCTCATCGCCTTCGACAAACGGGCAGGCTACGACGTCTCCCGCGCCGACGCGCGGCCCTGGCTGTACGGCATCGCCTCCAACCTCATCGCCCGCCATCATCGCGCCGAAGTGCGCCAGTACCGGGCCCTGGCCAAGGCGGGCGCCGACAGCCCCGTGGAGGACCACGCCGACCAGGTCGCCGGGGCCGTCGACGCGGGAGCCCGCACGCGCCGGCTCGCCGAGGCACTGGCTGAGATCGCCGATCGCGATCGGGACGTGCTGCTCCTGGTCGCCTGGGCGGAGCTGACCTCGGAGGAAGCGGGCAGCGCGCTCGGCATCCCGGCCGGAACGGCCCGCTCACGGCTGCACCGGGCCCGCAGAAAAGTCCAAGCCGCACTGGAAAGGGACGGATCATGAACGACCTGGAGAGGCTGCGCGATGACTGGGCGCGCCCGGCGCCGCCAGCCCCCGACGCCCAAGCCGCAGCCCGGGCGGCTCTCTTGGCCCGCGCCGGCCGTCCACGCCCCAGGCGCGGATGGGCGGTCCGGGCGCTGGCGGTGGCCGCCGCCGCCGTGATCATCACGACCGGGGTGAGCGTGTTCCAGGGAGAGCGCACGCTGCCCGCCGCCAACGCTCAGGTGGTGCTGACCAGGATCGCGGCGGCCGTACAGGAGAAGGAGTTCACGCCGCCCCGCGGCGATCAGTGGATCTACACCGAGAGCCGTGTCGTGGTCTGGGGCAAGGGTATCGGCCGTATCGGCCAGGGCGAACGGATCACCCCGCAGACACCGCTGCCGGAGACGGTCGAACCGTTCTGGACCCGGGCCGACGGCAAGCGGGTGGGTTATCTGGTGGACGGTGAGCTGCGGACCTCCAATCCCGGTGAGAGGACGCCGGAGAACACCTACGCGTTGCTGGCCTCGCTGCCGACCGACCCTGACGCACTCCTGGCCAAATACCGTGAGCTCTACCAGGATGCGGGCCCTGCCGACGACGAGTGGATCTTCCTGCGCTTCGCCGTGACCCTCAGCCAGAACCTCGTCTCTCCGGAGCATGAAGCCGCGATCTTCCGGGCGATAGCCAAGCTGCCCGGGGTGACAGTGGACGAGACGGCGACCGACACCGAGGGACGTCCGGCGGTGTCGGTCTCGCAGGTCGCCGAAGGCTGGCGCAAGGTCGAAATTCTCCTGGATCCCGTGACCTACGCCTACCGGGCGCGGCGGGAGACGGCGATCACCGACCACGAGGAGCGTTACCCCAAGCCGAACGGCCCCCTGAGGTTCACCATGAAGGACGGCAAGCAGGTTCCCGTTCCCCCTCATCTGGAGTGGAGCATCGAGAAGGGAACGACCTGGTCGATCTTCACCCGCGTCGCGATCGGCGTCGTGGACCAGGCCGGGGAGCGGCCATGACCCCTTGCGTGTCGCGCTCAGGCTAGAGTCGCTGATCTTCGATCAACGCCTCGGCCGGTCCGTCCACGAGTAGCGGACGGACCGGCCGAGGCATTAGCGCCGAGGGCCTCCGCCCGGGCCCGCCCAGCGGCTTGCCTGGAGGCGCCTGCTTGCGGCGGCTCCTTCGCTGTGGCGGTTATGTGATGGGTGGGCGGAACGCGATGACATTGTCACCGTCCAGGGTGGGCGGTGGCAGGGTCTCCTTCCTTTGGGTGAGAACGGCGCTGGCGAGGGTGAGTCGGGTGACCTGCTGGCGGAGTTCTTCGATTTCGGCTTTCTGGTTCTTGATGGTTGTCTTGAGCTGGGTGACGGTTTCCCGCAGTTTCCTCTCGGATTCGGGGACTTGCGGGGTCTCATTCCGGACGCGTTCGTAGAAGTGGTTCTTCAGATCGGCATGCCGTTTCATGAGGGCCATGCGGTGCACGCCGGCCTCGGCGGCGAGAGTCTTGACGGTGAGACTCCCGTCAGAGGCGATGGGCTGCCCAGCGAGGAGCCGGTCCATCGCCTCGCGGATGCGGGTCCGCTCGTCGTCGTGCCGGGGCTGTGTGGTCATGTGAGGGCCTTCGCGGTCTGGGCGGTGGCGTCGTGGGTGTCGGCAATGGCGCGGGCTCGCTCGGCGTTCGCCCTGAGCCGTCGACTGAGCGGACCTGGTGAGGCGTCGGCGAGCTGGTCGATCTCGTCCGCGCGCTCGCGCAGGAGACGGGCGTGGGTGTCGGTGCGGACGGCGTTCCCGCAACCGGGCCGGCAGTCGTGCTGCCTCGGCGCGTTCGCTCCCGGGGCAGGCTCACAGAGCGCGTTGTCCCGCTTGAACGCGCAGATCAGCATCGCGTCCGGGTTGTCGAACAGGACCACGCCATCCCGGGCGAGGAACTTGGCAGCCTTCCTCGCGAACGTCGCGGGGACGATCCGCCCCTCGAACCGCGGGGTGTCAGCGGCGGCGGTCAGAGCCCGGCGGGCGGCAGGGCCGGAGATCTTCTCCCCGGCCGCGGCCTGGTCGCGGAGCTTCGCCGCAGTGTCGGCCGCCGCGAGAGCGGTCTCGACGTCGAGGACGGAATGCATTCCCCCGCGGCTGCGGGATCCGTAACCGCTGGAGACCCGGGCGTCCAGGACGGTGCGCATGTGGCCGTACTGGATCGCGAGCGCGATCAGTCCGCCCGGCCGCCGGGCGATATGCCAGGCCAGGCTTCGCCTGAACCTGGACATTCCGATCGCCCCGTGCGAGTCCTCGGGAACGATCTGCTCCGGCATACCCTGGCCCTCGGCCTCGCGGTTCACCCAGGCCACGAAGTCATCGATCCGGTGGTTCAACGCGCCGTTCTTCAGCGCTCCGTGGTGACCACGCTGCGCGGTGAAGTCGTGGTGAGCGGCACTGAACAGAAGCTCTCCTTCGGGGACCATACGCTCCAGGACACGGATCGCGCGGACGACCGGGGTGATGGCGACCCACGGAACCTCGCGTTCGTCACCTGCGGAGATGTGGTTGCCGTCGTTGTCGGCGACGTTCTTGTAGTGCCGGCTGCGAATCAGATGCCGTCCGGGTGTGCCGTCAGTTGCCGGCTCGGGGTCGGGGCAGCAGCCGGACCGCAAACCCTGCATCTCCTGCGGACGCATGCCGGTCAAATAGCAACAGGTGATTGCGGCAGCGGTGCCGAGATGTCGCATCAGCTCGGCGACCTCGTCGAAGTCCATGTGCTCGCGCCAGGGCTTATCGCCAATCCGGCCGGTAACCGGCACCCCCAAAGGACACGGCCCCGGCCGCTCGGCGACCTGGGCGGGGAACTGGTGGTGGTCGTTGAACCATTCGACCTGCCTGAGGCTTGCGCCGGTGAGGGCGGAGACGTAGGTGCGGGCCAGCCTCGGCTGGCCTTGCCACCGGACAGCAGGAAGCGCCTGGCCCGACCGGACGCGAGGCATGAGGAACTCCGCGAGAGCTGCCCGGCCCTCCGGTGTGGCCTGGTTGGCTTCGGCGACGGTGAACATGCGACGCCTCTCAGCCCAGGCCGCGAGGATGTCGTCGGCGAAGTCGTCGACGAACCGGATCGCCCAGACCAGCAACGGACCGAGGACATGCGGGTCCAGCGGCTCCGTGTTGTTCTCCCCGCGAGCTGAGCCGTCGGCCGCGGGGAGGAAGTCGTCGACCCCCTCGGTGTCCCACGGCGGCCGGGAGATGCCCGCGGGCTGGGCACTGAGATGGTCGAATGCCCACAGGTCCGTCAAATAGGTGCAAACCCTTTTCGCGTGGTCGCGGGACACACCACCCTGCCAACGCTCGGCAAGGTAGGCCCGCCACACATCTTCGGTGCAGTCGGCGAGACTGGTGATCCGGCGTTCATGCAGCCAGCGCGCCAGCCACAACCATGTGCTGCAGGTCTCCCGCATGTCTGCGGCGGACGTCCGAGGCCGGGCCTGGCCTCCTCGGTCCTGGAGATAGGTGGGCCGGAGCCGACCGTTGATCATCGTCCAGGCCGCCAACTTCACCTGGCCGAGCAGGGGTGCCGGGCAGTGCTTCCAATGGATCTTGCGCAGGCTGGTGCTGGGATTGTCGACGAGCGGAGCCAGAGACCAGGTGGGATCGCCGTAGCGGGAGTTCGGGTGTGTGTTCCCGCGGCTGATCCACTGGGACAGCACCACGAGGGTGTCCGAGCCAGGTAGGTCCAGGACATACGGGTCGTTCTCGACGGCGAGGCTAGTCACGGAGCGAGATCCTTCTTCACCAGGAGGCGGACAACGGTGTGGTCGGCGTCGCTGACGCGCTGGGCACGAGATCGTCTTCCTCCAGGCCAACCGCGACCTGAACGAGGCGGACACCGACCTGACCGCCTCCTACACGTGGGATGCCGGGTTCCCCGCAGTGGACGCCCTGTTCCTCGAATGGCGCTGGCCCATCCCCGGCCGCAACACCACCCCATGCGGCGCGGCCACTCACACTTGTGACCTGCACCGGCAGCAGGAGCTTCTCGACCACTACACCCACCGACTCTCCATCCGAACCGTGCTGTGGGACAAAGACCAGCAACTGCCGCCCGATGACAGGCTGCGGAGCCTCGGGCACGTCACCGTGTGCGAGGCGGCACTACATCCCTCGCCGGGCGCGGTGAGCCTGCTGTTCCCGATCGCCGACGACGCCATCGACCAGGCCGACCCCGCCGCGCTGGCGGCAGAGCACCGGCCGCTGCCGCTGATCTACATCGGCAACCAGTACGGCCGCGATACCGCTTTCACGACCTACTTCGCGCCAGCCGCCGCCCGCGTCGCCCACCGGGTGGCCGGCAAATGGACCGACACCGCCCGCTGGCCCCACGTGAACTTCACCGGCCGCATCCCCTTCACCGAAGTCGGCCCCACCTACCGCTCGTCAGTGGCGACGGTGCTGCTGGCACCCGACCGGTACGCATGCAGCGGCCAGTTCACTCAACGGTTGTTCGAGGCCGTCCTCGCCGGGTGCCTTCCTCTTGTTCCTGCCAGCCTGCGCTCGGCCGACATCGTGGCACCACGTGAGCTGATCATCGCGGACGCACACGAGCTCATAACCACCCTCACGACACTGACCCGTATCGCCAGGAGCAGGACCCACGCTGACCTGATCGCTGGATGCGTCAAGCGGCTGGACCCGTTCCGGCTCTCTCACCAGATCCGCACCATCTCGGCTGTCCTGGCCGGCCGTCCCATCCCGCAGCTGCTCCTCGAAGGAGGCTTCGTATGAACACCCCGATGTCCGTCCTGCCCGGTATCAAGCGAGTGGACAAGCTGTACCTGGAGCTACTGTTCCGCTGCAACTTCTCGTGCACCATCTGCTACCACGGCGAGGACCTCAAGCGGCCCGACACCGTGACCATCGAGCAGGCCAGCGCTGCTCTCGCCTACTTCCAGACTGCCTTCGATTGCCACTGGGTGTGCCTGCTGGGCGGCGAGCCGCTGCTGTTCGAGGGGCTACCGACGGTGCTGGGCGCCGCTCGCTTGCTCGGCTATCGGACCGAGATCTGCACCAACGGCTACAAACGCCGGGCGATGCTGACACGATGCGCCAATCACCTGGACATGCTGCGGGTGTCCCTGGACGGCGGCACGGCACAGATCCACGACCGCATTCGCCGCCCCGGTTCCTTCGACGCGGCGTTCGACACCTTGACCTGGGCCGCCCAGCGCACGTCGATCGGTGCCACCTGCACCCTTACCGCGGACAACATCGGGACTGTGCCCGCGCTAGCCGAGCGGTTGCGGGATCTGGGCGCCCGCGATCTCACCCTGCACCGGGTCCGCCCGGTCGGCAACGCCGCCACCAACGGCGTCACGCCAGTCACCTGGGACCAGACTCAGCACCTGCACGAGCAGCTGACCGCGATGGACTTGGCGCCCCTGTCGGTGAACACCGACATCCTCCTGCCGGAGCGATGCCCACCGCCCAGCGACGTCATCGAAAAACTGGAGATCTCACCCGATGGCCGGGTCTACCTGTCCTGCGCGGAAGTCGCCGGTCCTGGCCGCGCTGTCCGTTTCGACTTCGACAGCGCCGCCCTGGTCACCGCATGAACGACACGATGCAGCCTCGACTCCGCCCGTCTCCCACCTCGGTAACCTGTGACGACATGCAGAGGATCGCCATCATCGGCTGTGGCGGCAGCGGCAAGACCACCCTGGGACGCCAGCTCGCCGCCCTCATCGACGCCCCCATGACCCACCTCGACGGCATCTACTACGACGCCGACTGGAAGCCACTGCCGCCGGAGGAATTCGCCGCGATCCAAGAGAAGCTCGTCGCCGAACCCCAATGGGTGATCGACGGCAACTTCGCCTCCACCTTGCCCATCCGCTTGGCGAGCGCCGACACCGTGGTCTTCCTCGATATCCCCCCACTCGTGTGCCTGTGGGGCATCCTCCAGCGCCGCCTGCGCTACCGCGGCGGCCAGCACACCGAACAGGGCGTCTACGACCGCATCCACTGGGGCTTCATCCGCTACGTCCTCGGCTACCGGCGCCAGATGCGGCCCAGAGTCCGGGCACTCATCGCCGAGCACGCCACCCAGGCCCGCATCGTCACCCTGACCAGCCGCCGGGCCGCTCGCCGCTTCCTGACCACGGTCGCCGACCAGACATGACCTAATCCCCTCTGCACCGGGAAGGCCCCATGATCGCCAACCCGTTCCTCGACCCCGACTGCATCCGCGACGCTCTATACGGCGATGCCGCCCGCATCGCCCAGCGCACCAGCGCGCTCAGGCGAGCCAAGATCAGCGGCCGCCACCCCGCTACCGTCATCGCCGATCTCGCCTCCGCTGGACCTCGAGGCACCGTTGTGGACATCGGTTGCGGGAGGGGCACCAGCACCCTCGCCTTGGCCAGGCGGCTCGCCCCGCCCCGGCTGATCGCCTTCGACCAGTCCGCGGCCCTGCTGGCCGACGCGGAACATCGGCTCGCCGGACACGCAGGTGTGGAGTTTCTGCAAGGCGACTTCCATGCCATCGGGCTCGCCGACGCTAGCGCCATGGTGATCGTGGCCGCGTTCTGCCTCTACCACTCGCCCCATCCGGCCACGGCCATCGCCGAGATCGCCCGCTGCCTAGTCCCCGGCGGGATGTCGATCACGGTCACCAAGTCCGCCGACAGCTACCAAACCCTCAGCGAGGTGATCGCCACCAGCGGCCTGGACCTCGACGCTGGGAACCGGCCGAGCTTGTATGAGACCTTCCACAGCGACAACCAGGCCGACATCGTCGCCACTTCTCTTCACGTGCAGCAAGTCATCCACGACGAGCACCACTTCCGCTTCGCCGACGCCGACCATATCGCCGCCTACGCCGCCACCACCCCCAGATTCCAGCTTCCCGGCACCCCCGCCGAGATCGCCGGACAGCTGAAAACCACCATCGGCAACGGCCCGCTCGAAACCACCTCCACCGTCACCTACGTTGTGGCCACGCGGCCATGAAGGTCTTCACCAAGACGTACGCCGGCACCCAGGTCCGGCAGACGGCCCAGGACCACTACCGGTGGATCGCGCACGCCATCCCCGGCATCCGCATTCCAGCAATCGTCGATGTCCGCTCCACCGAGATCGACTTCGAGCATCTACCGGGACGACACGTCGGCCCTGGCGATCTGCTGCCCCTGGCTGACCTACTCGGCCGCCAGCACGCGGCCGCCTACACTCGCGCACTCCACGGGGCCCACCTGGACAAACCCCACACTATGAGCGGTATCACCATCGCCGCCTTCGCCCAAGGCCGCCGCGAGCGCCTTCATGAACTGCTCGCCTCCGGCGCGATACCGCAATCCCTACTCACTCCTGAGGCGGCCGACGCCTGGTTTCAGGAAGCAGCCGACCTACCGGCCGCCTTCTACAAGGACGCCAACCCGCGCAACTTCCTCATCACCGGCACCGCCATCGCCGTAGTCGATTTCGACTCCCTCACTCTGGCGCCCTTCGGATACGACCTGGCCAAGCTCATCGTCACCACCGCCATGACCGTGGGCCCCCTCCCAGGGGACATCGTCCGGCAGGCCGTGGATACCTACAACCGCCGCCTGCGAGACCGAGAGCTGAGGCGGTGCTCTGCCCGCCAGTTCGCGACATGGACCGAGTTCCACCACATCCTGACCACGCCGTACATGGGGACCAACGGATACCGGTTCGGCTGGCACACCGTCCGACCGGCCTGGATCACCGAACACCTCCTGCGCCGCGGAGGGAAGGAGCCCGCACCGTGACGAACGCCGCCGTCATGAACAGGCGCAACGTGGTCTGCGTGATCGTGCACAACCAGGAGCGTGACACCATCGCCGCTACTCCAGATCGCCACCATCGCCATCACCCTGACGATCAAGGCGGCCACGCTTCTCTTCGTCTTCCTCACTCGCCGGAACCAGCGCCGCAACGCCGCTGCGAGCGCCGCCAACCCCCGCGTCTCCATCGGCACTGACACCCACGGGACGCCCATCTACCTGACCGCCCCCGCCGACTTCGTAGACGGCGTGCGGCGACGCCTCGACAACGCCTGAAATCTGTAGGCAATCGCTCGTCTCAACGTCCTCACAAGCCCCACAGCATTAGTAGCTGGAATGAAAGATTCCAGGAACTAATCGCCCATATGGTCCCCATGCGACCACCGGAAGAAAGCACGACGTGACCCACAGCAACGCCCCCGCGCTCGTCCCCTTCGACGCCGACCGCGCCACCCTTACCGCATACCTCGACGAGTACCCCGCGTGGCAGCGGCTCAACATCCCCAACGGCCGCCCGTACCTGAAGTGGCGCATCCGCCCCGACGTCGCAGTGGAGCGCTACGGCTTCCACCCCATGGCCACCGCGATCACCCTGCCCAAGAACGACGGCTATTGGGCGGACGACGAGCAGCTCTGCATCACCGCCGCCTACACGATCAACTCCGTGGAACTCCGGGCTCCGGACGAATCCTCCATCCTGATCGAACGCCTGGCCGCCATCTACCAACTCGCCGACCCCGGAGGCCCCATCGCCCTCCTCGCCAGCGGCCAGGTCGAACCCGAATAGTTCAGCCGCCCCGGCCGACCCGGAGCCCACCATGCAACCCCGGAACGAAGCGCATGAAGGACGCCATCGCCGCCCTCGGCATCCCCCGCCGAGCCATCCGCGCCGTCACCGACCTTGGCGCCACCCACGCAACCGTGCTCGACCACGCCCACGTCGCCCTCATCGCCGAACACGCCGACCAACTCGCCACCTCCGGAGCAGGGATCGGCGTGGTCCTCTGGCAACTGCCCTGCGGCTGCACCCGCAGTGTCCGACTGACCACAGACATACGCCACGCCGGACGAGTAGACACGATCCCCGTCACGCCGTTCAACGAGCACTACTGCCCCACCCCGCCGAAGGACGACGCCGTCAGGCAGCACATCGACGCCCAGGAGGCCCAGAACCATGCAAAGGAGCGGCAGTGAGCGAAGCATCCCCGCCCCCACCCGGCGACATGATGGCCGGGATCATCCGCGCCGTCGAAGCCTTCTCCGAGCAGCAGAGGCAGGAACGTGAGGCGCATCTGGCGTCCCCGGAGCAGGTCGCCAAGCGGGCCGCCACCCGCGAACGCCGCTCCGCCAGCGCGAAACGGGCCTGGGCCAAATACCGCGCCGAAGCCCAAGCGGCAGAGGACCTCCAGCGTGACCTGGAAGACCAGGAGGAGTCCGCCCGCCAGGGCGGCCCCTCGTGCGAAGCGTGGGACTCCCCGGGGCCGCCATACCCCGGCGAAATCATCTGCTCCCTGTCAGCGGGACACCCCGAACGAACCCACGAGAACGTGCGATACGGACTGACCACGCCCACACTCGACGAACTCCAGCCCGGCCGCCTCGTCTACATCCCCGCCGGCGCCTCCCCCCAACGCGTCCGCCCTCTCGCTATGTACCTCGCGACGCAGGCCCAAGCGAATACCCGCCAGGCGACATCTGGTTAGCCGGCCAGGTCCTCCGCGCAGACGGCTCCAACCCCCTCCAGTACCGCACCACCGCGATCAACGCCGCCCTCAACAAGATCACCATCGCGCCGCCCGGTATCCGCCGCTGCGTCGCCGCAGGTTGCCCCAAAGTCATACGACGTCATCGACATGTACGAGACCGGCGAACTGGAGCCAGGCTGGCGCTCCAGAGAGGACACCTCGGCGGCACCAACGTCTGCCCCAGACACGCCCCCACGGTCACCCCAGACGGCACCACCTTCCTCCACGCACCCGAAGCAATGGACCGCGACACCGGCAACATCACCTGCACCTGCGGAACCCTCATCCGCCCCGCCATGGAGCGCGAGACGACCCCAGTAGTCCGAGCAGCCTGCGTACTCGCCTACGGCGTCCACATCGCCGCCATGACCCCACGGAGACCCTCATGACCCCCACCACCCAGGACCCTTTGACCAAAGGTCAGACCCTGCCCCGGGAGTTTCGGGAGGCTAACGCGCGCGCACGCGCGAGACCTGGTGGGCGGGCTGAGACGGCAGGTCTCAGGCGGAGTGCGCCGGACTACCGAGTGCTGGCCTGCCGGGGCAACCGGTTGATCGTTTACGACCGGCAGGCGCGCCGTCACTTGTTCCAGGCCACCAGGAACTCCGCCAACGAGATGCGCGCGTCCGCGTCCCCATCGCGCTGGTCCGAGGCATGGAAGATCGAGTCGAGCTCAGCGGCGGTGACCTCCTCGCCAAGCGCGTTCATGGCGAGCGCGAACTCCTCGCGGGTGATGTATCCGTCCCCGTCGCTGTCGAACTTCTGGAACGTGGCGGTCGGGTCGTCAAGATCTGGCATGGGTGACCTCTCATCATGCGATTCATGCGATGTACGGACAAAGCAACATCGAAGCACGAGCTTGTACCCCGCGCGAGGAGAAACCTGTGACGACCACTGACCGGTTGCCCGCCCGCGTCGTCCCCGTTGGCGGGGAGCTGCTCGCCGGCGACTCCGTGGTGCGGGTGGACCCGATCCGGAACCCGTACCGCACCTATCTGGACAACCTGCGCTCGCCAGGGTCGAAGACGGCCATGGGCGGCTGCCTGCGCGGGTCACCTCCTGGTGGAAAGCATGGGAAAGGTAAAATGTCTAGGATCTCAGACGATAAGCAGTACCCGGGCATAGACGGATTTGACCGCTGCGGTGTCTCCTATGGGACATGCAGAATATAGGCGGCGGACCGGGCCGAATCGGTGATGGCCTCGGCGACGATCAAGGCAAGATCGTCGCCGGGACTGATGCTGGTACCCCCCAGAGCTCACCCGCGCCCACGCCAACGGCGAAGGTTGGAACCAAGGGAGGCCGCGGTCGGCGTCCAGAGCCGGTTCGTTGATCTTTCGCGGCCATTCACCGTTGGACTGCCTTGGTGGTCGGGTCCCTCCTGTTGGTGCAGATGACGTGCGGCGTTCCTCTCCTGTGGGGTGCAGAGCTCTTTCGGGCCAACAACTCGGCGCTGTACCAGGCCACAGGACTGGGAGACCATGAACTGTCGCCAGGTCGGTGAGTCCCTGCGTGGCGCCGGGCCGACCCCGGCCGCGGCCAGGATCCGGCGGATCGTCCCCTCTCCCACGCGATGCCCCAGCCCGGCCAGCTCACCCTGAATCCTTCGATACCCCCATCGGGGATTCTCCTTCGCCAAGCGTATGACCAGCTCACGCACATCGTCAGGTATCGGCGGCCGACCCGTGTTGTTCGGATGCCTACAATGTCGGCGGACCAGCCTGCGATGCCAGGCCAGCAAAGTGCCCGGCGTCACGATCCGATGCCCCCGGAGCCGCCGTGGAAGGTGCCGGATGAGCGCGGCCAGGATCGTTCGGTCGGCCCAGTCAGGCCTGGGATGAGCGACCTGACGGCGCAGTACCGACACCTCATGCCGAAGTACGAGGATCTCCGCTTCCTTGGAGGCGTCGCTGCGAGCTGGCAACATCAGCCAGCGCACACCCCGAACGAAGATCAGATACAGCAAGCGGAAGCACACGTGTAGCGAGGATAAACCGCAGGTCAACAGCCCTGTACGAGTATTGGCACATCACAGGGCCGAGCGGTTCGACGGGCCGGGCATCGCGGTACGGCCCATGCCCACCCACACCCTGCCGGATCTCGCTCCAGGCGAGTGAGAACGGCCGAGACCTTCCGGCAGGGTTGCGGCAACAGACGTCTGAAGGGCGACGCGGTGAGCAAGGGGAGCCGGTTGAGGGCACGCAAGAAGCCCGAGGCCTTGAGCGAGAAGGCTTTGATCAACGGCTGGTCCGACGCCGCCGGTGTTCGGATCCGGCAGGCCCGGGCCGGTGACCTGCCGGCCATGGCCGAACTGGTCCCGTTGGCCGGCGTCCGGATCGAGGACGTGCTACGGGAGGCGGTGACGGCCGACATCGCGGGCGCCGCCCTGCGCAGCGGGTTGCGCGGCGGCGCCGGCGCCTTCCATCGGCATCTGGCCGAGCAGTTCGCCCGCCACTTCGACGATCCGCTGCAGGCATATCTGCACGCCGCGCTGGTGCTGGTCGCCGAGCATCGCGACCGCGGGATCGTCGGCACGCTGATCGCCTACCCGCCCCTCAACGTGGCCGACGATCACCTGCAGGTCATTCCGGCTCGCGCTGATCCGACCGAAGCGCAGCGGCGGGTGGTGATGCTCGGTGCGATCGGCCTGGCGAAGATCAAGGCGGTGGCGGTGGCCGAGACCGAACGCCGCCGCGGGATCGGCGCGGCGCTGCTCAAGCGCTGCCAGCAGATCTACGTCCACTGCGGCGACCTGCTGCTGTACGGCGCGATGCCGCCCACGCCCGGGCTGAGCGCCTTCTACCGCTGCCAGGGCTTCGACGTGATGGAGGCCAGAGCGCCGATGGACATGTGGATGGTCTTCGGCGTTCATTCCAGCATCCTGCCCGGCGCCGACGAGCGCTTCTTCTTCCGCCGTTTCCAGCCAGGCAGCGTGCACCGCGGCGGGTAACCGAGTTCGCCGTGCGCCCGTTGTCAACGTTTGGAGCTTTGGGCGTCTGTTTATCAGGAGGCGTTTGTGAAAGTTCTGAACGACGGTTTGGAGGAGGACGTGATGGTGGCGTTGCTCCTCATCGAGGCCCTGCACGACGAAGCGGGGCAGGATGGCGCACCCGTACCTGCGCGCTACCCCGCTCGGGGGTGGGAGCATGACCGCCAGCGAGTCGGCGACCGTGACCCGCCTGTGCCCGACCTGCCGGGCCGCCGGCCCGGTGACCGACGACACGGCCTGGACCTCCTATAGCTGGCGAGCCGCCACCCCTACGAGTCCTGCGGATCGCTCGCGCGTAATGCGAAGAGTTAGCTATCAGTTTCAGAACGTAGCGATCTCAATAGTGCATACCTCGCGGTAACCACCTCGGCCTTCTCGACTATGAACGGGCTGTTCATGGCCATCGACCGGAGGGGAGCTCCGTGATGCGTACCGAATGGGAGCAGGATGAGCTGATCAGCGCGTGGACGGTGCTGGGCCTTGAGCGGGGACGGGTCGTGGGTGCCGTCGCGAGGTCACCTCAGATTGTCGTGGCGGGTCAGGCGGCGGCTAAGGCCTCATTGCGCAGGCGCATCTGCTTGCTCCTCCCAGGAGCTGGCTCAGCCGTGCGTTGCCGAGGAGCACCCGCAGCCGCATCGTCAGGGCGTGGCGAACCTGCTCGGCGCGGGTGGCGGGGGTGAAGGTGATCCGGTTGCTACGGCACCACGGCCGCACACCCGCCGGCGTCGTCGCCCGCGTCATACAGCGCATCCTCACGCTGACCACCGCCATCTGGCACAACGACCAGAGCGGACAGCCCGTCCTGCGCTCACTGACCGCCTACGACCACTAACCCTTGGGACCGATCATGTAGTTGGACGGTGCCAGGGTGCGCACGACATCGAATTCGTTGCCCTCGGGGTCGGCCATGGCCACCCAGCTCCAGCCGGGGCCCTGGCCCACGTCTATCTTGGCGGCGCCGAGGCCGAGCAGCCTGGCCACCTCGTCGTCGGTACTGCCGTCGATCGGGCTGACGTCGAGGTGGAGCCGGTTCTTCACGGTCTTGCCCTCGGGCACCCGGATGAACATCAGGGTGGGCGGCATCTGGCGGGCCCGGACCTCCTCGACGGTCGGCTCCCAGGAGCCGATCTCGACCTTGCCCTCGCTCCGGTCGATCACCTTGAAGTCCAGGACCGCGCACCAGAAGGCCGCGAGGCGCTCCGGATCGTGGCAGTCGACAACCAACTCGGTGAACCTACTGGTCATTACTCCCCCAGGCAGTGCGGACGGGTGTGCGGCTGTGGTGCTGTGGTGCTGTTCGAGGTTGAACTGGCCCTTGAAGGTCTCGTTGACCGACTCAATGACCTGCCGCAGTGGTCTGAACAGCTCGGCTCCGGGCCGCTTCGGTTCGCCCTTGCGGGTCGGTCGCATCGGCCGGAGGCCGTGTATCGACCATCTAACTGCTAAGCAGGTGGCCCCGCCCCATATCGCCGGGCGCGGTCAGGCCGCCTGTCTTGCATCCGGCCGATGCTTGGCTCACCTCAGGGGCGTGCCGAACCAGCCCGAGAGTGCTTGTCGCAGCGCGGGCGTGGCGCTGTCGGCGGATTCGTCGATGGGTACGGCCCAGGCGATGTGGGCGTCGGGGCGGATCAGCAGGGCGTCGGCCGGTCGCTGGTCGGTCTTGGCGGTGTGGATATCCACGCGCTGCCCCCAATCGCGGGCGATCTCGCGCAGTTCCGGACGGTCGGCGAGGTCGAGGAGAATGGGCCGGGCGGGGTGCAGGAGGTCGGCGACGCTGGTGACGCCCTGGTCGGTGTGCAGGGTGAGGTCGGGGGCGAAGGTGCCGGCCAGCGCGTGGTGGTTGGGGCCGGGCATCGGGTAGCAGATGTCGGTGCCGGCGACCAGCGCGCCCATGCGGCGCAGCGGCTGCTCGTCGGCGAGCAGTTCCTGGAAGACTTGCCGCAGCGCCTCGGCGGCCGCATCATGCCCGCGCCGCAATGCGACCTGAGCTCGGGTGTGCAGCATGGTGCGGGCGCCGGCGAGGTGGCGTTCGTCGTGGTAGGTGTCCAGCAGGCCGGCCGGCGCGTGGCCGTGGAGATCGGCGGCCAGCTTCCAGGCCAGATTGACCGCGTCCAGCATGCCGGCATTGAGTGCCACCCCAGTGGCCGGGAACAGATGCGCCGCATCACCGGCCAGCAGGATCCGCCCGTGGCGGTATCGCTCGGCCTGGCGGGCCTTGAAGGTGAACCGCGACAGCCGGATCGCCTCTGCCACGGGCAGGTGCACGCCGAGCACGCGGTGGAGGCTGTCTTGGAGTTCGGTGACGGTCATCGGGGTGTCGTCGTCGTACTCGGTGGTCTCGTCTTCGATGGTGTAGAGGGAGACGACCTGGGAGTCAGGCGATGCTCCGATGCCGAACAAACCGTGATCGGTACGGGTGAAACCCGCGCGGATCGCACCGAAGCCGGGGACGTCGAGGCCGCCGCTGCCGAGTACGGTCACCGTGTCGGGCAGGGTGACCTGGGCCAGCCGGTTGACCTCCGGATAAGTGGTGCCGGGGAAGCCGATGCCGGCCCAGTCGCGGACCCGGCTGCGTGCGCCGTCGCATCCCACGAGGTAGTGGGCGATCACCTGGTACGGCCCGTCCGGGCCGCGCACGTCCACGGTCACCGCGGCGGCGTCCTGGCTCACCCCGGTCACCGCGTGTCCGCGGCGGATGTCGACATCGAGCTCGCCGGCGCGTTCGTCGAGCAGCCGCTCGAGCAGCTGCTGCGGCAGCGGCAGGGCGTGCATCGGCGGATCGGCCAGCTGGGTGAAGTCCAGATGCACGCCGCCGAACGGGAAGCGGGGAGCTGGGGCAGGGTCGGTGCAGGCTGCTTCGAAGCGTTCCAGCAGGCCTCGGTAGCGCAGCAGCTCCAGGATCT
This sequence comes from Nonomuraea marmarensis, assembly GCF_043197025.1. Lineage (NCBI taxonomy): Bacteria > Bacillati > Actinomycetota > Actinomycetes > Streptosporangiales > Streptosporangiaceae > Nonomuraea > Nonomuraea marmarensis. The sequence goes on from NZ_JBICRM010000015.1 coordinate 197,032, forward strand.
GCCCGCCGAGACCACCGGCCTTCGGGGTCTCGCGGCGCTGCGGCTGCCGCTCCAGCACCAGCGGCCGCACACCTGCCAGACGCAGTTCGGCAGCCAGCATGAGCCCGGTCGGGCCGGCACCCACAATGATCACATCGGCGTCCATTACTGGCCACTCCCCTCGCGGTTTTTCGTCGACAACAACACACGCATTTTGTTACTCCCATTTCGGTAGGTTCTGGCCTTGGCTGACGATTGTTGCGACGTCTCGTCAGGCGGTGGCGCTGGGGCGGTTCTGTAGGTGAGGATGGCCACTCCGCTGTCGGGGATCATGTGGTCGGTCAAGGCGAAGCGGCGCCGGCCGGCGCCGTTCTTGCCCGCGACCAGCGGGATGCCTGTCGCAGCGGTGACCGGGTTCACCTTGATGTGGTGAAGGGCGCCGGCCGGCTCGGCTCCGCCCACGAGCTGGATGCCCTTGCCGGTCTCCGTCTTGAGCTGCCTGACGTCCTTCACGGGGTCGCGAGCGACCACCTCCACGTTCGGGTCGGGGCTGTGGCCGGCCCCGGCCCCGGTTGCCGTGGGCGATGCCGGCCGGGACGCGGATGACACGCCCGGTGGCGAAGCCGGCCGTACGTGCAGATCGATCGGGCTATTTCCCGCGGGGCGTACCGGTGACCAGCGGCAGCGAGACTGACGTGCCGGCCAGGTCGACGGTGACCTTGGTCCCGGTGCCGGTCTCGGCGTCGCCGAGGGCGGGCTCGCCGAGATCGGCGTTGGTTCCGGTCAGCACCAGGCCGAGCCGGTGCCCGGCCTTGAACTCGTAGTCCTGCGGCAGCATCTTCCAGGTGATCTGGTACGCCTTGCCCGGCATCAGCGGGGTCGGGTGGCTCAGCGACCTGTGGTTCTGCGCGTCCATGATACCTCGGGTGACCACCTGGAAGCCGGAGGTCACCGTGTTGTCGGCAGCCCTTTGGTAGCAGCCGTCGTCATCTGCCGTGCTCTGGCCGACGCAGTCTTCGCCGTCGATGAGCTTGAGGCCCTGCCCCTTGTTGGGGTCGACGCCGTGGATGCGGGTGTCGGTGCCGTAGTCGACGAGCATGACGCCCAGGTTGGCGGTCGGCTTGTCCAGCTTCAGGCGCAGGCTCACCGACGGCGTTCCGGACAGCCGCAGCGCATTGTTCAGCGGCGGGGTCAGGAAGGCCAGCCGGTTGGGGTTGGAGGTGGCGGGGTCGCCGGCCATCGCGATCTCGGTCTGCTTGGTGTCGAGATAGCTGCCGCTTCCCTTCGAGGGCGCGCCGGCGAGTGAGCCGTCCTGCTGCGGTCGCAAGGTCCGCGTCCGGGTCGGTGCCGGCCAGTCGGCCTGGGTGATCCAGCGGTCGGGGCCGAGCTGCACGTCGGCGCGGGGCTGGCGCATGATGTCGTTGGCGATGCCCATCAGTTCGTGGTCGAACCACTGGTGCAGGGTGTTGACCCACACCTCGCGGCGGGCCCAGAACGGGTCGAGGTGCCCGTACTGCGTCACCCACACCTTGCGCTGCACCGTGCGGGGCAGCCCGGCCCACCACGTGGAGAACTGGTCGGCCATCACGTTCCGATCCTGCATCCCCACCACCGAGAAGACACTGGCGCGCACGTTGCGCACCTTCGACACCGGCCCGGTCCGGTAGTCGAGCTCGTGCCAGTAGGCGTTGTAGTTGCCGGTGGCGTCATCCGAGCCCTCGCTCATGCGCTGGTGCACCGCCCCGCATTTCTCGTCCGGGTCCTCGTCGACCAGTTCGGCCAACCATTCCTGCCCACCCTTGAAATCCGTGAGGGTGCCGTTCGCGCGCCACATTCCGTACCAGCTGCTGGGGCCCGCGAGCGGCACGATGGTCTCCAGCCCCCGCACGCCGGTGCCGGCGACGCCGATGGCGAGCGATCCCTCGTACGAATGGCCGATCATCCCGGTGCGTCCGGTAGTCCAGGAGGCTTTCACCGCGGCGCCCTTGGCGTCGTAGGCGGTCGCCCGGCCGTTCAGCCAGTCGATGACCGCCTTGCCGCCCAGCACGTCGGACGGACCGCCGGAGGTCGGGCAGCCGTCCGACAACCTGGTACCGGCCATGTCGACGGACACGAACGCGTACCCGCGCGGCACGAAGTAGTTGTCGTAGAAGAGCGGAAACTTCGTCAGGTTCCCGTCCGCGTCGTACTTCTTGTGATCCAGCTCGAAGCCGACGCCCGGTTGGTCGTAATACGGGCTCTGGTGCATGATCACCGGGACTTTGAGCCCGGAACCGGACTCTTTCGGGCGGATGATGTCCACCCGGACCAGGTCCTTCTTGCCGTCGCCGTCGCTGTCGACCGGCGACTGCACCCGGACGTGCTCGCGGATCGCGTCTTGGTAGGAGAAGACGGGCTGCGTCAGCCCGCCGGAGACTTCGATCGCCGACTTCGCCGTCGCGGATGCGGCGGGAGCATTGGCGACCACGACCACGAGCGCGGTCGCGAGTGCGACCGCGGCGAAGGACCCTCGCCGCTGCGAGATTGACATGTGTACCCCTTCTAGCGGTGTCGATGGCGAAGTCATCGAGGTCGAATCCGCCGGGCATGGCCCGGCACAGCGCTTGGCCGCCCCGGCGGGGTTCGCCCCCTCCCCGACCCGCCACGCCGCCGTGTCACGGGGTCCGGACAGGACCGCGTGACAAGCTGTAGCTGCGCGGGTCGGCATGCCCTCAAGCGGCGTCGAGGGCTTCGGTGATCTTGCGGGTCATGTCGGCCAGGGTGGGGCTGGGCTCGCCCTGGTGGGTGCGGGCGGCTGCTTCGACGGCGACGATGACGGTGCTGCGGAAGTTGTCGGCCTCTACCGGATCCTGCTCCTTGAGCAGACTCATGGCTGCCGTCAGGGCCGGTAGCACATGGTCGGCGATTGCGGCTACGGACTTGCCGTTCAGGTTCACGCCCGTTGACTTGTCAGCGAGCACGTGCCCGACCAGGCCGGTGGCGGAGTACAGGGCGATGGAGCCGTTGGTGGCGATCCTGTGGGGCTTGCCGGCGGCATCGGCGGCGGCCAGCAGCGTGACGGCGCCGTAAGCGGCGGTGCGCAGGGTGAGCTGGTCCTGCTCGGTCAGGGTGATGGACATGGTGGTGTGCTCCTTGAATATGTACGAAACGCAGTTGAACGGATGGATGGTGGAATGCGGTCCTTCTGGTGCCCGGGGTATCGAGATTGCCCAGGTTGAGCCGCCTGCGGGAGGGCGGCCCCGGCCTGAGGCAGACAGGACCAAGACCAAACGTCGCGGAAACGGTCGTCGGTTCGCCCACCAGGGCTCCGCGTCGGGTGTCGTGGGTTGAGGGCGGGCATGTCAGGCGCGGGCGTACCGGGCGCGTGACACCGGTCCGCCGGTCAACCGGCGGTTTCGGGGGCGGGTACGGCGTGTTCGGCGGCGCGGCTGACCTGCTCCCAGGCGGCCCAGGTCTCCATCCGCCGGCGGGAGATGTCGAAGGCCAGGTCGTAGACCATGCTGCCGAGTAGCAGCCGCAGCGGCGGGTCTTCGCTGTCGACCAGCTTCAGCAGTGCCTCGGCGGCCAGACGCGGCTCGCTGTCGATCGAGCCCTCGGCCCACTGCTTTTCCAGCTCGGCGCGCAACGGGTCGTACTCCGCCAAAGGCGACGTCGTCGTCATGCTGGTGTACAGGTCGGTCCAGTAGCCGCCGGGCTGAACGATGCTGAGCTTGACGCCGAACGGCGCGGCCTCCATCGCCAGTGCTTCGCTCATGCCCTCCAGCGCGAACTTGCTCGCGCTGTACAGGCCGGTGCTCGGGAAGCCGCCCAGGGCGGCAATGCTGGAGACCTGCACGATGTGACCGGATGCCTGGGTACGCAGGTGCGGCAGGACGGCCTGGCAGACCCACATCGCCCCGAAGAGATTGACCTCCAGTTGGGCGCGTGCCTCGGCCTCGGTGAATTCCTCCACCATGCCCGAGGACATGGTCCCGGCATTGTTCACCACGATGTCGAGCCGGCCGAAGTGCTCGACGGCGGTGTTGACGGCGGTGAACACCGCGTCGCGGTCGGTCACGTCCAGGGGAAGGGCAAGGACTCGGTCTCCGTACCGGTCGTCGAAGTCCTGTCGCGTGATGGTGCGGGCGGCTGCGGCCACGTGATCGCCGCCCTCCAGCGCGGCGAGAGCGAACGCACGGCCCAGGCCGCGGCTGGCTCCCGTGATGAACCAGGTGCGGGAAGAGACGGTCGGCGGGGTATGCATATGCAGAATTCCAATCGGTTGCACGTATCCAGTCGAGACGATCCGTCTCGACTCGACGAGTGATGACGGTAGCGGCTTCTCTTTCCCAGGTCAAGACGGACCGTCTCGTCTCGTTCTTTGTTAGATTCGACGGCATGACGACACAGCGCAAGCCCCTCTCCACTACGACGCGCCGGAACGAGGTCTCCCGGCGGGCCATCCTCACCGCGGCATTCGAGCTGGTGCAGGAGGTGGGATACGCCAGGCTGAGCATCGAGGGCATCGCGGCACGGGCCGGTGTCGGCAAGCAGACGATCTACCGCTGGTGGCCCTCCAAGGGGGCGGTCCTCTTCGATGCCTTCCTCATGCTCAGCGAGCGACCAGACGGCGAAGGGAGTGCCCTGCCCGACACCGGTGATCTGGAGGCAGACCTGAAGACAGTGCTCCGAGCCACGATCGAAGAACTCAACGATCCGCGCTACGACGAGCCGATGCGCGCCCTGAACACGGAGATCACCCATGATCCGGCGCTCGCCGCACTCTACGCGGAACGACTGGACGGCCCGATGAGAGAGCTGAAGAAACAACGACTGCGCAGCGCCCAGCGGGCAGGGCAGCTGGCCGGGGGCCTCAACCTCGACGTGGCCGTGGACATGCTTTGGGGACCACTGCTCAACCGATGGCTCCAGCGCAGCGGAGCGCTCACCCCCGACTATGCCGACAGCATCGTCGAGACCGCTCTCAACGGTCTGCGTCCGCGTCGGGAAGGCTTGCGAAGCCTTCCTTGAGTTCTCTCGATCTTGTTCGATCATCGAGTGGTCGGGGTCAGGGGACCTCCGAAGGTGATGGTACGGCCCGGTTCTCGGCGGTCATCTCATCCCTGCTTGCACGTCCAGCTGGTACTCGTGGCTGCGGCGATGCTCGCGGAAGCCGAGGTGCTGATTGACGGGAGCATGTGGACGTTGTCCTGGGCGTTGTCCGTCTCGATCTCGGTGATGCCCGGGCTGCTCGGCCCGCAGCCGCCCCACCATCGCGGCCTTCAACCATCTGCCGAGCCCGTGCCCGCGGTGCTTGGGCACCACCGCGGTGTCGTACTGCAGCGCCCGCCGCTGCTCACCGGCCCGGATGAGGATCTCGGTGAAACCGGCCATCACGTTCCCGTGCAGTGCGGCCACGGTCAGCAGGAGGTCACCGCGGTCGGCCAGTTCCGGCAGCCACTCATCGACCGGGTCATCCAGCCGCAGCCGGCACTCATCGAGCAGGACCATCGCCGCCGCCATAGTGACCGGCTTGGACGTGGAAGCCATCCGGAAGATCGTGTCCCGGAGCATCGGCGCACCACCGTCATGACGCATCGTCCCGATCGCTTCCACGTGCGTCTGGCCGCCCCGGCCGACCAGGGCCACCAGCCCGGGAATCTTCCCGAAATCGACATACCGCGCTAGCCCCTCACGCAGCCTGCGCAGCCCCGTTTCGGAGACGCCGCCGCTGTGTCCCATCATCAATCTCCTTGTCTACAGTGTTCGATCTTCAAGACCTGTCCCGGCTTGACGCCTATGGCCGCGGCGAGTTGGGCCTGGTGAGCCCGTGGCGCTTATGCTCCGGCTCGACTTCCCCACCGGACATCCAGCTAGATGCCATCGAGCACGATCTTGTCTTCGTATGCTTGTCGCAGCCCGAGGCTGCAATCGCTGAATCGTGCATGGCAGCCACCATCGCCGACCGCTTTGATACCGGGCCGTTGCCATCCTGACGCGGCCGCTGACACGCCGCCGCATGGTCGACGGCGAGCACGAGGGTGAGTCAGCTGGATCGAGGACGCCCGTGAGGGGGTCAGCGGTGGGCTGGAGGAGCAGCGGAGGACAGCGGCCTCCGGTACCGCCCTGCTGCCCGCGGTGGCAGATGCGCCCTGTTCTGCGTGATTGCTGGTGGCGATGGGCTTTCATGGTTCCCATCGGTCACGGGCACTTCGCCGAGAAGCTGGGAGCGTAGTCCTTGAGCCTGACGATCTGCGCGCGGGTCACCTCCGGTACGTTGGCGGCGAGCATGTCGAGCACCTGCTGGTTGGGCGTGCCCATGAAGAACCGGTCGGCCCCTTCGCGCCCCATCTGCTGGTGCTCGGCGACGAAGCCGCGCATCTCCCGCTCGTAGGCGGCGAAGGCCGCCACATGGTGGCCGCCGGCCGCGGCCAGTTCGCCGGCCAGGATGTAGGCGCCGATCAGCGCTTGGGAGGCGCCCCGGCCCGAGGTCGGCGCCGCAGCGTAGCCGGCATCCCCGAGCAGCACCACCCGGCCCGAGGACCAGCACTCCATCTCGACCTGGGCGTTGGCGTCGAAGAAGAGGTCCGGCGCCCTGCTCATCTCCTCCAGCAGTCGCGGGAGCTGCCAGCCTTCTCCGGCGAACTGCTCGGCCACGATGCGCTTGTGCTGCTCGGCGTCGTAGCGGTCGCAGGCCAGCGGCCCGGAGGCAAAGTGCAGCGCCGCCCGCGCTTCGGTGTTGTCGCGGGCGCTGAAGATGCCAGCCGCCTTGCCCGGCATGCTGTGGAGTCGGCCGGTGTTTCGCAGGCCGAGGTGGTTGGGCAGGCTGAAGATCGCCGTGTAGATGCCCAGGTGCCGGACGAACCGCGCCTGCGGCCCGAACAGCAGCGAGCGGGTGCGCGAATGCAGCCCGTCGGCGCCGACCACCAGGTCGAAGCGGCGCGGCCGGCCGCGTTCGAAGGTGACCCGCACGCCGCCGGCGTCCTGCTCCAGGCCGGCGATCGAGTCGCCGAAGACGTACTGCACCTCCAGGCGGGTGGCCTCATACAGCAGGCCAGTCAGGTCACCCCGGAGAATCTGCAGGTCGCCCGCGAAGATCGCCGCGGGGAGGGTGGCGTACTGGTTGCCGTCACGGTCCACCAACGCCGCGTCGCCCATGTGCGTGTCCAGCGCTTTGACCTGCTCCAGCAGGGCCATGCGGTCCAGCACGTCCAACGCCTCGCCGCGCAAGCCCACCGCGTACCCACCCGCGCGCACCTGGAGGGCGCGCTCGACCACGGTGGGGATGACACCGTGGTGGCGCAGCCAGTACGCCAGAGCGGGCCCGGCGACGCCGGCGCCGGAAATGAGGACGTCCATCAACATGCTCCATCGAACGAGCGATCCGTACGCTCCGAGGATCAAGTACGGTGAGCACCCGGAACAACGACGAATCCCGAAAGATCATCTTCAGTGGGAGTAAACGAAGCACAGGCATGGAACTGCGCGACATCGAGATCTTCCTGACCCTGGCCGAGGAGCTGCACTTCGGCCGCACCGCCGCCCGGCTGTGCCTGTCGCCTGCCCGCGTCACCCAGGCGATCCAGAAGCAGGAGCGGCAGATCGGCGCCCCGCTGTTCGAGCGCAACAACCGCACGGTACGGCTGACCCCGGTCGGCCGCCAGCTCCGCGACGACCTGCGGCCCCTCTACGCCGGGCTGAAAGACAGCGTGCAGCGCGCCCAACTGGCCGCCCAGGGCATCACCGGCACGCTGCGCGTCGGCATGCTCCCCATGAACGCCTACGATCTGCGCCCCTACTGGGACGTCTTCCGCATCCGTCACCCGCAGTGGCGGCTGCGCATCCAGCGCACACAGTTCAGCGACGCCTTCGCCGCGCTGCGCCGCGGGGACGTCGACGTCGTGGTCACCTGGCTGCCCGTCGAGGAGCCCGACATCATCGTGGGCCCGGCCCTGTTCGCCGAGCCACGGGTGCTGGCCGTCTCCGTCGACCACGAGCTTGCCCGGCGCACGTCGGTCTCACTGGAGATGGTCGCCGATTTTTCCCACCCTGACAGCGAAGCCGGGCCTGACTACTGGTTCGACGCCTACGCGCCGCCACAGACTCGCCGTGGCCGCCCGATCGAGCGCGGCCCTTCCGTACGCGACGCCGAAGAGGCCATCACCCTCACCAGCATGGCCGAGATCGTCACCCTCTTCCCCGCCCACATGACCCGCTACTGGGTACGGCCGGACATCGCCTACCTGCCCATCACCGACATAGGGGCGCTGCCGTACGCGCTGGTGTGGCGCAGCGAGACGGAGAACGAGCTCATCCGGGCCCTGTCCGAGGTCGTCCGCGATCTCGGCCCCCTCGCGCAGAAGAGCTGATCGCCGAACAATACGGAGAACCCACAAGCGCCTCGGCGGACCGGACGTACGACAGCATGTTCAGCCCGCCTTGGAGAAGCTGCAGGCCATATCAGCAGATCGACGGCATGGCGGGAGCGGTGGGGCCGACGTCGTCCGGGCGACCGTGACGAAAGAACTGCCGTGGGCGTAGCTCACCACGGCCGTCTGACTACGGGCCGCTTGAGCATGTCACTCCCTCTGCGGGGCGATCGCCCACAGCCTGCGGTGAAGGTCGGGTTGATGGCGTCGGCATCGCAGATAACCGGGCTCAGGTTGTCGGGAATGAGCACCTGGAACACTCCGCCGAAGAACCGCCACGCCTGCTCGCAGCCGGCGATCACCGCCTCCAGCGTCTGGGAGAAGGTCAGCCAGATGAACATGTGCCGCGAGTAGAGCTGTTCGGCGACGTAGTCGACGACCGCGGCCGGGACGTCCTCGGGGTCGTCCAGGAAGCAGTTCAAGAACCGTGCGGTGCCGAGTTGGACGGCGTAGCCGAGCTGGTTACGGGCGCCGTTGGCGGCCATCGCCCGCCGCCGCGAGGTCGGGTCGAGGTGGAAGAACCCGCCGAGCTGGGTGATGTCGGGGACAGCGTTGTAGCGGCCCCACAGGCTCCGTTGTTCCTCAGTGAGAAAGTTGACCGGCCATCGCGAAGCCCCCTATGACAGACGACAGCGCGCCCCACCCCGCAGGGGTGAAGGCGCAGCCGACATATGTTCAGCGGACGGACGGGCGAACCCGCATTATCCAGCTATCGGCGGAATTGTCGCAGGTCAGCCCCCACCCGAAGATCCATACCGGAGCAGTCCAGTCGCACTGATCACCAATCGTGATCTTCGGGGCGGCCGGTCGCGGGGGCCGTTCAGCGGAAGGTCGCCTTCCAGGTGCCGCGCCGCAGGTTGATGGCGCCGTCGTCGCGGATGAAGGCACGCGCCCCGTACAGCGGGAAGACCCACCGGTGAGCCATCGGCCGCGGACGTCGTCCAGCAGGTTCCCGGGGCGATACTGGTAGGTGAGAAAGATCTTGATGGTTAACGGCTGTACACCGTCCAGCAGATCGCCAACGAGATCAGCGTCAAGCGCACCACGCTCAATGGCTACCTGCGCACCCCCAGAGCGGATCGGCGCGCCTATGGGCCGGTCGGTTCCGGTCCAGCGAACGCAACCGTACGCTAAGCCTGTTTCTGCAGGTCAGCCATAGTGGTGAAGCACGCACACGCCGTGCGGCGGGTGCGCTTGCCTATGAAGGCGAACCCCACCGCACGGCGGGGTGTCACAGTCGCGTGCCGTTGACGACCAAGCCCACGTCGATGTTGCCGCGGGTGGCGTTGGAGTAGGGGCACACCTGGTGCGCCACCCGGACCAGGTCGCAGGCCTGGGCGGCGTCGGCGATCGACGGCAGCCCGATCTCGAGTTCGACACCCAGCTTGAATCCGCCGTTGCCGGCAGGGATGAGCATGACCTTCGCGTCGATCGCCGCGTCATCCGCGCGTAGTTGCCTGCGCTGCCCCACCAGCGCCAGTGAGGCGGCGAAGCAGGCGGCGTAGCCGATGGCGAACAGCTGCTCGGGGTTGGTTCCTTCACCGTCCCCACCCAACTCTTTGGGCTGGCGCAGGTTCACGTCCAGCCTGCCGTCAGCGGTACGCCCGTGGCCGTCCGCTCGGCCGCCGGTCACGGAGGCCTGTGCAGTGTAAAGCGCGTTCGTCATGACACGTTCCTCTCTAGATTCCTGAAAGTGAATCTTAGACTTCAAAAATAGGAAGTCAACATCTAAGATCAGGAAACCTGACGACCATGAGAGGTGACCACATGGCTCCATTGAAAATCGGCTACCTGCTACCGACACGCGATCAGGCCGTCCGCGGCGACCACGAAACGGAGTATCTGATCGATCAGGCGCGCCGCGCCGAATCACTGGGTTTCGACTCCGTCTGGGCCGGCGACAGCCCCGTGACCAGGCCACGCGCCGACCCGCTGCTCCTGCTGGCGGCCGTGGCCATCGCCACCCGGCGCATCACGCTCGGTACCGCGGTGTTGCTGCCCGCGCTGCGCCATCCGATCCTGCTGGCGCACCAACTCGCCACCTTGGACCGGCTCGCCGACGGCCGCCTGATCGTCGGTATGGGTGGCGGATTCCCCAACCCCCACACCGAGGCCCAATTCGCCGCTGTCGGTGTCGCCTTCCCGCGCCGCATCAGCCGCCTAGAGGAGTCGATCGAGGCGATGCGACGGCTGTGGACCGCAGAAGCGGTCTCCTTCACCGGGCTGCATTTCAACTTCCGCGACGTGAGGCTGGCTCCTGCGCCGACCCGGCCGACAGGTCCGCCGATCTGGCTGGCCGGAGGCGGCGAACCGGCGCTGCGGCGGGTGGCGCGATTGGCCGACGGCTGGCTGCCCTATCCGCCCGCCGCGCAGGATTATGCTCGCGACTTGGCCGTCATCCAGCAGGCGGCGGTCCGCACGCTCACCCCCGCGCTGTACGCGACGCTGTGCCTGGACGAGGACCCTGAGCGGGCGCGCAGGCGTCTGCGGACGAGTATCGAGCGTTACTACAACGCCCCGCTGGAGGTTGTCGAGACCGTCCAGGCCATGTTCGCCGGTACGGCACACGAGGCCGCCGACTGGCTCAACGCCTACACCAGTGCCGGAGCACGCCACGTGGTGATCCGCCTGGCCGTCGACGACCACCACGCGGGCATGGAAGGGTTCGCCAGCTGCGTCCTGCCCCTGATTCGCCCCATGATCGGTACGGAAGGACACCCGTGACCACCTTCGTCCTCGTGCATGGCGCCTGGCACGGCCCCTGGGCCTGGGACCGCCTCACCCCGCTGCTGCACCAAGCCGGAGCGCGCACCATCGCTCCTGCCCTCACCCTGGACGGCGACGTCGGCCTGCACACGCACGTCCAAGAGGTCATCGCGGCCCTCGACGCCGCAGCCGATGACACCCTGGCAGACGCCCTGAGAGACGATCTGGTGCTGGTCGGGCACAGTTACGCGGGCCTGGTCGTCCGGCAGGCGGCCGACCTGCGGCCCGATCTGGTGGACCACGTCATCCTGGTGGACGGCTGGGCCGGCGACGACGGCGCCAGCATGTTCGGCCTGGCACCTGAGACCTTCGTCCACGCGATCCAGGCCGCCGCCCGCACCACCGTGGACGACCAGATCCCTGCCCCGGCTCCGGCGATGTTCGGCATCACCGACCCCGACGACGCGGCCTGGCTCGCCCAGCGCCTGCGGCCCCAGCCGCTGCGCACCTTCGCCGAGACGACCCGGCTGAGCGGAGCAGTCAACCGGATACCGGGCACAGGCATCTACTGCCGACCGCAGACCTATGCCTTCGGCCAGTTCGCCGCAGCGATCGGCTACCAGTCCATCGCCCTGGACGGCCCGCACGACGTGATGCTCACCGACCCGCAGGCGCTGGCCCGTCTCCTTCTAGGAATGTCCTGAAGATCTTGGCGGTCTGGTCAGGCGGAGTTTCGGGATTCAGACTCGGGTCATGATGGGTCGTATGCCGGGAGATGATCCCGGCCGGGAGCGTGTTCGCGTTCCTGGCCGAGCACCGACGGGTGTTGTTTCCGTCGCAGGCGTTCGCGGATATGTACGCGCCGGTCAACGGACGTCCGTCGGTGCCGCCGGGCCTGCTGGCCACGGTGGTGGTGTTGCAGGCTTTGCACGGCCTGTCGGATGAGGAGGCGGTCGGAGCGCTGCGGTTCGATCTGCGGTGGAAAGCCGCCTGCGGGCTTGGCCTGCATGACCAGGGGTTCGATCCGTCTCTGCTGACCTACTTCCGGCGTCGGCTGGCCCGCTCCTCGGATCCGGACCGGATCTTTCAGACCGTCCGCGCCGTGGTGGAGCAGACCGGGGTGCTGGCCGGCCGGACGCGGCGGGCGCTGGACTCGGCGGTGCTGCTGGATGCGGTCGCCACCCAGGACACCATCACCCAGCTGATCGCTGCGATCCGCCGGGTGGCCCGCCAGGTGCCCGGCGCGAGTGCGCTGGTGGCGGCGCACTGTCACGCTCACGACTACACCGACCCGGGCAAGCCGAAGATCGCCTGGGACGACGAGGAAGCCAAGAATGCCCTGGTCAGCGGGCTGGTCACCGACGCGCTCACCCTGCTGGAGCGGCTGAGGGGCCGGGACCTGGACGAGCCGGCCGCAGGGGCGGTCGGCCTGCTGGCCCTGATCGCGGGCCAGGATGTCGAGCCCGCCGATGGCTCTGACGGCACCGACGGACGGTGGCGGATCGCTCGCCGCACCGCACCCGACCGCATCATCTCCACCGTCGATCCCGAGGCCCGGCACATCCACAAGAGCGGTCAGCAGCGCGAGGACGGCTACAAGGCCCACCTGGCCGTCGAACCGGAGACCGGACTGTTCACCGCGGTGGCGTTACGCCCCGGTGCTGGAGCCGTCCACCACAAGGCCGCTGTTGCCCCCGACCTGCTCGCCGGCGAGCGCGGAGTGCTGCAGATTCTGGCCGATGCCGCCTACGCCGCCGCCGAACTGCGCGCCACCCTCACCGCCGCAGGGCACCATCTGCTGATCAAACCACCCGCGCTCAAGCCCGCCGTGGCCGGCGGGTTCACCCTGGACGACTTCGCCATCGACACCGCCGCCGGCACGGTCACCTGCCCCGCCGGCCACACCGTCCCCCTCGCCGCCCCCTCGGGCCGCTACCAGCAACGCCGCGCCACCTTCACCGGCCTGTGCGCCACCTGCCCCCTGCATGATCGCTGCACCACCGCCACGACCGGCCGCATCCTGACCATCCGCCCGCACCACGACCTGCAGGCCGCCGCCCGCCACCAAGCCGCCACCGACCCCGCCTGGCAAGACGACTACCGACGCTGGCGACCCATGGTCGAACGCGCCGTGGCCTGGCTCGTCGCCCGCGGCAACCGCCGCCTGCCCTACCGCGGCACCGCTGCCAACGACCGCTGGCTCCACCACCGCGCCGCCGCCCTCAACCTCCGCCGCCTGATCAACCTCGGACTCACCCACACCAACAACACCTGGACCCTCAAACCGATCACTGCATAGCAAGAGGGTGAGCCAGCTCACGCCGACCCAACCAGCAAGATCTTCAGGACATTCCTAGAGGCCCACGCAGGCCAGTTCAATAACGAGAAGCTTCAGGATTAGAATGCTGAAGTGGAACAGCGAACTTACAACCAATACTGCGCAACCGCGCGCACCCTCGACCTCATCGGGGAACGCTGGACCCTTCTACTCATCCGTGAGCTGCTGACCGGCCCCAAACGCTTCGGCGACCTGCAACACAGCCTGCGCGGCCTGGGCACCGGCCTGCTGGCCGCCCGGATGAAGCACCTCGAACGCGAAGGACTCATCCACAAGGTCACCCTCCCTCCACCGGCCCGCACCCCCGCCTACGCCCTCACCCAGGCCGGCGAGGAGCTCGGCCCCGCAGTGCTGGCGCTGGCCCGGTGGGGCCTCAAATGGGCGATGGACGAACCCCTCGAACAGGAGACCTTCCACCCCGGCTGGGCCGTACTCGGCCTGAGAGCGTGCTTCGACGCCGAGGCGGCTGCCGGCCTGCACGCACTGTATGAGTTTCGCGTCGAGGAGGAGATCTTCCACGCCCGTATCGACGACGGCACCATCGAAACGGTGCACGGCCCGGCCCAGCACCCCGACGTGATCATCACGATCGGCGGCGCGGTCTTCCGCGACCTCGCCGCCGGCCGCTCAACCCTCGCCGAAGCGATCAACAACGGCACCGCCTCCGCCTCCGGCGACCAACAGTCCCTGCGCCGACTGCACCAGCTGTTCCGCCTCCCACGCCCGCAAACCCGATCAGCGGCACAAGCCCCCGCGTCATGAAGCTGGCCCTGCGACCTGCGCAAAGGGGCCAGAAGAGGAGGCCTACATCATCCTCGCCCCGCTGACGAGGTCTTCGGCTGCTGCGGCACGGTGGTCTCCTTGTTCAGGTGTCCGTACACCGCGTCGTACAGCTCCTGGGCAAGCGCCGCCTGGTCCTCGCTCAACCGAGGTCGACGGCCGCCGACCCGGCCGCGGGCCCGCGCTGAGGCGAGCCCGTCCATCGTGTTCGCCAGGATCAGCTCACGCTGCAGCTCGGCCAGGACGCTGAGCATCCCGAACATCGCTCGGCCCTCAGCGGTGTCGGTGTCGATGCCCTGGCTCGATCACGTGCAGGCCGATCTTCCGTTCCCGTAGCTCCGCGCCGAGCGTCACCAGATGCAGCATTGACCGAGACAGCCGGTCCAGGTGGGTGACCTTCAACGCGTCGCCCTCGCGCAGCAACTGCAGGACGAGATCGAGTTTCGGGCGGGAGGCCTTCGCGCCGGACGCCTTGTCGAGATGGCTGTTGGCCCGGTCGACGCCAGCCCGCAGGAGCACGTCGATCTGAGGCCTCCCAGTACTAGTGGAATGATGAACCGGGGTTGCTGTCACATGATTTGACACTCTGCGCGATGATGGCTGCTGACCTGCATCGGGGCGATCGAGGCAGGAGCTCGCCCGTGATCAGGGGCCCTGCGGGTTGCGACGGCGCGCAGGTCGGCGGGTCGGAAATCCTTCGTGAACGAGCCCGTCAGCCATTCGGTGAGCCATTCGGCAAGCGTCATGTGGTGCGGCGACAACGCTCCGGCCGCCGTCTCCTCGCCGGGCCGGTCCGGCGGGAGGTGCGGGCCCATGGGATCCCAGATCCACATGGTCCCCACCGGATCACGGCAGTCCACGAGAGACCAGATCGCCGGCTCCCACGGGCAGAGCCAGATCAGGCCCGGAGGGACGAAAGGGTCCGGGCCGGAGATCCAGGTCCGATGGCAGGTGACGATATCGGTGAGGGGATCGGTGTCCGCCGTGCGCAGCGCGAGGATGCCGCGGCCCGGCCCGATCCCTCCATTGGCCGCGTCCAGGTAGATTCTGCGCAGCAAGGGCGGCAGCGAGAATCCCAAGACCCGTTCCGCCTCGGTGACCGCGGCCTCCGGCGCCGGTGGGGTCAGGCCGGGCAGCCCGGAGATCATGCGTACGATCTCGTCGTCGTCCAGGCACTCCGGCGGGGTGTAGTCCAGCTCGCCGGGACGCGCGTCGAACTGGCGCCTGCGTTCGGCGACGGCGCCGAGATCCGAGGTTTCGAAGGCCTTCACCAGATTGCCCTTGACGGACTCGGCGAGCCATTCGGCCAGCGTCATGTTTTGCGGAGTCATCGGAGATTCATCGGGATAGACGGATGCATCGATGTTCGGGTCCCATATCCACATCGGGCCGGCCGGATCCCGTAAATCCACGACGGACCAGATCCCGCAACCCCAGTCGAAAAGCCACAACCTGCCGGGCCAATCGGCGCGGGTGCCCTGATACATCTCGACGATGTCGGCGACTTCGCCATGGTGCTCGTACTCGCTACCGGCCACCCCCAATATCCCATCCCGGGGGCCGAAGCCGCCGTTGGCCACCTCGAGGTACAGGCGGCGCAGCAGCGGGGGAAGCGGGTGCCCGATGGCCCGCTCCGCTTCCGCGACCGCCTCCGGCGCCGCGGGAGGCAGGAGCTCAGGGGTCGTGCGGATCGCTTCGACGAGCTCGTCCTCGGTCATGCGCTCCATCCTGGGGACCGTGGCCGGTGGGGTCAAGGACACGTCCGGGCCGTGCGGCCACGGTCGGTCGCACGGCCTGGGCGAGTCCTTGCCTATCGTCCTCTCACCCTCCCGGCCGAGCCGCCCCTGCCCTGGAAGAATCCCGCGATGAAAGCCTGGGACGCGACCGTGGTGGCCACGAGTCCCCGGATACCGAAGAATTCCCTCGCCTTGCGCAGGAATTCTTTGTCTATCTGCCTCCCGCGATCATTCCATTCGTGGTTGGCTGAACATTCTTGCGGGGGTCGGCGATGAACTTGTTCAGCCTGTCCGCGCATACCCGCGAGCAGATCTGTACGGTGGAGAAAGCGCTGACGACATTGGTGATCCGGCCGCCTAAGTCCCTGATCTGCGCTGGGACGTTCTGCCGTAACCCCGCCGCCGCTTGCTCGGCGTGGCCGTCCACGCTTCTCGGAAGTGCCGCGGACGCCTTGTAGATCGTGAAATTCAGTTTGGTCAGCCGAGCGTTGAGATCTTGGGGAATGCCGCCTTGGCTGGTGAAGGCGATGAAGCGGGGCACCGGGGTGTGTTTTGTCTCCACCAGGGACCCTGGTGGCTTATTCGTGATCACGAGGCAAGGGCGAGTTCCAGCCGGGCGAGGTGGCTGGTGCGGGTCCGATCGAGTGGGTGGTCGTTCCACCAGGCGTCCAGCCGGATCAGGTTTAACGCGA